>NZ_JBFUHO010000010.1:0-155157 GCF_056402355.1 Variovorax sp. P4_B11
AGTCGACGTGCGCGTAGTGGCGGTTGGCCGTCTCGTACTCGACGTGCGCGGTGTTGATCGTGATGCCGCGCGCCTTTTCTTCCGGAGCCGCGTCGATCTGGTCATAGGCCTTCGCTTCGCCGCCGAACTTGGCCGACAGCACGGTGGCAATCGCCGCCGTCAGCGTCGTCTTGCCATGGTCCACGTGACCGATCGTGCCCACGTTGACGTGCGGCTTCGTGCGGGTGAATTTTCCTTTTGCCATTTTCTCGACTCCGAAAAATAACTAGATCAACACACTGACATGGGGTTGCAACCGGCCGGCTGCAACCCCAAAACTGGTGCCCATTGCGGGAATCGGACCCGCGACCTCTCCCTTACCAAGGGAGTGCTCTACCACTGAGCCAAATGGGCGATATCAAAAATCTGCAAAAACACTGCGCTTCGCGCCGACCTGGACTTCTGGAGCGGGAGACGGGAATCGAACCCGCGTCATTAGCTTGGAAGGCTAGGGTTCTACCATTGAACTACTCCCGCATCGTGGCACCCGCCCTTGCTCGGGAAGCACCGCAACGGTCACAGTCAAGCGCTCTGCAAAATCCATTCATCGCTGGTGGAGAGGGCTGGATTCGAACCAGCGTACTCGTAAGAGGGCAGATTTACAGTCTGCTGCCATTAACCACTCGGCCACCTCTCCGGCGAACCTCGGAATATAGCACGAGTATCAGAGCCGGTCGATCGCAGCCCGTCTACCCGGGCCGTTTTCCCGAGAGCCTCACATTTTCGCACGAAATCAGGCGCCTTCTTGCCCGGACCCCAAGGATTCCGCTTCGCGCCAGGCGCGAGCCTGGCCGAAATGGCCGCAGCCGATGAAGGGAAGCGGGGGTCGCAAGGCCGACAACGGGGACGGATGGTTGGCGACAAGGACTTTGTGGCTATTTGTATCGATCAACGCGCGCTTGCTCTGCGCATGGGCGCCCCACAGCATGAACACGACGGGCCGTTCGCGGGCCGCCACATGACGGATCACCGCGTCGGTCAGCACCTCCCAGCCGCGCCCCGAATGGCTGGCCGCCTGCCCCTCCTCCACGGTGAGGCAGGTGTTCAGCAGCAGCACGCCGTGCGATGCCCATTTCACCAGGCTGCCACCCGGGTTCGGAAAGGCCGGCGGGCGGGTGCCGAGGTCGCGCTCCAGCTCTTTGAAGATGTTGCGCAGCGAGGGCGGCAACGGCACGCCCGGCGCGACCGAGAAGGCCAGCCCTTCGGCCTGCCCACGGCCGTGGTACGGGTCCTGGCCGAGGATCACGACGCGGACGTCCTCGGGCGGCGTCAGCTCGAGGGCACGCAGCGGCCGCGGCGGGAAGATCACGGCCCCGGCGGCCAGCCGCTCGCGCAGGAATCCGAGCAGCTTCACGCCGACCGGACCGGCGAAGAATTCGTCCACCAGCGGCCGCCAGCCGGGCGCGACCGGCCAGTCGGCCGGGTCGGCGCTCGCCAGTTGATCGGCCCCGTTCGCCGGCGCGGCGCTCATCGGAACAGCTCGGCCAGCGCCTCGCCCGGCTCGTCGGCCCGCATGAAGGTCTCGCCGACCAGGAAGGCGTGGACGCCGGCGGCGCGCAGCCTGGCCACCTCGTCGCGCGTCGCGATGCCCGATTCGGTCACCAGCAGGCGATCGGCCGGCACCCTCGGCAGCAGATCGAGGGTGGTCTGCACCGAGACCTCGAAGGTGCGCAGGTTGCGGTTGTTGACGCCGATCAGCGGCGTGCGCAGCTTCAAGGCGCGATCGACTTCGTCGCCGTCGTGCGCCTCGACCAGCACTGCCATGCCGAGCCCGGCCGCGATGGCCTCGTAGTCGCGCATCTGGGCATCGTCGAGGCAGGAGACGATCAGCAGGATGGCGTCGGCGCCCATGGCGCGCGACTCGTAGACCTGGTAGGGATCGACGATGAAGTCCTTGCGCAGCACCGGCAGCGCGCAGGAGGCCCGCGCCTGCTTCAGGTAGTCGACGCCGCCCTGGAAGAACTGGCGGTCGGTCAGCACCGACAGGCAGGCGGCGCTGACCTGGCCGTCGCCCTCGGCGTAGCTCTGGGCGATGTCGGCCGGAATGAAATCGGCGCGCAGCACGCCCTTGCTCGGACTGGCCTTCTTGACCTCGGCGATGACCGCGGCGGCGCCGGCGGCGATCTTGGCGCGCAGCGCGCCGACGAAGTCGCGCGTCAGCACGCGGCTCTCGGCATCGAAGCGCACGGCCTCGAGCGGGCTTCTCTTCTTGGCCGCGACGATCTCCTCGCGCTTGACGGCGACGATCTTCTCCAGGGTGTTCGACATGCTTGCTTTCTCCTCAGGCCGCCGCGGTGGCCGCGGCGAGCTCGGCCAGCTTGGCCTTGGCGGCGCCGGAATCGAGCGCGGCACGCGCCCGCTCGATGCCGGCGGCGATCGATTCGCAGACATTGGCCGCATAGAGCGCGGCGCCGGCGTTCAGCACGACGATGTCGCGCGCCGGACCGGGCTGGTTGTCCAGCACGTCGAGCAGCATCGCCTTCGATTGCTCGGGGGTCTCGACGCGCAGGCTGCGGTTGCTCGCCATCGCGAAGCCGAAGTCCTCCGGATGCAGCTCGTACTCGCGCACCTCGCCGCCCTTCAGCTCGCCGACCATGGTAGCGGCGCCAAGCGAGATCTCGTCCATGCCGTCGCGGCCGTAGACCACCAGCGCATGCTCGGCGCCGAGGCGCTGCAGCGCGCGCACCTGGATGCCGACCAGGTCGGGGTGGAACACGCCCATCAGGATGTTGGGCGCGCCGGCCGGATTGGTCAGCGGGCCGAGGATATTGAAGATGGTCTTGATGCCGAGTTCCTTGCGCACCGGCGCCACGTTCTTCATGGCCGGATGGTGGTTCGGCGCGAACATGAAGCCGATGCCGACGTCGGCGATGCATTTCGCGATCTGCTCGGGCTTCAGGTTGATGTTGATGCCCAGCGACTCGAGCACGTCGGCGCTGCCGGACTTGCTGCTGACGCTGCGCCCGCCGTGCTTGCTGACCTTGGCGCCGGCCGCCGCGGCGACGAACATCGTGCAGGTCGAGATGTTGAAGGTGTGGGAGCCGTCGCCGCCCGTGCCGACGATGTCGACCAGGTTCGTGGTGTCCGCCACCGGCACCTTGGTCGAGACCTCGCGCATCACCTGCGCCGCGGCGGTGATCTCGCCGATGGTCTCCTTCTTGACGCGCAGGCCGGTGATCAGCGCCGCCATCATCACGGGCGAGCATTCGCCGCTCATGATGAGGCGCACGATGTGCAGCATCTCGTCGTGGAACACCTCGCGGTGCTCGATGGTGCGCTGCAGGGCTTCCTGGGGGGTGATGGGCATGGTGTTTGTCTCTCTAGTGAGGGGCTGACGGTGCCAGCGGTGAATCGGACAGCGCGAGCCGCAGGCCGAAGCCGACGAACAGCGCGCCGGCGCCGCGCTGCAGCCAGTGCATGCCGCGCTGCACGAGGCCGACGCGGCGCGCGGTCCACCCGGCCGCGAGCGCCCACGCCACGTTGACGAAGATCGCGTTGAAGTTGAACAGCACGCCCAGCAGGAAGAAGGCCAGCGCCTTGTCGTCGGTGCCCGGCGCGATGAACTGCGGCACGAAGGCCAGGAAGAACAGCGCCACCTTGGGGTTCAGGGCGTTGGTCCAGAAGCCGCCAAGGAACACGCTCTTCGCGCTCGCCGGGCCCGCCGCCGCGAGCGCCGGTGCGGCGCTGGAAGCGCGCGAGAACAGCATCCGCACGCCGACCCACAGCAGGTAGGCCGCGCCGACCCACTTGAGGACGGCGAAGGCGGTGCTGGAGGCGGCCATCAAGGCGCTCAGGCCCAGCGCCGCGGCGACGATGTGGACGAAGCAGCCTGCCGTGATGCCCAAGCCCGCGAGGATGCCGGCGCGCACGCCGGAACGCAGCGAATGGCTCACGATGTAGAGCACGTCGGGGCCCGGCGTCAGGTTCAGCAGCAGGCCGGCGGCGACGAACAGCAGCAGCGCGTGGGCGTCAGGCATGGAAGAAGCTCCGGATCGCGCCGATGGCGCGGTCGATGCCGCCGGCGTCCACATCGAGATGGGTGGCGAAGCGCAGCCGGTAGAGGCCGGTGGCGAGAACGCCGTGTTCCTTCAGGTGCGCCAGCAGCTCGCCGGAACGCGAGCGCGCCTCGCCCGTCAGGTCGACGAACAGCAGATTGGTCTGCGGGGCCTCGACCTGCAGGCCGTCGATGCCTTGCAGGCCTTGCGCCAGCCGCTGTGCCAGCGCATGGTCGTCGGCCAGGCGATCGACGTGGCGTTCGAGCGCGTAGGAAGCGGCCGCGGCCAGCATGCCGGCCTGGCGCATGCCGCCGCCTGCCATCTTGCGCACGCGGTGGGCGCGCGCGATGAACTCGCGCGAACCGCACAGCGCCGAGCCGACCGGCGCGCCCAGGCCCTTGCTGAAGCACACCGACACGCTGTCGAAGCAGCCGGCGATGCGCCGCGCCTCGTCGCGCACGGCGGTGCCGAGCGCCGCCGCCTGGGCGGTGGCGGCGTTGAAGAGCCGGGCGCCATCGAGGTGGCGCGCCAGGCCCCGGCGCTGCGCGAGCTGCGTGGCCTGCGCCACATAGGCGAACGGCAGCAGCTTGCCGCCGAGCGTGTTCTCCAGCGCCAGCAGCCGGGTGCGCGCGAAATGGGCATCGTCGGGCTTGATGGCGGCCTCGATCGCGTCGAGCGCCAGCGAGCCGTCGGGCTGGTGGTCGAGCGGCTGCGGCTGCACGCTGCCGAACACCGCCGCGCCGCCGCCTTCCCAGCGGTAGCAGTGCGCCTGCTGGCCGACGATGTACTCGTCGCCGCGCTGGCAGTGCGCGAGGATGGCGCAGAGGTTGCTCTGCGTGCCGGTGGGCACGAACAGCGCCGCCTCGAAGCCCAGCAGTTCGGCAATCTGCCGCTGCAGCGCGTTGACGCTCGGGTCGTCGGCGAACACGTCGTCGCCGAGCGGCGCCGCGAGCATGGCGGCGCGCATGGCGTCGGTCGGCTGGGTCACGGTGTCGCTGCGCAGGTCGACCACGGCTCGCGATGAAGAGTTGCTCATCGGATCACTCCAGAAAGTTCTTGAGCATCGCGTGGCCATGCTCCGTAAGAATCGACTCGGGGTGGAACTGCACGCCTTCGATACGCACCGCATGTTCGAAGCCGGTGTGGCGCACACCCATGATCTCACCGTCGTCGGTCCAGGCGGTGAGCGCCAGGGCTTCGGGGCAGGAGGCGCGCTCGATCGCCAGCGAGTGGTAGCGGTTGACGCTGAACTTCCCGGGCAGGCCGGCGAAGACGCCCTCGCGCGTGGTCGTGATCTCGCTGACCTTGCCGTGCATCAGCTGCTGGGCGCGGATGATCCTGCCGCCGAAGGCGGCGCCGATCGCCTGGTGCCCGAGGCAGACGCCGAGGATCGGCAGCCGGCCTGCGAAGGCCTGGATCGCCGCCACCGAGACGCCGGCTTCGGCCGGCGAGCACGGGCCCGGCGAGACCACCAGCCGGTCGACGCCGCCGGCGATCCGCTCCTGCAGGCCCTCGAGCGTGATCTCGTCGTTGCGATGGACCTCGACCTCGGCGCCGAGCTCGCCGAAATACTGCACCAGGTTGTAGGTGAAGCTGTCGTAGTTGTCGATCATCAGGAGCTTCATGGCTTGACTCCGATCCGGTGCACGCCCTTCACCACCGGGAACACGTTGAAGTTGATCAAGAGGCCCAGCCGGAGCCCCGACAGGCGCACGGCCGCCTGGGCCTGCGCGCGGTGCAGGTCGGTCAGCGCATCGACCGCCTTGAGCTCGACCACCACCGACTGCTCGACCACGAAGGCGGCACGGCAGACCTCGCCGAGCGAGCGACCCTTGTAGCTGGCCGCCACCGGCACGTTGCGCTGGAAACCGATCTCGCGCTCGGCCAGCTCGATTTCGAGCGCGGCGGCGTACACGGCCTCGGGCAGGCCGGTGCCGAGCACCCGCTGCACCTCGACGGCGGCGCCGATGATCTCGTGCGAGAAGTCGTTGTTGTTGTTGTCTTCGGTGCTCATAGTGCCCCCTCGCTTGCCACTTCGTGTGCTGCGCTGCCCCCCGAGGGGGCGCGAGCTGGCTTGGGGCGGCCCGGCGCGGCGCTCATTCCAGGCCCTCCTCGACCAGCTCGGCGGCGCGCAGCAGCGCCCGCGCCTTGGCTTCGGTCTCTTTCCATTCGAGCTCGGGCACCGAGTCGGCGACCACGCCGGCCGCGGCCTGCACGTGCAGCATCTGGTCCTTGACGATGCCGGTGCGGATCGCGATCGCGACGTCCATGTCGCCGGCGTAGCTGATGTAGCCGCAGGCGCCGCCGTAGAGGCCGCGCTTGGTCGGCTCGAGCTGGTCGATGAGCTCCATCGCGTGCACCTTGGGCGCGCCCGTGAGCGTGCCGGCCGGGAAGGTGGCCTTGAGCACGTCGATCGCGGTCATGCCGTCCTTCAGCGTGCCCTCGACGTTGCTCACGATGTGCATCACGTGGCTGTAGCGCTCGACCGCGAAGGCCTCGGTCACCTTCACCGTGCCGGTCTTGGCGATGCGGCCGATGTCGTTGCGCGCCAGGTCGATCAGCATCACGTGCTCGGCGCGCTCCTTGGGGTCGTTGATCAGCTCGACCTCGGCCGCGCGGTCGAGCTCGGGCGAGGCGCCGCGCGGCCGCGTGCCGGCCAGCGGGCGGATGGTGATCTTCTGCTCGCCCTCGCCGGTGTGCTCCTGCCGCACCAGGATCTCGGGCGAGGCGCCGACGACGTGGAAATCACCCAGGTGGTAGTAGTACATGTAGGGCGACGGATTGAGCGAGCGCAGCGCCCGGTAGAGCGACAGCGGCGACTCGGTGTAGCGCTTGCTGATGCGCTGGCCGACCTGCACCTGCATGAAGTCGCCGGCCGCGATCAGTTCCTTGGCGCGCTCGACCGCGGCCAGGTAGTCGGCCTTGGCGAAGCTGCGCTGCGCCGGATGCGCCTGGCTCGGCAACACCCGTGGCGCGCTGACCGAGTACTTGAGCTGGTCGCGCAGCTCGCGCAGCCGGCGCTTGGCGTTGGCGTAGGCCTCGGGCTGGGCCGGGTCGGCATAGACGATCAGGTAGAGCTTGCCCGAGAGGTTGTCGATCACCGCCAGCTCTTCGCACTGCAGCAGCAGGATGTCGGGGCAGCCCAGGGTGTCGGGCGGGCAGCTTTTTTCGAGCTTCTTCTCGATGTGGCGCACGGTGTCGTAGCCGAAGTAGCCGGCCAGCCCGCCGCAGAAGCGCGGCAGGCCCGGACGCAGCGCCACCTTGAAGCGCTGTTGGTAGGCCGCAACGAAATCGAGCGGGTTGCCATGGGCTTTTTCCACGACTTTGCCGTCCGTTACAACCTCGGTCAGCGCATCGGCGCCGAAGCCGCTGGACCGCAGCAGCGTGCGCGCCGGCAGGCCGATGAAGCTGTAGCGGCCGAAGCGCTCACCGCCGACCACCGATTCGAGCAGGAAGCTGTGCTTGCCGCTGTCCTTGGTGTAGGCCAGTTTGAGGTAGAGGGACAGAGGCGTTTCGAGGTCGGCAAAGGCCTCGACCATCAGCGGAATGCGGTTGTAGCCCTGCGCGCTGAGGCTCTTGAATTCGAGTTCGGTGATCACGGGTGGGGTCTCCGTCGGCCAGCAGACGCTTCGATGGTCGCTGGCGGGGTCATTCAGGTTGGCCGGTTCAGAGGGACTGAAGGCCGCGGGCGCACGGCGTGCGCCGTGCAATCAAACAGGCAACGACGATGGCGTGCGCCAAGGCCAGGCTCCCCGGCTGCCTTGACCTGTCTGAGTGACGTGATGAATGAACATGGAATCGGGAGTTTAGCCCAGGGACAAGCCACATACAAAAAGATACATTGGCGTTCTTTAAAAATTCTTGCGGCCCACGGAGACCTCTGATGCCTTCCTTCGACCTGCGGCGCATGCTCGCGCTGTCCACCCTTGCCCTCGCATCGATCGCGGCATCGGCCGCCCAGGTCGACGTCGCGGGCGTGAAGCTCGACGACACGATCGACCTGCGCGGCAGCAAGCTGCTGCTCAATGGCGCCGGCGTTCGCTACAAGGCGGTGTTCAAGGTCTACACCGCCGGGCTCTATCTGGGCAAGAAGACCGACACCGCCGAAGAGGTGCTGGCGGCCCCCGGCCCCAAGCGCGTGACCATCACCATGCTGCGCGACATCGATGCCAACGAGCTCGGCAAGCTGTTCACGCGCGGGGTCGAGGACAACTCGCCCAAGAGCGAGATGTCGCAGCTGATTCCGGGCCTGCTGCGCATGGGCCAGATGTTCGCCGACCAGAAGCAGCTGAAGGCGGGCGACGGCTTCACGGTCGACTGGATCCCGGGCAGCGGCAGCCTGGTCACGGTGCGCGGCGTGCCGCAGGGCGAGCCGATCAAGGAGCAGGCCTTCTTCAATGCGCTGCTGCGGATCTGGATCGGGCCGACGCCGGCCGACTACAAGCTGAAAGACGCCTTGCTCGGCAAGACCTGAGCGCTCAGTTCGAGCAGCGAGTCGACGAAGCCGTCGGCGTCGACGCCGCGCACCGGCTCGCCGTGGTTGTAGCCGTAGCTGACCAGCACCACGGGGCAACCGGCGGCGCGCGCGGCCTTGGCGTCGTTGCTCGAGTCACCGACCATCAGGGTGCGCCCCGGCAAGGTGCCCAGCGCCTCGCAAGTCTTGAGCAACGGCAGCGGGTCGGGCTTCTTGCGCTCGAAGGCATCGCCGCCGAAGACCTGCCCGAAGTAGCTGTCGAGGCCCTTGGCGGCCAGCAGCGGCCGCGCGAAATCGGTCGGCTTGTTGGTCAGGCAGGCCAGGCGCAGGCCGCGTGCACGCAAGGCCGAAAGCCCTTCGGCCACACCGGCGTAGACGCTGGCGTGCTGGCCGTTGATCGCCAGGTAATGGTGCTGATAGCGCGACCAGGCGCGCTCGTAGAGCGCCGCTTCGGCGCCGACGTGGCGCAGCACCGACTGGATCAGATGCTCGGACCCCTTGCCGACCAGGGTCTCGACGGTCGGCGCATCGACGCGCGGCAGCGCCAGGTCGGCCAGCATGAGGTTCAGGGCGACGACGAAGTCACCGAGCGTGTCGACCATCGTGCCGTCGAGGTCGACGATCGCGGCGTCGAAGAGGGACAGGTCGATGCTTGGGGAATTCACGCGACGAATCATAGGGCGCGCGGCCAAGCCGCCGCCGGGCCTTAGAGCAATTCGATTCCGGGCAGACTCTTGAAGCAGCTTTCGCGCGTGATCTGCACGAAATCGCCCAGCCAGGCCTGCTTCGAGGTCGCGGCGGTGCAGGCCATGTGCAGTTCGCCGGTGAGCCCCTTCTTGCCGACCGGCCGCGCCGTGACATAGCCGCGGTCGAGGTAGCCCTGCACCGCCCACAGCGGCAGCGTCGCGATGCCGCGCCCGCTCGCCACCAGTTGCAGCATCGCCACCGTGAGCTCGGTGGTGCGCCGCCGGGCCGGCTCGACCCCAGCCGGCTGCAGCACCTGCCGCACCAGATCCAGCATGTCGTCGGGCACCGGGTAGGTGATCAGCGTCTGGTCGGCGAAGTGCCGCGCCGTGAGATGGGACTTCGCGGTGAGCGGATGGTCGTTGGCCAGCAGCGCCATGATCTCGAAGCGGAACAGCGGGTGGTAGTCGACGCGCTCGGCCGGGTCCTGCTCGGAGACGATCGCGACTTCGGCCCGGTCCTGCAGCACCAGCGCGATCGGGTCGGGATGGAAGCCCGAGACGATGTCGAGCTCGATCTCGGGCCAGCGCTGGCGGAAAGCATCCATCGCCGGCATCAGCCAGTCGAAGCAGGTATGGCACTCGACCACGATGCGCAGCTGGCCGGCGCGCCCGAGCGACAAGCGCGCCAGGTCGCGCTCGGCCTCGCCGATCAGCGGCAGCACCTTGTCGGCCAGTTCGAGCAGGCGCATGCCGGCCACGCTGAACTGCGGCGGCACCGACTTGCGCTCGAACAGCGCCAGGCCGAAGTGATCCTCCAGCAACTTGATCTGGTGCGACAGCGCCGACTGCGTGAGGTTCAGCAGCTGCGCCGCCCGCACCAGGCTGCCGGTATCGCGCAGCGCGGCCAGCGTGCGGAAGTGGCGGATTTCGAGAACGGATGATTGCATGAATTTCGCTCACGTTGAGCGGCAAAATGTTTCGTTTGAATCATATCGCCACCCTTGGGATCATCGCCGGATGACACGTACCCACACCCTCGGATTCCCGCGCATGGGCGCCCACCGCGAGCTCAAGTTCGCGCTCGAAAAGCACTGGCACGGCGAGATCGACGCCGCGACCCTCGAAGCCACCGGCGCCGAACTGCGCGCCCGTCATTGGCAGGCCCAGCGCGATGCCGGCCTCGACTTCGTGACCGTCGGCGACTTCGCCTTCTACGACCACGTGGCCAACCACATCCAGCTGCTGGGCTGCGAGCCGCCGCGCTTCGCGTTCCCCGGCGACGCGCCCGAGCTGGCGCGCTACTTCACGATGGCGCGCGGCGTCGCCAGCGAGGCCGGCCACGAAGGCTGCGCGCATGGCAACCCCGGCAGCTTCGCGCTGGAGATGACCAAGTGGTTCGACACCAACTACCACTACCTGGTGCCCGAGTTCTCGCCCCACACCCGCTTCGGCCTCTCCTCGGTGCGGCTGTTCGACGAGGTGGCCCAGGCACAGAAGTTCGGCCACCAGGTCAAGGCGGTGCTGCTCGGGCCGCTGAGCTTCCTCTGGCTGGGCAAGGAGAAGCAGGCCGGCTTCGACCGCTTCTCGCTGCTCGATGCGCTGCTGCCGGTGTACGAGCAGGTGCTGGCGCGCCTCAAGGCGATGGGCGTCGAATGGGTTCAGGTCGACGAGCCGATCCTCGGCCTCGACCTGCCCGACGCCTGGCGCAATGCCTTCGAGCGCAGCTACTGGCAGCTCGCGCGCAGCGCGCCGAAGCTGCTGCTCGCCACCTACTTCTCGCCGCTGGCCGAGAACCTCCGGCTGGCCTGCCAGCTGCCGGTCGCGGGCCTGCACGTGGACGCGGTGCGCGCCCCCGACGAGCTGGTCGGCGTGGCCGACTGGCTGCCCGCGCACAAGGTGCTCTCGGTCGGCATCGTCGATGGCCGCAACATCTGGCGCACCGATCCGGACGCCGCGCTGGCGCGGCTGAAGCCGGTGGCCGACAAGCACCGCGGCGAACTCTGGATCGCGCCGTCATGCTCGCTGCTGCACGTGCCCTTCAGCCTCGCGGCGGAAACGAAGCGCGATGCCGAGATCAAGTCCTGGCTGGCCTTCGCGATCGAGAAGCTCGACGAACTGCGGGTGCTGCGCGCCGCGCTGGACGGCGAGGAGGCCGCGGTCGAAGGCGAACTGGTCGCGGCCCGCAAGGCCGTGGCGGCGCGCCGCGCCAGCCCGCGCGTGCACCGCGCCGATGTCGCATTGCGCCTGGCGCGCAGCGTGTACAGCGCCGACCGCCGCCGGTCCGCGTTCAGGCAGCGCCAGGCCGAGCAGCGCGCCCGCTTCGCCTTGCCGCCCCTGCCCACCACGACCATCGGCTCGTTCCCGCAGACCCCCGCCATCCGCGCGGCGCGCGCCGCCTTCAAGCGCGGCGAACTCGATGCCGCCGGCTACCGCGAGAAGATGCAGGACGAGATCGCGCTCGCGGTGCGCAAGCAGGAAGCGCTCGGCATCGACGTGCTGGTGCATGGCGAGGCCGAGCGCAACGACATGGTCGAGTACTTCGGCGAGCAGCTCGACGGCTTTGCGTTCACGGCCAACGGCTGGGTGCAGTCCTACGGTTCGCGCTGCGTCAAGCCGCCGCTGATCTTCGGCGACGTCGCCCGGCCGGCGCCGATGACGGTCGAATGGACCGCCTATGCGCAAAGCCTCACGCAGCGGCCGATGAAGGGCATGCTGACCGGCCCGGTCACGATCCTGCAGTGGTCCTTCGTGCGCGACGACCAGCCGCGCAGCGTCACGACCGAGCAGATCGCCTGGGCGATCCGCGACGAGGTGGTGGACCTCGAACGGGCCGGCATCGGCATCATCCAGATCGACGAGCCGGCGATCCGCGAAGGGCTGCCGCTGCGGCGCGCGGGCTGGAAGAACTACCTCGAAGGCGCGACCCGGTCGTTCCGCATCAGCGCCTCGGGCGTGGCCGACCGGACCCAGATCCACACCCACATGTGCTATTCGGAATTCAACGACATCCTGCCGGAGATCGCGGCCATGGATGCCGACGTGATCACCATCGAGACCAGCCGCTCCGACATGGATCTGCTGCGCGGCTTCGGCGACTTCGACTACCCGAACGAGATCGGCCCCGGCGTCTACGACATCCACTCGCCGCGCATCCCGGGCACCGACGAGATGGTGCGATTGATGCGCAAGGCGGCCGCGGTGGTGCCGGCGGAAAGGCTCTGGATCAACCCGGATTGCGGCCTGAAGACGCGCGGCTGGGCGGAAACCGAGGCGGCGCTCGCCAACATGGTGGCCGCGGCGCGGATCCTGCGCGGCGAACTCAGGCCGGCGCCGGGCCGCCCCAAGCGGCCTGCGGCCCCCTTGGGGGGCAGCGACTACACGAAGTGAGGGAGCGTGGGGGCTCTCAGCCCGCCGGCTTCTCGTGCGCCACTGCATACGGCGTGAAGCGGCTCTCGTTCTCGTTCACGTCCAGCGGCCGGCCGATGAACGGGAAGGCGCGCTGCGGGCAGGCGACGCGCTCGCAGACCTTGCAGCCCATGCCGATCGGCGTCGGCACCTCCGGGTCCTTGAGGTCGAGGCCTTTCGAATACACCAGCCGCGGCGCATAGCGGATGTCGCAGCCGAGGCCGATCGAGAAGGTCTTGCTCGGCGAGCCGAAGCCGCGCTGCCCGTGCGACACGGTGCGCGCGATCCAGAGGTAGGCCCGCCCGTCGGGCATGCGCGCGAGCTGCGGCAGGACGCGCCCGGGCTGCGCGAAGGCCTCGTAGACATTCCACAGCGGGCAGGTGCCGCCGGTCTTCGAGAAGTGGAAGTGCGTCGCCGACTGGCGCTTGGAGATGTTGCCGGCCCGGTCGACGCGGATGAAGAAGAAGGGCACGCCGGGCGCCTGCGGCCGCTGCAGCGTGCTGAGCCGGTGGCAGATGGTCTCGAAGCCGACGCCGAAGCGGCGCGCGAGCTGGTCGATGTCGTAGCGCAAGGTCTCGGCCGCCTCGAGGAAGAGGCCATAGGGCAGCAGCAGGGCGCCCGCGAAGTAGTTGGCCAGGCCGATGCGGGCCAGACCGTGCGCCGGCGCGTCGGCGAAGCCCGCGCCTTCGAGCAGCGATTCGATCAGGGCGGTCTGCTCGAGCAGGGCCAGCTGCGTGGCCAGCTGGAAGGCCTGCTGGCCGGCCTCGAGACCGGTCGACAGGCGCAGCACGCGGTGCGCGGGGTCGTAGCGCCGCTGGCTGTCCGCGGGCTCCTGGTCGGCCGGAACGACGCGCACGCCGTGCCGCTTCATGAGCCGCTGCTGCAGCCATTCGCCCAGCGGTCCGCCGTGGCCGCGCGCCTCCGAAGCCAGCCCTTCGGCGGCGACGTCGAGCGGGTCGAAATGGTTCTGGTGGGCAAAGAAGAAGTCGCGCACCCGCTCGAAGGGCATCGGACGCGCGCCCGCGAGATCGCCGCGGCCGTCGCCGAGCTCGGCCGCCATGGCCTCCAGCCGCTCCATCGCCTCCTGGTGGCGCCGATGCAGCGCCAGCAGCGCACGGCCGACGGCCGGCATCTGCGCGGCGACCTCCCGCAGTTCGGGCAGCGACACCGCCTCGCCACCCGGGTTGTCGGCGAGCGCTTCGCGCAGGTCGGCCACCAGCCGCGCCTCCTCGTCCTCCGAGAACTGCTGCACGTCGACACCGAGCGCACGGCTGATCCTGAGCAGCACGGCGACGGTCAGCGGCCGCTGGTTCTGCTCGATCTGGTTCAGGTAGCTGGGCGACAGGCCCAGCGCATGGGCCAGCGCCACCTGGCTCAGGCCGCGCTCGCCCCGGAGCTTGCGCAGGCGAACGCCCATGAAGGTCTTGCGCATCAGGCCGGACCCAATAATTTCGCAAACTTCGCAAACCAGTGCATTTCCATTCGCATCCTTTCGCCAATTCAGTCCTTCATTATGGATCTTCAATTGCGTAGATTGCGAACCATGAACACGCTTGCTTCTCCCACCGGCTTCAAGCCAAAGAAATCCGTCGCGCTTTCCGGCGTCACCGCCGGCAACACCGCGCTGTGCAGCGTCGGGCGCACCGGCAACGACCTGCACTATCGCGGCTACGACATCCTGGACATCGCCGAGGTCTGCGAGTTCGAGGAGATCGCCCACCTGCTGGTCCACGGCAAGCTGCCGACCGAAGCCGAACTGCGGGCCTACAAGCGCCGGCTCCAGGCCCTGCGCGGCCTGCCCGCGGGCCTCAAGGAAGCGCTCGAGCAATTGCCCGCGAGCGCGCACCCGATGGACGTGATGCGCACCGGCGTCTCGACCCTGGGCTGCATGCTGCCCGAGAAGGACGACCACAACGTGCCCGGCGCGCGCGACATCGCCGACCGCCTGATGGCCTCGCTCGGATCGATGCTGCTGTACTGGTACCACTGGTCGACGCAGGGCCGGCGCATCGAGGTCGAAACCGACGACGACTCGATCGGCGCGCACTTCCTGCACCTGCTGCACGGCGCCAAGCCCTCGCCCGCCTGGGAGCGCGCGATGCACACCTCGCTCAACCTCTATGCGGAACACGAGTTCAACGCCAGCACCTTCGCCGCCCGCGTGGTGGCGGGCACCGGCGCCGATGTCTACTCCGCGATCACCGGCGCGATCGGCGCGCTGCGCGGGCCGAAGCACGGCGGCGCCAACGAGGTGGCCTTCGAGATCCAGAAGCGCTACGACTCGCCCGACGAGGCCGAGGCCGACATCCGCCGGCGGGTCGAAGCCAGGGAGGTGGTGATCGGTTTCGGCCACCCGGTCTACACGGTGAGCGATCCGCGCAACGAGGTCATCAAGGCCGTCGCGAAGTCGCTGTCGCTCGCGGCGGGCTCGACCAAGATGTTCGACATCGCGGAGCGTCTCGAAGACGCCATGTGGGACGCCAAGAAGATGTTCCCCAACCTCGACTGGTTCAGCGCCGTGAGCTACCACATGATGGGCGTGCCGACCGCGATGTTCACGCCGCTGTTCGTGGTCGCACGCACCTCGGGCTGGGCGGCCCACATCATCGAGCAGCGCCTCGACAACAAGATCATCCGGCCGAGCGCGAACTACACCGGCCCCGAGGATCTCGCGTACGTCCCCATGGCGCAGCGCCGATAGCCCCGACGCCTGTTGCTTTCCCTTCCCTCTCCTCTCCCCGCTTCTTCACCACCCGAATGTCCGCACACATCAGCAACGTCCGCCCCGACTGGGACTCCGTCATCGTCGACATCGTCGACTACGCCCTCGGCTACGAGGTCGAATCCCGGCTGGCCCTCGACACCGCCCGCCACATCCTGATCGACACCCTGGGCTGCGGCTTGGAGGCGCTGGCGTACCCGGCGGCCTGCAAGCTGCTCGGCCCGGTCGTCAAGGGCACCGTGGTGCCGAACGGCGCCCGGGTGCCGGGCACGCAGTTCCAGCTCGACCCGGTGCAGGCGGCCTTCGACATCGGCGCCCTCATTCGCTGGCTGGACTTCAACGACACCTGGCTGGCGGCCGAATGGGGCCATCCCAGCGACAATCTCGGCGGCATCCTCGCCGTCGCCGACTGGGCGAGCCGCAGCGCGATTGCAGCGGGCCGCAAGCCGCTCCTGATGCGCGACGTGCTGACCGCGATCGTCAAGGCGCACGAGATCCAGGGCGTGATCGCGCTCGAGAACTCCTTCAACAAGGTCGGCCTCGACCACGTGCTGCTGGTCAAGGTGGCATCGACCGCCGTGGTGTCGCAACTGCTGGGCCTGACGCGCGACGAGACCCTGGCCGCGGTGTCGCTGGCCTGGGTCGACGGCCAGTCGCTGCGCACCTACCGCCACGCCCCGAACGCCGGCAGCCGCAAGAGCTGGGCGGCCGGCGACGCCACCAGCCGCGCCGTGCGGCTGGCGCTGATCGCGCAGACCGGCGAGATGGGCTACCCCTCGGCCTTGACCGCGAAGACCTGGGGCTTCTACGACGTGCTCTTCAAGGGCCAGCCCTTCCGCTTCCAGCGGCCGTACGGCAGCTATGTGTCGGAGAACGTGCTGTTCAAGATCAGCTTCCCGGCCGAGTTCCACAGCCAGACCGCGGTCGAGGCGGCGGTCGCGCTGCACCGGCAGCTGAACGCGGCCGGCAAGACGGTGGAGGACATCGAGAAGATCACCATCCGCACGCACGAGGCCTGCATCCGCATCATCGACAAGCAGGGCCCGCTGAACAACGAGGCCGACCGCGACCATTGCATCCAGTACATGGTGGCGGTGCCGCTGATCTTCGGCCATCTGAAGGCCTCCGACTACGAGGACGGCGTGGCGGCCGACCCTCGCATCGACGCCTTGCGGGCGAAGATCCATTGCGTCGAGGACCCGCGCTACACGCAGGACTACCACGACCCGGAGAAGCGCAGCATCGCGAATGCGCTCACGGTCGAATTCAAGGACGGCAGCCGGCTCGCCGAAGTCGCGGTCGAATACCCGATCGGCCACCAGCGCCGCCGCGCCGAAGGCATCCCGCTGCTCGAGGCCAAGTTCCGCACCAACCTCGCGCGCCGCTTCCCGAAGAAGCAGCAGGACGCGATCCTCGCGGTGTCGCTCGACCCGGGGGCGCTCGAGTCCATGCCGGTCAACGAATACCTCGGGCTCTACGTGATCTGACATGGCTCAAAGCACACGAAAAACCTTGCGCGCGCTGGCCGAGGCACGCCGCGGCGTGCTGGTGCCCGGCGCCTTCAACGCGCTGTCGGCGCGGGTGGTCGAGGACCTCGGTTTCGAGGCGATCTACGTCACCGGCGCCGGCGTCACCAACATGTGGCTCGGCCTGCCCGACCAGGGCTTCATGGGGCTGCACGAGATCGCCGACCACACGGCGCGCATCCGCGATGCCGTTCAGTTGCCGCTGATCGTCGATGCCGACACCGGCTTCGGCAATGCGCTCAACGTGCGGCACACGGTGCGCGTGCTGGAGCGTGCCGGCGCCGACTGCATCCAGTTCGAGGACCAGGTGGCGCCCAAGCGCTGCGGCCACTTCGCCGGCAAGGAGGTGATCGGCACCGACGAGGCCGTGGGGAAGATCAAGGCCGCGGTCGATGCCCGCACCGACCCGGACCTGCTGATCCTGGCCCGCACCGATGCCTGTGCGACCTTGGGCTTCGAGGCCGCGGTCGAGCGGGCACAGAAGCTCAGCGAAGCCGGTGCCGACATCCTGTTCGTCGAAGCTGTGACCACCGCCGAGCAGATCCGCGCGCTGCCGCAACGGCTTGCGAGGCCGCAGCTCATGAACATGGTGATCGGCGGCAAGACGCCGATCACCGGCGCCGCCGAGCTGGCCGGACTCGGCTACGGCATCGTGCTCTACGCCAACGCGGCGCTGCAGGGCGCGGTGGCCGGCATGCAGAAGGCGCTGAACGTGCTGCGCACCACCCGGCGCATCGACGAGGACCCGGCGCTGGTCGTCAGCTTCGCGGAGCGCCAGCGCCTGGTCGGCAAGCCGGCGCTGGACGCGCTGGAGAAAAAATACGCGGCCTGAGCCGGCTGGGGGTTAGGGCCTGTTCACACCATTTCCGGAGTCGCGAAGGCATGCCCGGACRGGCCAATCAAGGCGCGCGACGCCGCATGTACGTTGGCACATGCAAGGAGTGCAACGCCGAGTGGCCTGTCCGGGCATGCCTTCCCTGCGGGTTGCCCGGCCAAGGGGCCGTCTGCGGCGTTGCCCGCGCTTGCAAGGCGAAAGCCTTGCTGCGCACGCGCGCCTTGCATCCAGCCCCTTGGCCGGGCAACGCGATCTCCGGAAATGGTGTGAACAGGCCCTAGTCCTTAGGCTTCGGTCACGGTCTGCGCCGCGACCACCGCCTCGGTGCGGTTGCGTACATTGAGCGCGCGGAAGATCGCCGCCAGGTGGATCTTGACCGTGCCTTCGCTGATGCCGAGCGCACGTCCGATCAGCTTGTTGGGCTTGCCCTGCGACAGCAGCTGCAGCACTTCGACCTGGCGCTCGGTCAGCACGTTGCGCAGGTGCTCGAGCGTCTGCGCGGCGGCCGCGGACGAGCCGCGCGGCCCCCCCTCGCCGACCGCGCCGGCGCCCGGGATTCCGGCGACCACGCCGGGCGGCAGCGACGACAGCATCATGGGGGGCACGTAGACCCCGCCCGCCAGCACCAGGCGCACCGCCGACAGCATCACCTCCGGCGAATAGGCCTTGGGAATGAAGCCCAGCACGCCGCGCTCGAGCGCGCTGCGCATCACGGCGGGATCTTCGTAGCCCGAGAGCACGATGACCGGCACGGCGGGATGGCGGCGGCGGATCTCGTCGATGTGGGCCTGGCCTTCGGCACCGGGCATGTTGAGGTCGATCACGGCCAGATCGAGGTCGTCGGAGGCACGGGTGAGCAACTCGTCGACGCTCATGGCCAGGACGAAGTCGATGCCGGGCTCGAGCTCGGACAACTTGGCCTTGACCGCCTCGATGACGAGCCGGTGGTCGTCGGCGATCAGGATTTTCATGGCTTTCCCCAGCGTCATGGATAAATTCAGGCAGGCCGACGATAACGGCGAACGAGACGCGCATCAAGGCGGATTTCGCTCCCCGAACGACATAGCTCCCAAGCGGTATGGTGCCCGCTTGCGTCGATGAAACAATGATCCACATCCAAAATCGACCGGGAACGTGGGCATGTGCCAACGACACAGGCGCAGCAGCCAGACTCCGATCCCCCGCAACGCCTAGCCGCGAGCGCTGAATGGCTCGCCTGCTCGATTGCTTTTCCAGGCTGATCGCGTTCGGACTCGGGCTGGATGCATCGGTCGCCGCGGGCCGGGCCGAACCCGACTGCGAGACGGCCCGGCAGGAGGCGCTCCGCCTGCTCGAAGATGCCCGGGAAGCGGCCCGGGCGCTCGGCCGCCCGGCCTCGGCGATCGAATCGGCTCGGTTCGCGATGGTCGCCTGGATCGACGAGATCCTGGCGCGGCACCCCGACTGCAAGGCCGGCGAGGGGGCGCCGCTGCAGCGGCAGCTGTTCAATTCCAACAACGCGCACACCGAGTTCTTCCACCACTTGTCGGCCCTGGCGGCCGGCGACGACGAGGTCCGCGAGGTGTTCTGGCACGCGCTGGCGCTCGGATTCAAGGGCCAGTACTACTTCGAGAGCGGCGACAGCGGCGAGCTCGGCAAGCTCAAGGCCCTGCACGGCGAGCAGCTCGCGCTGCGTCCGGCCTGGCTCGACGCCCTCGCGCAGGAGCGCATCACGCCGCAACCCTACAGCCTGCCCGATCCGCCCGGGCCGCGCGACCCGCAGCGGCGCGAACGCACCCTGCTGCGCGCCGGCGGCGCGCTGGCGCTGCTGCTCCCGCTCGCCTACCTGCTCTGGTTCACGCTGGCGGGCCCGCGCGAAGAGCCGCCCACGCTGGCCCAGCGCATCGACCAGCAACTCCAGACCTATGCCTGCGCGGACCTCTCCGCCACGGTGACACCGGACGGCGCGGCACGGGTGCAGGGCTTCGTCCCGATCGCCGAGGAGATCGCCCGGGTGCAGCGCGAGGTGCTGGCCCTGCCGGGGGTGAACGCCGCCGTCGCCGTGTTCGACCTCCAGCTGCGGATCTGGCCGCACTGCGAAGTGCTGGCACTGCTGAAGCCCTACCAGGCGCGCAACCGGGAGAACGCGCCGGGCCTGTCCATCGCGACGCCCACGGCACCGAAAGGCCGGCTGCGGGAGGGCGACCCGGTATGGATCGAGGTCAGGAACGCGCAACGCGACGGCTATCTGTGGGTCGACTACTACACGGCCGATGGCGCCGTGATGCACCTCAATGCCGGATCGGCGCAGCGGCGCCTGCGCGGCGGCGAAACCGTCGAACTCGGGCGCGACATCCCCTCGAGCTGGCTCTCCGCACCGCCCTTCGGCACGGTGCTGGTGACAGCGCTGTCCTCGCCCATGCCTTTCGCCGAGGCGATCGACCGGCCGCCTTTCGAGCTGGCCTCGGCCTACCTCCAGCGCTTGCGCGAATCGCTGGCGGTCGGCGAATTCGGCGCCCGCGTGGTCGCCGAGGTGGTCTTCCTTCAAACCGTGCCGCGCTGAGTCCGCGCGCCTGCGCCCAATGATCGCCGCATCTCCCTTGCCGCCGCATTTCTGGAGCCTGACAGGGCTGTGCCTGCTGGCCTTCCTCACCCTGTGGTGGTTCATGCTGGCGTCCGGCCGCAGCGCAAGGCGGCGGCGGCTGCGGCGGCGCATCGCGGCGTTCGATGCCGAAGCCGCTCCGCCTGCACCCCTGGACCTGGTCGGCATTCAGGAGGCCATGGCCCGCGCCCGCCGAGCGGCCCGGCCGCGCTCGGCAATCCGGTCGATCCACGTGAGCGCGGCCGCTGGTACCGCGCGCTGCTTGAGCTGGCCGAGCGGCGTGAGCACCTGCCGCTCAATGGCATCGTGGCTTGCGTCGCGGCCGCCACGGTGCTCGGCGACACCGGGGCCACGGAATCGCTGGCGGTGCGGCTGCGCCAGCGGATCGACGAAGCGGCCGAGCAATTGCGGATCCAGTTGCCGGTCTACCTGGTGGTGACGGGGCTGGAGCAGCTGGAAGGCTATGCAGCGGTGCGCGGTGCGCTGCCGGCGGAGACGCTCGGACAGGCGCTGGGCCACCGCCTGGCGGACAACGCGCCGGCCGGCATCGATGCCGGCGGCCGGCTCGACGGCATCTTCGGCGAGCTGGGCATGCAACTGCATGCCCTGCGCATGGCGCTGCTGCGCGACGAGGAGGACCCGGTCCGGCGACTGGCCATTCACACCTTCACGGAACGGCTGCGGGCCCTGCAGCCCGGCTTGCAGCTGCTGGCGCTGCGCCTGTTCGCCGCGCCAAGGGGCGCGCGGGCGCCGCGCTGGCGCGGGCTCTACCTGACGGCAGCGCCATCGGCGGCGGCCTGCGGCCCCCCCGGGAGGCAGCGACCCACACGCAGTGGGGGAGCGTGGGGGCTTCATCATTCATCGTCGCGAACCCGGTACTGACCCATGAGCGTCTGCTGGGTGGCTGGCGGCACCGCCTCGTAGTGCGACAGCGCGATGGTGTAGCGGCCCTGGCCGCTGGTCATGGCGTTCAGCCGCGACTGGTAGCTGGCGAGTTCCGACATCGGCACCTGGCCGCGGACCAGCACCGTGCCGGCACCGCCATTCGCGGTGCCCGTGACCAGCCCGCGGCGCGAGGACAGGTCGCCGGTGACGTCGCCGATCGCATGGTCGGGCGCGGCGATCTCGATCTGCACGATCGGCTCCAGCACGATCGGCCGCGCCGCCCGGATCGCGGCCATGAAGGCCTTGCGCCCGGCGGTCGCGAAGGCGATGTCCTTGCTGTCGACGCTGTGGTGCTTGCCGTCGTGCACCACCACGCGGATATCGACCACCGGATAGCCGGCGATGGCGCCCGAGAGCAGCACTTCGCGCACGCCCTTCTCGACCGCCGGGATGAACTGGCCCGGGATCGCCCCTCCCTTGACCTCGTCGGCGAACTCGAAGCCGCCGCCGCGCGCCAGCGGCTCGATGCGCAGGAAGACCTCGCCGAACTGGCCGGCGCCGCCGGTCTGCTTCTTGTGGCGGTGGTGGCCCTCGGCCGGGGCAGTCACGGTCTCTCGGTAGGCGATGCGCGGCGGCCGGGTGTCGACGTCGAAGCGGTAGACCTCGCGCAAGCGCTCGAGCATCACGCGCAGGTGCAGCTCGCCAAGGCCGTAGATGATGGTCTCGTTGGTGGCCACCACATGCTCGACGCGCAGGCAGGGGTCCTCGGCAACCAGCTTGCCGAGGATCTCCCAGGCCCGCTGCTCGTCGCCGTGGCGCTTGGGCTCGACCGCCAGGCCATGCACCGGCACCGGAAAGGCCAGTGGCGCCAGGTGCACGTGGTCGTCCTCGGCGGCGTCGTGCAGCACGGCGTCGTAGTGGATCTCCTCGACCTTGGCCACCGCCACGATGTCGCCCGGCAGCGCCCGCGACACCTCGACGTGGTCCTTGCCCTGGAGCATGAACAGGTGGCCGACCTTGAAGGGCTTGCGGCCATCGCCGACATAGAGCTGGCTGTCGCGCGTGACCGTGCCCTGGTGGACGCGGAAGATCCCGAGCTTGCCCACGTAGGGATCGACCGTGACCTTGAAGACATGCGCCAGCACGTGCAGCGAGGGATCGGGCCGGGCCTGCATCGGCTGCGCGGCCGCGCCTTCGCCGAGCAGGAAATCGGGCGGATTGGCCTCGGTCGGGTCGGGCAGCAGCCTGACGACCACGTCGAGCAGTTCCGAAAGGCCGGCGCCGCTGCGGGCCGAGACGAAGCAGACCGGGATCAGGTGGCCTTCGCGCAGGGCCTGCTCGAGTGGTGCATGCAGCTCGGCGGCATCGACGTCGCCCTCGGACAGGTAGCGGTCGACGAAGGCCGCGTCGACCTCGACCACCTGCTCGACCAGGGCCCGGTGCGCGTCCTCGACGCTGCCGAGGTCGGACTGCCCCTCGCGATTGAAGAAGCAGTCGATGACCTGCGTGCCGCCGGCGGCCGGCAGGTTCAGCGGCAGGCATTCGCGCCCGAAGGCGGCCTGGATCCGCGCCAGCAGGCCGGCCAGGTCGACGCCCTGGGTGTCGATCTTGTTGACGATGACCATCCGCGACAGATGCCGCTCGGCGGCATAGGCCATCATCCGCAGCGTCATCGGCTCGATGCCGGTGGCGGCGTTGACGACCACCGCCGCAGTCTCCACGGCCTCCAACGGAGGCAGGCTCTGGCCGAGGAAGTCGGCCCCGCCCGGCGTGTCGATGAAGTGCACCCGCGTGCCGGCATGCATCAGGTGCATCACCGAGGCATTGAGCGAATGCTGCATGCGGCGCTCGAGGGGGTCGTGGTCGCTCACGGTGGTGCCGCGTTCGACGCTGCCGCGGGCGCCGATGGCACCGGCCTCGTGCAGCAGGGCCTCGGCGAGGGAGGTCTTGCCGGCGGCGGAGGCGCCGACGAGCGCCAGGGTTCGCACCGCTTCCATTTCGGCCGTCTGGCCGTTCGATCGGCTTGGCATGGGCTGTCTCCTCGGCGCCTGGGCGCGTCGGCCCAGCGTACGGGATCGGACGCCGCGACGCAAGCCGGCCAGCGCATGCCGGAAAATGGCCGCCATGGCACTCCCGACCGATTCCGCCTCCGACAACGCCGGCTACGGGCGCCGCGACTTCATGGTCGTCAAGATCCCGGTGGTCGAGGACGTGGACGACCGCTGGCACCAGCGCGAGGAACGCATCGACGAGGCGCTGCGCGGCCGCGGCATCGGCTCGGTGCTCGGCTGGGGCGACTCGCTGGGCGAAGCGACGCCCCGCGGCCGACGCCGGGTTGCCTTCACCCGGGTCGACATCGACGTCTCGGATATCGCCGCCGGGCGGGCGCTGCTGCAGTCCGCACTGCCGGCAATCGGCGTGCCGCCGGGCACCGAGATCCACTATTCGGTCGGGCGGGTCCGGTTCGCCGACATCTATACGCCGCCGGACTGGCTGCTGGCGCAGCCGCAGGTCCCTTAGGGCCGGCGGGCCCCCTCAGTCGCCGCGCAACGCCGCGATCTGCTCCGCATGGGCGCTCTCGATGCGCTGCAGCCGGGCCTGGCGCGCCGCCTCGCTGACCCATTGCGCATTGAGTGCGCTCTGCTTCGCGAGCTGGTATTGCAGCGTGGCGGCCGGCAGCAGCGCCCTGTTGTCGGCCGCGACATAGCCCAGGGAGGCGCGCAGGCCCTTCAGCACCTCGCGCTGGGCCTCGGCACGCGGCCCCTGGCCGCGCCCGTAGCCGGCCAGGAAGCCGCGCAGCTTCTTCTGCAGTTCCGGCGGAAGGTCGGCGCGCACCACGAACTGCGCCGGTGGCGTCGGCTCCGACCGCCAGATCACCTGCAGGCGCTCGGCCTCGACCGGGAACTGCTCGCGGAAGCGCTCGAAATCGGTGGTGTTGTTGGTCGCCACGTCGGCATCGCCATTGGCCACCGCCAGCGCCGTGGTCTGGTGGGTGCCGACGATCTCGCTCTGGAAGCGGGTCTCCATCACGATCCGGTTCGGCAGGAACAACTGGACCTGCGGCAGGATGAAGCCCGACACCGACCGGCTGTCGCCGCGCGCCAGGCGCCATTGCTCGGGATGGGCAAGCAGGTCCTGCAGCGTGTTGCGCGGACCGCTCTTGCGCACCAGCAGCACGGCCCGGTGGTCGGGCGTGCCGGGGTGCCGCCGCACCTGGGCCAGGACGTTCATGCGCCGCTGGACGACGGCGTCGAGCGCGAGCTGGGCCGACAGGAGGCTCAGATCGACCTGGCGCTGCCGGATGGCCTCGCCCAGGGATTCGTAGGTGACGGCCGAATGCACCGTCACGGGCCAGCCGATCGCGCGGCTCATGTCGGCCAGCAGCGGTGTCCAGTTCTCGCGCGACTCGACCACGCCGCCGATCGGCAGCACGCCGAATCGCAGCTCGGCCGCCGGCGACGGCCGGACGCCCTCGGCCCCGGCCATCGCATGCCAGGCCAGCGCGGCCGCCAGCGCCAGACGCGCGATGGCGAGCATCCCCGATCTCAGCATGCGGTCACGGCGCCGCCGCGCGCAGCGCCGCCACCTGTTCGGCATAGGTGGACTCGATGCGCTGAAGCCGCGCCTGGCGCGCCGCCTCGTTGACCCACTGCGACGTCATGGCGCTCTGCCGCGCCAACTGGTAGGCCAGCTTGGCGGCCGGCAGCAGCGAGCTGTTGTCGGCCGCGACGAAGCCGGCCAGGTCATGCAGCGACTTCAGCACCGCCCGCTCGCCGTCGCCGCGCGGGCCCTTGCCGCGGGCGTACTCGACCAGGAAGGCCTGCACCTTCTTCTCGAACTCGGGACCGTAGTCGCGCCGGATGACGATCTGCGCGTGCGGGATCAGCTCCGACTCCCAGATCACTTGCAAGCGATCGGCCTCGGACGGGAACTGCTGCCGGAAGCGCTCGAAGTCGGCCGTGTTGTTGGTGGCGACATCGGCCTCGCCGTTGGCCACCGCGAGCGCGGTCACCTGGTGGGTGCCGACCAGCTCGCTGCGAAAGCGGGTCTCCATCGCGATGTGGTTCGGCAGGAAGAGCTGCAGCTGGGGCACGATGAAACCCGAAACCGAACGGCTTTCGCCGCGCGCCAGGCGCCAGTTCTCGGGCTCGGCCAGCAGGCTCTTGAGGGTGCTGCGGGGGCCCGACTTGCGCGCCAGCAGCAGCGCGCGGTAGCCGGGCAGCCCGTCATGGCGGGTGACCTGCGCCAACACCTTCATGCGACGCAGCGTCACGGCATCGAGCGCCATCCTGCCGGACAGGAAGGCCATGTCGACCTGGTTGCGCTGGATCGCCTGCTCCAGGGCCTCGTACGAGGTCACCGACAGCATCGTGACCGGACGACCGATGGCGTGCTGCAGGTCCGCCAGCAGCGGCTCCCAGTCGTTGCGCGACTCGAAGGCCCCCCCCAGGGGCAGGATCCCGAAACGCACGGGACCGGAGGTCTCGGTGCCGCCGACGGTCTGCGCCGCCACCCCAAGCTGCCACCCGAGCAGGACGGCGAGCCCCGCGCGCAGCAGCCAGGCCCGCACGCGCAGCACCCCGGCGCCGACCCGATCCGGTCGGGTGGCCTCGGGGACAGGGAAGGCGCGGAAGGCGCAAGGGACGGGAAGCTGCATCTTTCTGGAACACATCGGCCGGACCGCGGCCCAGAACGAGCTGGTCAAAGTGGTGCCGCCTACAACACAATTAGAAACCAACTTAAGCGTTAAACGTGTCATTTTCCTCATTCCATGCGCATTTGCGGACCGTCCGATGGCTGATCGCCACAGCCACCTCCGCTCCTCGATGAGCTGGTCGTTCCGCGCCCTTCGCCTGCTGGCGGGCCTGACGCTGGCGCAGCAGCTCGTCCTGCTGGCGCTGCTGCCCGCCACCGTCGCGACCCTGGGCGCGATTGCGGTGCTGACGCGCCAGCACCTGGAGAACCTGACCGAACTGATGCGCGCCAATGCCCAGACCGTGGCGCTGCAGGTCGCGACCGTGGCGCAGTCGCAGATGCAGCACCTGGACCGCCGGGCCCTGCAGCGCACGGCGCAGTCGGGCAGCTACCAGCCGCACGTGCAGCAGGTGCAGATCTGGTCGGAAGAGGGGGAAATCGTCGCCAATTCGGAAACCGTGGACCGGCAGCGCGGGGAAGGCCTGCAGGTGGTCGCGCCGATCACCGGCGAGGACGGCAAGCACAACGGCAAGGTGATGGTCGAGATGAGCCTCGACGCGGTGACGAGCGCCAAGCGGGCGGTCTGGTTCAAAGTCGTGCTGGTGCTCGGCGCCAGCCTGCTCGGGGTCGGGCTGGCGGGCTGGTGGGCGGCGCGGCGCATCAGTGCGCCGATCCAGGCGCTCGGCGAGGCGGTCGACCGGCTGGGCGCCGGCGAGGACGCACAGGTGGAGGTCGAGGGCACGGCCGAGGTGCGGCGGCTGCAGCACGGCTTCAACCTGGCGGCACGCGCCCTGCTCGACAGCCGCAACCAGCTCGAGAGCCGCATCTTGCATGCGACCGCCGAACTGGCCAGCAAGAACAAGCAGCTCGAGGTCGCCAGCCAGGCCAAGACGCGGCTGCTGGCCGCCGCCAGCCACGACCTGCGGCAGCCGCTGCACGCGCTGACCCTGTTTTCCGACGGGCTGGCCAAGGGCGAGACCGATCCGGTGCGGCTGCAGCGCATCGGCCATATCCGCGAGTGCGTGGAGTCGCTGGACCGGCTGTTCTCGGAGCTGCTGAACCTCTCGCAGCTGGACGCCGGCGTGCTGCAGCCGCACTGGACCGATTTCGCGCTCGACACCCTGTTCGACGAGATCAGTCGCAATTTCCGCGCCGTGGCGGAGCAGAAGAACCTTCGGCTGGTGGTGCGCAAGACCGATGCCTGGGTCCGCTGCGACTACGTGATGCTGTCGCGCATCCTCAACAACCTGGTGTCGAACTCGCTGCGCCACACCACCGAGGGCGGCATATTGGTCGGTGCACGGCGGCGCGGCAAGTCGATCCGCATCGACGTCTGGGACACCGGCATCGGCATCGCGCCCCATCACCAGCCGCGGGTCTTCGAGGAGTTCTACCAGGTCGAGCCGCAGGGACGGCAAGGCAGCCGCGAGGCGCGCGGCATGGGCCTGGGCCTGGCGACCGTGCAGCGGCTCGCGGCCCTGCTGAACACCCGGGTCGAACTCATTTCGCAGCCGAACAAGGGCACCTGCGTGCGCGTTCCGGTGCGGGCGGTGGAGCCCCCGGCGGTGCCGGCGCCATCGCCCGTGCAGCCGGCCGGCATGCCGGCCGAGGAGGACCGCAGCCTGGCCGACGTCGTGGTGCTGGTGATCGACGACGAACGCACCATCCTCGAGGGCTTGCAGGTCGTGCTGACGAACTGGGGCGCGCGGGTGATGGCCGCCCAGAGCCGCGCCGAGGCCCTGGCGCTGGCCGACGCCTGGGTCCGCCCGCCCGACGTCGTGGTGAGCGACCTGCTGCTGCAGGGCGGCGACAACGGCCTCGACGTGCTCGCCGCGCTGGAGCGCCATCCGCGCGGCATCGGGCCGTCGACCGCGCGTCTGCTGGTGACCGGCGAGACCAAGCCCGACCGCCTGCGCGAAGTTGCCGGCGCCGGTGTCGCGGTGCTCTACAAGCCGGTGTCGCCGCGGGTGCTGCGCCAGGCGATACAAGCCCAGCTGGCCACGGTGCACAGCGCCCTCGCGACCGCGGCCTGAAGGCCTGTACGTCGTCCGGCATAGACCGACAGGCCGCGAAATTCCCACCTGCCGCCCCGCAACGCGGCAGGCCGCAGCAGGGCATAAGCCCTCTGCCTTATCGCGCCCAAACAGCCCCCTCCGTACATTGGATCCCTCACCCTCCGCGAATGCAGTCCATGCTTGCGAACCGTCTCCCCACGCTGCTGCGAAGGCAGCGCGACCTCCTGTTCATCGCCTGCGCAGCCTGGCTTTGCAGCGGCGCGCAGGCGGTCGGGCTCACGGTGCTGATGGCCGAAGCAACGGCCGCCCATACCGAATTCGTCCGCCAGCTGCGCGACACCCAGGACGCCGGCAGCCCCTTCACGGTCGTGCGTCTGGAAACCGGCGAAAGCATGGTCGAGGACGCCGCGGCGAGCACCGCGCCGACGGGCATCACGCTGGCCGTCGGACTGAGCGCCTCACGCACGGCGATCGAGCGGCCGGGCCAGGATCCGCTGGTGCTCGCGATGCTGAGCCGGCTCGACTACGAAAGCCTCAAGGGCACGGCCGCCCTGCGGCGCCCGGAGCGCCAGATCGGCGTGCTGCTGCGCGAGCCGGCAATGGCCGACCAGCTGGCGCTGATCGATGCGGTGATGCCGAGCAAGCGCCGGCTCGGGATCGTCGCCACGGCCGAGTCGGAGCCGATCGTCAGCGAGCTGCAGCGCGCCGCCCAAGGCTGGGACCTGCAGGTCGAATACGCGCCGGATGCCAAGTCGCTGGCCGCCGTGCTGCGGCTGCTGGTGTCGCGCAGCGACGCGCTGCTGGTGCTGCCCGACAAGATCGGCGACAGCCAGGCCGCCACGCTGGCGGTGCTGCGCGCCGGCGCCAGCGCCGGCCTGCCGGTGTTCGGCACCAGCGACGGCCTGGTGCGTTCCGGCGGCCTGGCCGCCGCGGTGTCGACCCCGAGCCAGCTCGCCCACCAGGCGCGCGGGCTCGGCCTCAAGCTGGCCGCGGCCAACGGCTCCGCCAGCGTGCGGATCGAGGCCGCGACGCCCGCCACGGTGCGCGTCAACGCCACCGTGGCGCGCGGCCTCGGCCTGCGCCTGCCCGAAGAACGCGAGCTGACCGCACGGGTCAGCGGTGTCCGATGAATCACCCCCGAAGTTCGACTGCGTTTCATCCGTCGCGGAAGGCGCGTGGCGCCATGGACCACTGAAATGAGCGCCCCCAGCCACCGCCTTCGCGCCCCTGCCGCCATCGCCCGCCCGAGCGAACTGCCGGCGCCGGAGAGGCGTGCACTGGTGGTCGGCGCCAGCCTGCAGCGCGACCTGTTCCGGCTCGGCGTGCTGCCCTGCGTGGCGGTCGCGCTGGCGCTCACCGGCTGGTTCACCCACAGCCGCCTGAGCACCCTGGAGGCTGCCTTCGATGCCGAGGGCGAAGCGGTGGCGCGCCAGGTGGCCGCGATGTCCGACCTGAGCCTCTTCGCCGGCGACCTGCCGGCGCTGCAGAACGTCGCCAATGCGGCGCTGCGCGGCGGCCAGGTGACCCGGGTCGAGATCAGCAACAGCGCCGGCGTCTATGTCACGGCCGGCCCGAAGACCGCACCGCTGGCGCAGCTGCGCATGTTCACGGCCCCGGTCACGCTGCGCGAAGCCTCGCGCGCCAGCGCCTTCGCACCGGCCGGTTCGACGGTGGCCGGCGAGACGCCGATCGGTCTGGTGCAGACCTTCCGCGACACCACCGCCTACGACCGCGAACGCACCCGTTCGCTGATGGCCGGCATCGGCATCGCGATGATCGCGCTGCTGGCCGCCTGGGCCTGGGTGCGCCACACGGCGCGCGCCATCGCCCAGCCGCTGCGCCGCATCTCGCGCACGGTGGCGGCGCTGGAGGCGGGTCGATTCGACGCCCGCTGCAACGTGGTCGCCGAGGACGAGGTCGAGCGCGATCCGGCCGAACGCGCCCGACGCGCCCAGCACGAGTTCGCCAACCTGGCGCACGACATCAACCGCCTGGCCGAGCGGCTTCAGCGCAACCGGCAGCTGAGCGAGGAGCGGGTGCGCGAGGCCACTGCGGTCGCCTTGCAGCGCATGGCCGAGGCCGAACAGGCGGCGCTGTCGCGGGCCCGCTTCCTCGCGGCCGCGAGCCACGACCTGCGACAGCCGCTGCACGCGATGGGCCTGTTCATCGACGGCCTGCTGCCCACCGCCTCGAGCGTGCAGCGCCCTGCCGTGCTGCGCCTGCAGGAGGCGACCGATTTCATGGGCGTGCTGCTCGACGACCTGCTGGAGATCTCGCGGCTCGACGCCCAGGTGCTGACGCCGGCGATCGGCGGCGTGTCGCTTGCCACGCTGTTCGACCAGCTCGAAGCCCAGCACGCCTCGTCTGCGGTCGCCGCCAGAGTGCGGCTGCTGTGGCGCGACCGCGGCCTGGCGGTGCGCAGCGACGCCGCCCTGCTGCTGCGGATCGTCGGCAACCTGGTCAGCAATGCGGTGCGCCACACGCCGGCCGAGGGCACGGTGCTGGTGACGGCGAGGCGCCGCGGCGGCGCGGTGCGGATCGAGGTGCGCGACAACGGCACCGGCATCGCGCCGATCCACCAGGCGCGCATCTTCGAGGAGTTCTACCAGGTCTCGAACACCGAGCGCGACCGCCGGCAGGGCTTCGGCCTCGGCCTCGCGATCTGCTCACGCATCGCCGCCTTGCTCGGCACCCGCATCACGCTGCGCTCCGCGCTGCAGGCCGGCAGCACCTTCGCGATCGAGTTGCCGCTGGCGAGCCCGCGCGAAGTGATGACCATGGCACCGGAGCCCCCGGCCTCCGCAGCGCTGGCCGGCCTGCACTGCCTGATCGTCGACGACGACCCGGCCATCCTCGACGGCAGCCGCATATTGCTCGAGCAATGGGGCTGCCAGGTCGAATCCGCCTCCACCCGCGCCGGGGCCCTGGCACGGCTCGGGGCGGTTGGCGCACACTTCGACGTGGTGCTGTGCGACCTGCAGCTGGCGCACGACGAAGACGGCATGGAAGTCATCGCGGCGGTGCGCCGGCTTCAGCCGGACGCGCTGCCTGTGCTGGTGTCCGGGGCCACCGGGCCCGAGGTGCTGCAGCGGCTGCGCAAGGGCGGCGTGATGCTGCTCACCAAGCCGGTGGCGCCGGCCAAGCTGCGAGCCCTGCTGTCGACCCTCCGCGGTGCAGTACCCGCCTGAAGGCCGTGCGCCGGCGCGGGCTACGCCTTGGGGGCGGCGCCATCCACTGTCAAGCGGACTCAGGCCGGCACGGCATCGAGCCTGGCCCGGTCCCAATGCCGGTGCTTCGCGATCGCCGCCACGAAGTCCTGCGCCACCCGCAGCGCCGCCTTGGCATCGCCGAGATTGGTGACCGGCGTCGCCGCCACCACGACGCCGGCCGGAGCGCTCTTCGGATCGGCGCCGACGCCCAGCGAGGCCAGCAGCTGCACGCCTTCTCCCACGGTGCAGATCGCCTTGCAGTGCTTGTAGGCCTCGCGCACGAAGTGCACCGCGTCGCCGTTCTCGGCCAGGGCCTTGACGCCCTCGGCACCGGCCGGCACCAGGACCGCATCGAACATCACCGAGGGCATGTTGACGAAGGTGGCGTCGACCTCGATCTGCCGCTTCGAGGCGCTGGCGATGGTGCCGAGCCGCGGACCGATGACCTTGCACCGGGCCCCGGCCTGCTCGATGCCCTCGCGGATCGCCTTGAGCGAGGCCGAGTCGATGCCGTCCTCCACCAGGATCGCGACCTTGCGCGTCTTGACCGATCCCCCCCCGGTGTCGGCCATGCTGAGCGCCGGCGACTCGTCGATCGGCAGCGTGAAACGATGCTCGCGGAAGCCGGCACGCCCTGCCGCCGCCTTGGGGTCGGGCGCCCTGATGCCCAGCACTTCGGCCACGCGCCGCGCCAGCTTCTCGTCGACGTGCGCCAGGTTGTCGACCATGCGCTGGCGCACCGCCGGCACTTCGACCTTCGACAGCTCGAAGCGGAAGGCCGCGATGATGTGCTCCTTCTCGGGTGCACTCTGGCTGTTGAAGAACAGCCGCGCCTGCGTGAAGTGGTCGTCGAAGGACGGACTGCGCCGGCGCAGCTTCGGCGGCTCGAGCTCCTCCGCAAAGGACTGGAAGCCGGCGCTTGCGCCGTCGACCCTGAACTCCTTGCCGTCGCCGAGCGAATTCGGCTCGTAGGCCACCTGGCCGCGCCCGATGGTCTGCCGGTGCATGCCGTCGCGCTGGAAGTTGTGGAACGGGCACACGCCCTTGTTGATCGGCAGCTCGTGGAAGTTGGCGCCGCCCAGGCGCGAGATCTGCGTGTCGGTGTAGGAGAACAGGCGGCCCTGCAGCAGCGGGTCGTTCGTGAAGTCGATGCCCGGCACCACGTGGCCCGGATGAAAGGCCACCTGCTCGGTCTCGGCGAAGAAGTTGTCGGGATTGCGGTTGAGCACCATGCGGCCGATGCGCTGGACCGGCACCATTTCTTCCGGAATGAGCTTGGTCGGATCGAGCAGATCGAAGCCGAAGGCGTGCTCCTTGTCCTGCGGAATCAGCTGCACGCCGAGCTCCCACTCGGGGAAGTCGCCGTTCTCGATGGCCTCCCACAGGTCACGGCGGTGAAAGTCGGCGTCCTTGCCGGCGATCTTCTGCGCCTCGTCCCAGGCCAGGCCGTGGATCCCGAGCTTGGGCTTCCAGTGGAACTTGACGAAATGGCTCTCGCCACGCCCATTGATGAAGCGGAAGGTGTGGACGCCGAAGCCCTCCATCATGCGCAGGCTGCGCGGAATGGCGCGGTCCGACATCGCCCACATCAGCATGTGGGTGGTCTCGGGCATCAGCGAGGCAAAGTCCCAGAAGGTGTCGTGCGCGCTCGCCGCCTGCGGCATCTCGTGGTGCGGCTCGGGCTTGACGGCATGGATCAGGTCGGGAAACTTCATCGCATCCTGGATGAAGAAGACCGGGATGTTGTTGCCCACCAGGTCGTAGTTGCCCTGCGGCGTATAGAACTTGACCGCGAAGCCGCGCACGTCGCGCACCGTGTCGGCGGAACCGCGCGAACCCGCCACGGTCGAAAAGCGCACGAAAACAGGCGTCTTCACGGCCGGGTCCTGCAGGAACTCGGCCGCCGTGAACTGCGACATCGACTTGTAGACCTCGAAATAGCCATGCGCGGCCGAACCGCGGGCGTGGACCACGCGCTCCGGGATGCGCTCGTGGTCGAAATGCGTGATCTTTTCGCGCAAGATGAAGTCTTCGAGCAGGGTCGGCCCGCGCACCCCCGCCTTCAGCGCGTTGTGGTTGTCGGGGATCTGCAGACCCTGGTTGGTGGTGAGCTGGGCCACGTTGTCGCTGGTGAACCCCGCCAGCTGCGCCTGCTTGGCCTGGCTGCCATCGCTCGGCTTCGGGCGACGGCCAGCGGCGGCCTTGGTCTGTGAGCTCATCTGGGTTTCCTCGGGGTTCAAGAGAAGCGGCGCACGGCACGCACGGCCTGCGCGCGCTCGCTAAGCTTAGGCTGGCCGCTGCGTGCGGGCCGTAGTGGCTGCACGCGCTCGCCTGTCGGCGCGGCGAGGGGTGCGCGGTAGGACCGCACCGACGCGTTCGCGCCACGGCCTACGCGGTATCGCGCGCCCCTGCCCACAAGGTGCGACGATGTGCTTCCTTACGATGGACCGCGAAAGTCGGCATCAAACCTGCTTTAGCTGCATTCCCCACCCCAAGGTCAGCGCATCATGCTCATCAAAATCGGTTTCGACATCGAGCTCGGGGTCAGCGCGCCGACCGCGCTCATCTACATGCTTCAGTTGCATTCTTCGCGTGCAGCCGACCTGCAGGGCAGCGAGAACCTCACGATCAGTCCGCCCCTGCGCACCGACCACTACGCCGACAGCTTCAACAACCACTGCGCCCGTGTGGCCGTTCCCCTGGGCGTGAGCCGGGTGCGCCTGCGCAACGAGGCCGTGGTGTTCGACACCGGCTGGCCGGACCCGGTCAGCTACGGGGCGATCGAGCATGCGCCCGCGGATCTGCCGGTGGAGACGCTCCAATTCCTGCTGCCGAGCCGCTACTGCGAGGTCGACAGCGAATTGCTGCAGTTCGCCTGGGCGCAGTTCGGCGGTGTGCCGCAAGGCTGGCAGCGCGTGCAGGCGATCTGCGACTTCGTGCACCGGCACCTGCGCTTCGACTACCAATGCGCACGCGCCACGCGCACTGCGCTGGAGGCCTTCCGCGAGCGCGTCGGCGTGTGCCGCGACTTCACGCAGCTGGCGATCACGCTGTGCCGCTGCATGAACATTCCGGCGCGCTATGTCACGGGCTACCTCGGCGACATCGGTATTCCACCGGTGCCGTATCCGATGGACTTCAGCGCCTGGTTCGAGGTCTACCTCGGCGACCGCTGGCACACCTTCGACGCCCGGCACAACACGCCGCGCATCGGCCGGGTGGTGATCGCGCGCGGGCGCGATGCGGCCGACGTGCCGATCACGATGGTGTTCGGCACCAACACGCTGGAGCGCTTCGAGGTGACGACCGACGAGGTGTTCGCGGTCGCCGCCTGAGCGCCGCCGCGGCCGCAGGCCTGATCATTGCGGCGTTCAGGCGCCGGCGAAGTGCGCCCCTGCGATCACGAACGGCAGCACCAGTTCGGGAATGAGGTAGGCAAGCCAGACCCCCCGGGGCTTGGGCAAGCCGACCTTGGCGATGGACACCAGGCGGCCGAAGGCCGCCAGCAGCACGCCCAGGGCGATCAGGTAGACGAGAAAGCCCTGCTGCCGGATGGTGATCGCAGCCCACAGGCAGATCAGGCCCATCGAGAAGTACACACCCGCCATGAAGCGATGGACGTTGTCCAGCCGCGGGTTGGTGTCCGGTTGCCCGAGGACCATCTGGACGGTGCCGCCGAACAAGGCGATGGCCGCCACCAGGAACAGGCAGGCTCGCACCACGATCTGGCTGACAAGGAGAGGGGTGTCGGCGGTCATTCGATGCTTCTCGCTCGATGGGGAAGGTGCACGCATTCTGCCCCTGCCCGGCGGCGATTCAGGGCGGCACGCAACCCAGCATCTTCATCGCCGGCCCGAGCGCCTTGCCGCGCTTCTCCATCCCCTCCCACGGCCCGTTGCCGACCGCCAGCCGATCGGCGATGTTCCGCACGGTCCATTGCGAAGCGCTGGTCAGCGCCGGCAGTTCGTCCCAGGCCAGCGGCACCGACACGCCGAGCCCCGGGCGCGAGCGTGCCGACCAGGCGCTGACCGTCGTGGCGCCGAAGCCGTTGCGCAGGTAGTCGACGAAGATCTTGCCGACACGATTGCGCGGGCCGCTCTTGGCGACAAAGCGGTCCGGGATGGTGGTGGCCAGGTGCTGCACCACGGCTTGCGAGAACCCCTTCACTGCATCCCATCCGTAGTGCCGCTGGATCGGCACCAGCACATGCAGGCCCTTGCCGCCGCTGGTCTTCAGGAAGGCCGGCAGCCCGAGCTCGGTGAGCAAGGTCTGGACCAGCAGCGCCGCCTCCTGCATCCGCACCCAGGGCACGCCCTCCCCCGGGTCGAGGTCGAAGGTCATGCGGTCGGGCGTGGCGATCGCCTTCGAGCGCGCGTTCCAGGTGTGCAGCTCGATCACGTTCATCTGCGCCGCCGACAACAGGCCGCGCACGGTGTCGATCTGCAGCAGCGGATCGTGGCCGGGGTCGAGCGAGGGGTCGAGCAGCTTCACGCCCGGCATCTCGCCGTGCTGCGCATGCTTCTGGAAGAAGAGCTCGCCACCGATGCCCTCGGGCGCACGGACCAGCGCCACCGGCCGGCCCTTGAGATGCGGCAGCATGAGGTCCGCCACCTGCTCGTAGAAGGCCACCAGCTCGCCCTTGGTCATGCCGCTCTTCGTGTCGATCATGCGCTCGGCGTGGGTGATTCGCAGGTCCATGGCCTTCGTCGCTCCTCGTGCATGGCCGCCGCCGGCGGGGGCTGGATCGGGTGGCTGGGCGCGCTCGCGCCGGATCTGGGCCGCCGGCTTGTCGCTGCGCAGGCCCTGGAACACCGCGTGGCGAATCCGGCCCTCGCGCGTCCAATCGCCGAAGGACGCCTCGCACACCAGCACCGGCTTGACCCACTGCGCCTTGACACCGGCGGGCCGGTCGTCGAACGGGCACTTGCCGCTGGCCTGCGGGTCGAGCCGGGCCTTGATGCCGGCCAGCCGTCGCTCGTCGAAGCCGGTACCGACGTTGCCGCAGTAGACGAGCTTGCCCGCGTCATCGTGGACGCCGAGCAGCAGCGAGCCGAAGCCCGAGCGCGAACCCTTCGGCGCCGTGTAGCCGCCGATCACGAACTCCTGCCGGTGCTGGTTCTTGAGCTTGATCCAGTCGGGCGAGCGGCGCGAGACATAGCCCGAGCCCCTGCGCTTGCCGACGATGCCCTCGAAGCCCAGCTTCGCCGATGCGGCGAGCAGGTCGCGCGGCGATGCGTCGAAGGCCGCGCTGAGCCGCAGCGGGGCCGGCGGCCGGCTGCCGAGCAGCCGCGCCAGCCGATCCCGGCGCGCTTCGACCGGCAGTGCGCGCAGGTCGAGGCCATCGAGGAAGGGCACGTCGAACAGCCAGTAGACGATCTTCGATGTGGCCCGGCTGTCGAAGGCGTTCTGCAGCAGCTGGAAATCCGGCGCGCCGTTGTCGCCATCGACCACGATCTCGCCGTCGAGCCAGGCCGAACGGGTCTTCAGCTTCGCCAGCGCCTTCGCGAGCGCGGGAAGCTTCGCGGTCCAGTCGTGGCCATTGCGCGTGATGCACCGGACCTTGTCGCCATCGATGCGCGCCAGCAGGCGATAGCCGTCGAACTTGAGTTCGTAGAGCCAGTCTTTGGGCGTGGCGGGCGGTGCGCAGGCCAGGGTCGCCAACTGCGGCACGAGTGCAGCCGGCAAGGCGGCCTTGCGGCCCACATGCTTCGCGGGGCTCTTCGTCGCGGCAGGGGCCGCGCGCGGTGCCGGGTCATCGACGCCGCGGCCGCTCAGCACGCTGTCGGGCTCGGCCTCGACCACGTCGTAGTCCGAGAGCGGACGCGCCTCGGCGTCCCTTTCCTTGATCAGCAGCCAGGGCGTCTGCTTCTCGCCCTCGCCGCGCATGCGCACCAGGGTCCAGCGGCCGCGCAGCTTGTCGCCGCGCAGTGCGAACTTGAGCTTGCCCTGCGCCAGCGACTGGCGCGCATCGCCCTCGGGCGCCCACTCGCCGCGGTCCCAGACGATCACGGTCCCGGCACCGTACTGCTTCGGTGGAATGGTGCCTTCGAAGCCGCCATAGGCCATCGGATGGTCCTCCACCTGCACGGCCATGCGCTTGACCGTGGGGTCCAGGCAGGGGCCCTTGGGCACCGCCCAGCTCTTCAGCGTGCCGTCGAGCTCGAGCCGGAAGTCGTAGTGCAGATGGCTCGCGTGGTGCTTCTGCACGACGAAGGACAGCACGCCCTGGGCCGGCTTGCCGCCGGCGCGGGGTTCGGGCGTCTTCTTGAAGTCGCGCTTGCCGTGGTACGGCGCCAGCGCTTCGCGCGCTCGGGAGGCTGCGGGCATGGATATCCTCCAGCCACGCATCCTAATGCGGGTCGCGCCCGCCGCTGCGAGTCACCCTTTTTTCGCGACCAAGGTGAGGATGTCGTAGCTCGCGACCAGCTCGCCGTCCTGGTTGGTCACCTCGACATCCCAGGCGACCACGCCCTGGCCGACGCCGTTGGCATCCTTCTTCTGCCGGTCGATCTTGCGCTTGCAAGTGAGCCGGGCGCGGATCGTGTCGCCGATGCCGACCGGCTTGACGAAGCGCAGCGTGTCGAGGCCGTAGTTCGCCAGCACCGGGCCGGGCGCCGGCGAGACGAACAGCCCGGCCGCCGCCGACAGCACGAAGTAGCCGTGCGCGATGCGCTTGCCGAACGGGCTTTCCTTGGCCGCGATCTCGTCGAAGTGCATGTAGAAGTAGTCGCCCGAGATGCCGCCGAAAGCCACGATGTCGGCCTCGCCGACGGTGCGGCGGTGGGTCAGCAGCGAGTCGCCGATGGCCAGGTCCTCGAAGTGCTTGCGGAACGGGTGCAGCTCGGATTCGTTGAGCTTGGCACCGCGCATGTACTCGCCGGTGACCGCGGCGATCATGCTCGGCGAACCCTGCAGCGCCGCGCGCTGCAGGTAGTGCTTGACCGCGCGCAGTCCGCCCAGTTCTTCGCCGCCGCCCGCGCGGCCCGGGCCGCCGTGCTTGAGGAAAGGCAGCGGCGAGCCATGGCCGGTCGACTCGACCGCGGCCTCGCGGTCGAGCACCAGCATGCGGCCGTGGTGCGCAGCGGCGATCGGAATCACGCGGGCGGCGGTCGCCGGGTCTTTCGTCACCAGCGTGCCGACCAGGCTGCCGCGCCCGCGCGCGGCCAGCGCCAGCGCTTCGTCGAGGCCGTCGTAGGCCATCAGCGTGCTGACCGGCCCGAAGGCCTCGATGTCGTGCACCGCGTCGTTGCCGAGCGGGTCGCGCGCCAGCAGCAGGGTCGGCGAGAAGAACGCGCCTTCGGCCACGCCCTCGCCCTGCGGCGCAAAGCCGTCGCGCTCGCCATAGACCAGCTCGGTGCCCTGCATCAGCAGCCGCACGCGCTCGGCGACGTCGGCCTGCTGCGCATGCGAGGCCAGCGCGCCCATGCGGACGTCCTCGCGCGCCGGGTCGCCGACCACGGTCCTGGCGAGCCGCGCACGCAGCTTCTCGGCCACCGCATCGAGGTGCTGGCGCGGCACGATGGCGCGCCGGATCGCGGTGCACTTCTGGCCCGACTTGACCGTCATCTCGCGCGCCACTTCCTTGACGAACAGGTCGAACTCCTCGTCGTCCGGCGAGACGTCGGGCGCCAGGATCGCGCAGTTGAGCGAGTCGGCCTCGGCATTGAACGGGATCGACTGGCGCACGATGTTCGGATGCACGCGCAGCTTGGCCGCGGTGTCGGCCGAACCAGTGAAGGTCACGACGTCGTTGCCGTCGAGCCGGTCGAGCAAGTCGCCGGTGCTGCCGATCACCAGCTGCAGGCTGCCTTCGGGCAGCAGGCCCGAGCGGTGCATGAGGCGCACCAGCGCCTCGGTCAGGTAGCTGGTCGAGGTGGCCGGCTTGCCGATGCAGGGCATGCCCGCGAGGAAGCTCGGCGCCCACTTCTCGAGCAGGCCCCAGACCGGGAAGTTGAAGGCGTTGATGTGCACCGCGACACCGCGGCGCGGCACCAGGATGTGGGTGCCGGCGAAACCGCCCTTCTTGCCCAGCGGCATCGCCGGGCCTTCGTGCACCAGGTTGCCCGAGGGCAGCTCGTTGCCGCCGATGCCGGCGTAGGCCGCCAGCGTGCCGGCGCCGCCCTCGATGTCGACCCAGCTGTCGGCGCGCGTGGCGCCGGTGTGGGCCGAGATCGCATAGAGCGCTTCCTTGTGCTCGGCCAGGTACTTGGCGAGCGCGCGCAGGCGCTGGGCGCGCTGCTGGAAGTCCATCGCCAGCAGGTTCGCGAGGCCGGCCGTGCGCGCGTGGGCCAGGGCTTCGCCGAAATCGATGGCTTCGGCATGGGTGCTGGCCACCGGGCGGCCATTGATGGCGCTGCGCAGTTCTTGCGCGCCTTGCGCGCCGAGCCAGCGGCCGCCAATGAAGCTCTGAAGGATCTGGGTCATGGTGTTCTCCCGAAGGGTTGGGTCAGGCGGCCGCGGCGACGGCGGCGTTCTTGTTGCCGAGGCCGAGGTAGGTGTCGATGATCCGGCGGTCGTGCAGCAGCGCCTGCGCCGGGCCGGTCAGCGCCACGGCGCCGGTCTCCAGCACATAGCCGCGGTCGGCGACCTGCAGCGCGGCGCGCGCGTTCTGCTCGACCAGCAGCACCGAGACGCCGTGCGAGCGCAGCGAGGACACCACGTGCAGCACCTCGCGCACGATCAGCGGCGCGAGGCCGAGCGAGGGCTCGTCGAGCATCAGCAGGCGCGGCCGCGCCATCAGCGCGCGGCCGATGGCGAGCATCTGGCGCTCGCCGCCGGAGAGCGTGCTGGCGAGTTGTTCGCGGCGCTCCTTGAGGCGCGGGAAGATCGCGAAAACCTCCTCCATGCGCTCCTTCTGGTCGCGCCTGCCGGTGCGCCAGCGGTAGAAGCCGCCGAGCAGCAGGTTGTCCTCGACCGGCATCTCGCCGAACAGCTCGCGCCGCTCGGGCACCAGCGCGACGCCGCGCGCGACCATCGCCTCGACGCTGGGCCGGGCGATGCGTTCGCCCGCCAGCGTGAGGCGGCCGCTCGACGGCAGCAGGCCCATCGCGGCGCACAGCAGCGTGGTCTTGCCGGCGCCATTGGGGCCGATGACGGTGACGATCTCGCCCTCGTCGACGCGCAGCGCGACGCGGTGCACCGCCTCGACGGCGCCGTAGGCGACGCTGAAGTCCTGCAACTCGAAAAGTGGATTCGTCATGCGGCCGCCGCGATCGGTTCGTCGCTGCCGCCGAGGTAGGCGTCCAGCACACGGGGGTTGGATTGCACCTGGGCCGGCGTGCCCTCGGCGATGACGGCGCCGAACTCCAGCACCGTGATGCGGTCGGCCAGGTTCATGACGAATTCCATGTCGTGCTCGACCACCAGGATGCCCAGGCCCTCGGCACGCAGCTGCGACAGCAGCTCGGCCAGCGCCTGCTTCTCCAGATGGCGCAGGCCGGCGGCCGGCTCGTCGAGCAGCAGCGCAGCCGGCTGGCCCGCCAGGGCGCGCGCGATCTCGACCACGCGCTGCTGGCCCAGTGCCAGCGAAGCGGCCGGCGCATCGGCATGCGCGCCGAGGCCGCAGCGCGCGATCTGCCGCCTGGCTTCGGCCAGCAGCGCCGCCTCCTCGGCGCGGTCGAGCCGCAGCATCGAGGCGATCCAGCCCCGGTGCCCGCGCCGGTGCGCGCCGAGCGCCACGTTCTCGAGCACGCTGCGGTTGCCGAGCAGCCGCACGTGCTGGAAGGTGCGCCCCAGGCCGCGGGCCGCGAAGTCGCGCGAGGGCTTGCCGGTCATGGCAGCGCCCAGCAGGCGGACTTCCCCCTCGGTCGGGTCGTCGACGCCCGAGATCATGTTGAAGAAAGTGCTCTTGCCGGCGCCATTCGGGCCGATCAGCGCATGCACCTCGCCGGCCTTCAGCGTCATCGCGACCGCGTTGTTGGCGACCAGGCCGCCGAAGCGCTTGGTCACGCGGTCGGCCTCAAGCAGCAGCTCGCCGGCGGGCGGCAGCGTGCGGGAGTCCAGCGTCGCGAGGGCCTTCGCAGCCTTCACCGGTTCCGGCTTCAGGAAGCGGCCGCTCACGCGGGCCAGCGTCGGCCAGAGCCCCTCGGCGAAGCGCTGCAGCACGAACAGCATCAGGAGACCGAAGACGATCACTTCGAAGTTGCCGCTGGCGCCCAGCAGCTTCGGCAGGATGTCCTGCAGCTGCTCCTTGACCAGCGTGATCAGCGTCGCGCCGAGCACCGCGCCCCACAGGTAGCCCGAGCCGCCGACCACCGCCATGAACAGGTACTCGATGCCGATGTTGATGTTGAACGGCGTCGGGTTCACGAAGCGCTGCATGTGCGCGTAGAGCCAGCCCGACAGGGCCGCCAGCAGCGCGGCGAGCACGAACACCTTGACCCGGTAGCGCGCCGTGTCGACGCCCATCGACTCGGCCATCACGCGGCCCGACTTGAGCGCGCGCACGGCACGCCCTTCGCGCGAATCGAGCAGGTTGTGCAGCGCCCACAGGGCGAACAGCAGCACCGCCCAGATCAGCGGGCCCAGTGCGCGCGGCGACGCCAGCGAAAGGCCGCCGATCGTGAGCGCCGGCACGCCGGTGATGCCGGTCTGGCCACCGAGGAACTCGAGGTTGCCGAACAGGAAGTACAGGCTCAGGCCCCAGGCGATCGTGCACAGGGGCAGATAGTGGCCCGAGAGCTTGAGCGTGATCGCGCCGAGGAACCAGGCCACGACGAAGGTCAGCAGCAGCCCGAACAGCAGGCCGACCCAGGGCAGCAGCGCGGGCGCGACCACGCCGCCGAGCGCCGCGGCGGCCAGCGGCGAGGTGCAGACCCAGGCGGTGGCGTAGGCGCCGATGGCGACAAAGGCCGCCTGCCCGAAGGAAGTCATGCCGCCGACGCCCGTCAGCATCACGAGCCCGGCCGCGACCAGCGAATAGAGCGCGATGTAGCTGAACACCGTGACGGTGAAGTCGGGCAGCCAGGGCCAGGCCAATGCCAGCGCGGCGATGCACAGAAGGGTGAGGTGGCGGCGGGTCATTCCTCGTCCTCCACGTGACGGCTGCGCAGCGATCGCCACCACAGCACCGGAATGATCAAGGTGAACACCAGCACTTCCTTGAAGGCGCTGGCCCAGAACGACGAGAAGGCCTCGAGCTGGCCCACCAGCAGGGCGCCGACCAGCGCGACCGGGTAGCTGGCGAGCCCGCCGACGATTGCGGCGACGAAACCCTTGAGGCCGATGAGGAAGCCGGTGTCGTAGTAGACCGTGGTCAGCGGCGCGATCAACAGGCCCGACACCGCGCCGATCAGCGCCGAGAGCGCGAAGCTCAGGTCGCCCGACAGGTCGGTCGGAATGCCCATCAGGCGCGCGCCGACCCGGTTCATCGCGGTGGCGCGCAGCGCCTTGCCGACGATCGATCGCTCGAAGAACAGGAACATCAGCAGCACCAGCACGAAGGCGACGCCCACCACCACCAGCGACTGGCCGCTGATCGGCACGCCGCCGAGGTCGAAGCGCGCTTCGGAGAAAGGCGGCGTGCGCGAACCCTCGGCGCCGAAGAAGAGGAGGCCGAGGCCGACCAGCACGCCATGCAGCGCGACCGAGACGATCAGCAGGATCAGCACCGTGGCATCGGCCAGCGGACGGTAGGCCAGCCGGTACAGCAGCGGGCCGAGCGGCGTGATGAGGACGAGCGTGGTCAGCGCCTGCAGCGCGAGCGAACTCGGGCGCAGTCCCAGCACCAGGCCGGCCGCGATCACGGGGAACAGCAGCGTCCACACCAGCGTCGACTTCCAGTCGACCGTGGCGCCGCGCTTCCAGCGCCAGGCCTCGACCACCAGCGTCATCGCGGCCAGCGCGACCAGCAGCCCGAGCGTGGCCGGCACGCGCCCGGCGGTCAGGGCCGCCATCGACAGCGCACCGAAAGCCACCAGCTCGCCCTGCGGGATGAAGATCACGCGCGTGACGGAAAACACCAGCACCAGGGCCAAGGCCATCAGTCCGTAGACCGCGCCGTTGACGATGCCGTCCTGCCCCAACAAGAGGGCGATCTGCAAATCCATTTGAGCTTTCTAAAGCGCGGCTTCAGGCCAAGCGAAGCGAAGGCTGTTCGGGAAACACCGCGGAACTGGCTTTGCCAGGCCGCTGGTGTTGCCCCCTTGAGGGGCTGAGGAGCCGCGGCTCCAAGCCTGCCTGCGCAGGCTTGGACGGCTCCGAAGAGCCGCTGCCTCTGGCAGCGACACGGGGCGGGCGACGAAGTGAGCCGGCATCGGGGGTGGGTCAAGGACTCGGGGGCAGGTACTTCCAGGCGCCGTTCTCGATCTTCACCATGACGCGGGCGCGCTGGTCCAGGCCCAGGTGGTCATTGGCGGTCATGTTGAAGACGCCATGCGCACCGGGCAGTTCCTGGACCTGCTCGAGCGCATCGCGCAGCGCGGCGCGGAACTCAGGCGTGCCGGGCTGCGCCTTCTTGAGCGCGACCGGAACCGCGGCCGCCATCAGCAGGCCGGTGTCCCAGGCGTGGGCGCCGAAGGTCGACACCGTGCCTTTGCCGTTCGCGGCCTCGTAGGCGGCGACATAGGCCAGCGCCGACTTCTTCACCGGATTGCCCGCCGGCAGCTGCTCCGCCACCAGCACCGGGCCGGCCGGCAGGAAGGTGCCTTCGACGTCCTTGCCGCCGACGCGCAGGAAATCGGCGTTGGCGACGCCGTGGGTCTGGTAGACCTTGCCCGTGTAGCCGCGCTCCTTGAGGCTCTTCTGCGGCAGTGCGGCCGGCGTGCCGGAGCCGGCGACCAGCACCGCATCGGGCTTGGCCGACATCAGCTTCAGGGTCTGGCCGGTGACCGAGGTGTCGGTACGCGAATAGCGCTCGTTGGCGACGATCTTGATCTTCTTCAGGTCGGCGGCCTTGCTGAACTCCTGGAACCAGCCTTCGCCGTAGGCATCGGAGAAGCCGACGAAGCCGACTGTCTTGACGCCGTTGGCGGCCATGTGCTCGGCGATCGCGAGCGACATCATGATGTCGTTCTGCGGCGTCTTGAAAACCCAGCGCTTCTTGGCATCCATCGGCTCGATGATGCGGGCCGAGGCGGCCATCGAGATCATCGGCGTCTGGCTCTCGGCAGCGACGTCGATCATCGCCAGCGAGTTCGGCGTGGTGGTCGAGCCGAGGATGACGTCGACCTTGTTCTCGGCGACCAGCTTGCGCGTGTTGTTGACCGCGGCCGTGGTGTCGCTGGCGTCGTCGAGCAAGATGTAGTTGATCTTCTGGCCGCCGATGGTCTTGGGCATCAGCGCGATCGTGTTCTTCTCGGGAATGCCGAGCGACGCGGCCGGTCCGGTGGCCGACACCGTGACGCCGACGTTGATGTCGGCCTGGGCCAGCGCCGAGGCCAGCAGCAGGGCTGCGAAGGCGAGGGGTTTCAGAAGCTTCATACGGGTTGTCTCCGGTTTTTTCGAGGGGTTGAGAATAAGGGGTGAACGGGCCGCGTGGTGGGTGGTTTCAGGCATCGACGGCCGTCACGCGCAACGGCCGCTGCACCGCCGGCAGGCCGCCAAGGAACAGGTCGGCCACCACCGGCGCCATCGATTCGTAGTCGAGTTCGCCATCCGGACGCATCCAGATGAACATCCAGTTGATCATGCCGAACAGCAGCATGGTCAGCGGCTTGTCCAGCGCGGCCTGTTGCAGGTCGGGCCGCAGTTCGGCGACCACGCGCGCGAAGCCGGCGACCACCGTGCGCTGGGTGTCGAGCACGCGCTGGCGGTCTTCTTCCTGGAGGAACTTGACGTCTTCGGTGAGCACGCGGTGCGCATGCTTGGCACCGGCGTATTCCTCGACGAAGCGGCGGATCAGCTCGCGCAGCCGGACGTCGGGCGCCAGGCCCTGCCGCTCGACGTCGGCCACCAGGTCCTCGAGGCGCGAGACGTGGTTCTCCGCGATGCTCACGAGCAGGCTGTATTTGTCGCGGTAGTAGTGGTAAAGCAGGCCCTTCGAGAAGCCGCAGGCCTCGGCGACCTGGTTCATCGAGGTGGCCGAATAGCCGCGGTTGGCGAACAGCAGCGCCGCATGCGCGAGGATCATTTCGCGTTGATCGTCGTATCCGGCAGAGCGTCCGCGGGCCATGTCAGTGCTCCACCATGCGACGCATGAAACCGGCGCAATCAAATGCCAGGGATACCGCGGAACTGGCTTTGCCAAGCCGCCGGTATCGCCCCCCTTGAGGGGGGAGGCACCGCAGGTGCATCGGGGGGTGTTTCATGGCCTTAGCGTTCGTCGAACGAGAGCACCACCCGCTCGGTCAGCGGATGCGCCTGGCAGGTCAGCACGAATCCGGCCGCCACCTCGTTCTTGTCGAGCGCGAAGTTTCGCTCCATTCGGACCTTGCCCTCGATGAGCTTGGCACGGCAGGTGCCGCAGACCCCCGAGGTGCACGAGAAAGGCACTTCCATGCCGGCCGCCGAGGCGCAGTCGAGGATGCTCGGCTGGTCCCTGCGGAACTCGATCTCGCGCTGCAGGCCGTCGCGCACGATGACGATCTTCGCCACCTCGGCATCGCCCGGCCTGGCCTCGTGGATCACCGCGCCGACCGGCGCGCCCTCGGGCGCGGCGACCCCGAAGCGCTCGATGTGGATGCGCTCCTCGGGCACCCCGGCTTCCAGCAGCGCGGCCTCGGCCTCGTCGTTCATCTGGAACGGGCCGCAGATGTAGGCATGGTCGATGGTGCCGGCCGGCACCACGCTGGCCAGGAACTCGCCGATCTTGGCGCGATCCATGCGGCCCATGTTGAGCGGCGCATCGGTCGGCTCGCCCGAGAACACATGGTGCAGCACCAGTCGCGTCATGTAGCGGTTCTTGAGGTCCTCGAGTTCTTCCTTGAACATCGTCGACTGCAGCTTGCGGTTGCCGTAGATCAGCGTGAAGCCCGACTGCGGCTCGCGCGCCAGCACCGTCTTCATGATCGACAGGATCGGCGTGATGCCGCTGCCGCCGACGATGCCGACGTGCTGGCGCTTCGACTTCGGCTCGATCGGCACGAAGAAGCGGCCTTGCGGCGCCATCACGTGGATGGTGTCGCCCGGCTGCAGCTTCTCGTTGATCCAGTTCGAGAAGGTGCCGCCCTTGACCTTGCGCACGCCGACGCGCAGCTCGCCGTCGTCGACGCCGGCGCAGATCGAATAGGAGCGGCGCAGGTCCTGGCCGTCGATGTCCTTGCGCAGCGTGAGGTACTGGCCCTGGGTGAAGCCGAAGGCCTCGCGCAGGTCGGTCGGCACGTCGAAGGAGACGATGACGGCTTCGGCGGTGTCGGGCTCGACGGCGCGCACGCGAAGCGGGTGGAAGATGACACTCATGGGAGGCCCGTCAGATCGGTTTGAAATGTTCGAAGGGTTCGCGGCAGGAGACGCAGCGGTACATCGCCTTGCAGGCGGTGGAACCGAAGGCCGACAGCCGCTCGGTGTTGCTGCTGCCGCAACGCGGGCAGGCGATGGCATCGACCCGGCGGCCGAAGAAGCGGATCGGCACCGTGCCGTCGGGCGACGCCGGTCCGGGCGGCGCGATGCCGTACTCGGTCAGCTTGCGCTTGCCCTCGGCGCTGATCCAGTCGGTGGTCCAGGCCGGTGCGCGCTGGAGCGTGACGTAGGCCGGGCCGAGACCGGCCTTGTCGATCGCCGCCAGCACGTCGTGCTCGATCACCTCGGTTGCGGGGCAACCGGAGTAGGTCGGCGTCAGCACGACCTCGAGCGCAGCGTCGTGCTCGATCACGTCGCGCACGATGCCCAGGTCGCGCACCGACAGCGCCGGCACCTCGGGGTCGAGCACGGTGCCGAGCACGTCCCAGGCCGCTTCGACCCTCGATACGCGCTCTTCCCGGGGGGGCCGCCGCGCACGGCCGTCCGAAGCGGCCGGCCCGCCCCCCGGCAGGGGGGTCGGAGGAAGCGACACGGAGTGCGCGACGACTGGGGGGGGAGCAACAGTCACCAGACGCCTCCGGGGAAGGAGCGTTGCAGGGTCTGCATCTCGGCCAGGATGTAGCCCATGTGCTCGCTGTGCACGCCGCGCTTGCCGGTGCTGCGGAAGGCCGACTCCTTGGGTTCGGCCAGCGCCGCTTCGGCGAGGATCGTGCGCATCTCGGCCAGCCACGGCGCCTGCAGCTCCGACCAGCGCGGGCCCAGCCCTTCAGAGGCCGCGGCCTCGTCGACCGCGTCCGACTCGAACATCTCGGGCACGTAGCGCCACAGGTCTTCGAGCGCGCGCTCGATGCGCCGGCGCGATTCCTCGGTGCCGTCGCCCAGTCGAACCACCCAGTCGGCCGCATGCTGCTGGTGATAGCGCGCTTCCTTGACCGCCTTGCCGGCGATGCCCGCGAGTTCGGCGTCGCTCGAGTCGCGCAGGCGCTCCCACAGCAGCTTCATGAGCGTCGCGACCATCGCGTTGCGCAGCACCGTGAAGGCGAAGTCGCCGCGCGGCAGCTCGACCAGCGTCAGGTTGCGGTAGTCCTTCTCGTCGCGCAGGAAGGCCAGCTGGTCCTCGTCGTGGCCGAGTCCCTCGATGCGGCCCGCGTGCGTCAGCACGGCGCGGGCCTGGCCGATGAGGTCGAGCGCCATGTTCGACATGGCGATGTCTTCCTCGAGGATCGGCGCGTGGCCCGACCACTCGGCGATGCGCTGGCCGAGGATCAGGCAGGTGTCGCCGAGGCGCAGCAGGTACTGCACGGCGGGCGTGGATTCGATGGCGATGGAGGCTTGCATGGTCAGGCGCTCACATGTGGTCCACGGAACCGGGCAGCTTGTAGAAAGTCGGGTGGCGGTAGACCTTGTCTTCCGCCGGATCGAAGTACATGTCCTTGTCGGCCGGGTCGCTGGCGACGATCTGGTCGGAGCGCACCACCCACACGCTGGTGCCCTCCTGGCGCCGCGTGTAGACGTCGCGCGCCATCTGGATCGCCATCTTGGGGTCGGCGGCATGCAGGCTGCCGCAGTGCTTGTGGTCGAGGCCGGATCGGCTGCGCACGAAGACCTCCCAGAGGGGCCATTCGGTGGCGGAGGCGGGAGTCGGGTTCGTCATGGATGTTTCCTTGATTCGGTGTGTCGGCGTTGCGCCTCAAGCGGCGATCGGGGTCGGCTCGGCGCGCTTGGCGGCATGGGCGAGCGCGGCTTCGCGCACCCAGGCGCCGTCTTCCCAGGCTTTCACGCGGGCGCCCAGGCGCTCGCGGTTGCAGGGGCCGTCGCCGCCGATCACGCGCCAGAACTCGCTCCAGTCGATCGGCCCGTGGTCGTGGTGCTGGCGCGCCTCGTTCCACTTCAGGTCGGGGTCGGGCAAGGTCACGCCGAGCACCTTGGCCTGCTCGACCGCGGCGTCGATGAACTTGGCGCGCAGGTCGTCGTTGCTGAAGCGCTTGATGCCCCAGCGCATCGACTGCGCCGAGTTGGGCGACTGGTCGTCGGGCGGGCCGAACATCATGATCGAGGGCCACCACCAGCGGTCGACCGCGTCCTGCACCATCGCCTTCTGCGCCTCGGTGCCCTGCTGCATCATGGTCAGCAGCGCCTCGAAGCCCTGGCGCTGATGGAAGCTTTCCTCGCGGCAGATGCGGATCATCGCGCGCGCATACGGCGCGTAGGAGCAGCGGCAGATCGGCACCTGGTTCATGATCGCGGCGCCGTCGACCAGCCAGCCGATGGTGCCCATGTCGGCCCAGCTCAGGGTCGGGTAGTTGAAGATCGAGCTGTACTTGGCGCGGCCCGTGTGCAGCGCGTCGACCATCTGGTCGCGCGAGGTGCCGAGCGTCTCGGCGGCCGAATACAGGTACAGCCCATGGCCGGCCTCGTCCTGCACCTTGGCCAGCAGGATCGCCTTGCGCTTGAGCGTGGGCGCGCGCGTGATCCAGTTGCCCTCGGGCAGCATGCCGACGATCTCGGAATGCGCGTGCTGGCTGATCTGCCGCACCAGGGTCTTGCGGTAGTGCTCGGGCATCCAGTCCTTGGCCTCGATGAAGCCGCCTTCGTCGATGCGGGCGTCGAAGCGCTTCTCGAGCTGCATCTCCTCGGCGGAGCGCACCGCCTTCTTGCCGTCGCCGGGCTCCTTGCCCATCGTGTCCATCGCTTGCGTGTACATGGTGTCTGTCCTTTCAGCCGGTGCCTACCGCGGGCGGGAATCGACCACGCGCTTCGCCTTGCCGGTGAGCGTGCGTTCGATCGAATCGGGAGCCAGCACCTCCACCTGCGTGGAGATGCCGACCAGGGTCTTGATGCGCTGTTGCAGCCACTGCGTGATCTCGCGCCGCTCGGCGTCGTCGGTGGCCGACACCGCCTGCGGCTGCAGCTCGCACTGCACCTGGACGGTGTCGAGCAGGCCGTCGCGGCTGACGTTGATGCGGTACTGGCCCGAGAGCTTGGCGTGCTGCAGCACGATTTCCTCGATCTGGGTCGGGAAGACGTTGACGCCGCGGATGATCAGCATGTCGTCGCAGCGGCCGACGATCTTGCCCATGCGGCGGAACGAACGGGCCGTGGGCGGCAGCAGGCGTGTGAGGTCGCGCGTGCGGTAGCGGATGATCGGCAGCGCTTCCTTGGTGAGCGAGGTGAAGACCAGCTCGCCCTCCTCGCCGTCGGGCAGCACCTCGCCGGTCTCGGGGTCGACGATCTCGGGATAGAAATGGTCTTCCCAGATCACCGGGCCGTCCTTGGTCTCGATGCATTCGCTGGCCACGCCCGGGCCCATCACTTCCGACAGGCCGTAGATGTCGACCGCGTCGATGCCGGCCTTGCCCTCGATCTCGTGCCGCATGGCTTCGGTCCAGGGCTCGGCGCCGAAGATGCCGACGGTCAGCGAGCACTCGCGCGGGTCCTGGCCCTGGCGCACGAACTCCTCGATGATCACCTGCATGTAGCTCGGCGTGACCATGATCAGGTCGGGCCGGAAGTCGCGGATCAGCTGCACCTGCTTCTCGGTCTGGCCGCCCGACATCGGGATCACGGTGCAGCCGGCGCGCTCGGCGCCGTAGTGGGCACCGAGGCCGCCGGTGAACAGGCCGTAGCCGTAGGCCACGTGCACGATGTCGCCGCGGCGCCCGCCCGCGGCGCGGATCGAGCGCGCCACCAGGTCGGCCCAGTGGTTGATGTCCTGCAGCGTGTAGCCCACCACGGTCGGCTTGCCGGTGGTGCCCGAGGACGCGTGGATGCGCGCGACCTGCTGGCGCGGCACCGCGAACATGCCGAAGGGGTAGTTGTCACGCAGGTCCTTCTTGGCCGTGAACGGGAACTTCGACAGGTCGCTCAGCTGCTTCAGGTCAGACGGGTGCACGCCCTTGGCCTCGAAGGCCTGGCGGTAGTGCGGCACGTTGTCGTAGGCATGGTGCAGGGTCCAGCGCAGGCGCTGCAGCTGCAACGCCTCGATCTGGTCGCGGCTGGCGGTTTCGATGGCGTCGAGGTCGCCGGGTGCGGGTTGCTTGACGGGCATGGGTGTCTCCAGTTCAGTCGGTTGAGGACAGAGCAAGAACTGCTGCGCAGCTTCTTGATCTGTCCCGCAAGGTCTCAGGAAGCCACCGCCGGCTTGCCCTTGATGGTGTAGGAGCGGCCGCGGAACATCGCGATCCGCTGGCCGCGCTGGTTGGTGATCTCGCTGTCGTAGACGCCGGTGCGTCCGGCCTTCGACAGCTCGACGCTGCGGGCCGTGAGCACGTCGCCCTCGCGTGCCGGCGCCATCAGGTCGATCGAGAAGCCCGAGGCCACGGTGAGCTCGTTGTAGGAGTTGCAGGCGTAGGCGAAGGCGGTGTCGGCCAGGGCGGCGAGGAAACCGCCGTGACAGGTGGCGTGGCCGTTGAGCATGTTGGCGCGCACGGTCATCGTGACCGTGGCCTGGCCGGGCGCGACCTCGGTCACGTCGATGCCCAGGCCTCGGACCGCGGGGTCATTGGCGTACATGCGCTCGCGCACCAGGTCGGCGGTCTGCTGCGGGTTTGCTTCGGTGGCGGTATGGGGCATGTGAGGGTCTCAGCGATCGGTAAAGACGGGCGCGCGCTTGGCGCCGAAGGCGGCCACGCCCTCGAGATAGTCATGGGCGCTGCCGAGTTGCGCCTGCACCTCGGCCTCGGCGTCGAGCGCCTGATCGAGGGTCAGGTGCTGGGCGCCGTCGATCGCGGCGCGGGTCGCGGCCAGGGCCTTCACGGGCATCGCGGCAAGGCGCTGCGCGAGCCCGGCGGTCTCCTCGGCCAGGTCCGCGTCGGCTACGCACTTCCAGATCAGGCCGATGCGCTCGGCCTCGGCGGCCGGCAGCTTGTCGCCCAGCATGGCCAGGGCCAGCGCACGGGCGCGGCCGACGATGCGCGGCAACAGCCAGGTACCGCCGGTATCGGGCACCAGCCCGATCTTGGCGAAGGCCTGGATGAAGCTGGCCGATTGGCCGGCCAGCACGAAGTCGCAGTTCAGCGCCAGGTTGGCGCCCGCGCCGGCCGCCACGCCGTTGACCGCAGCGATCACCGGCACCGGCATCGAACGCAGCCGCTGCACCAGGGGCTTGTAGAGCAGCTCGATGGTGCGGCCCAGGTCCTTGGGCGGTTCGCCGGGCGGCGAGGGCGCGACCATCGGGTCGGCCAGGTCCTGGCCGGCGCAGAAGCCGCGGCCGGCCCCCGTGAGCACCACGCAGCGCACCTCGGCATTCGCCGCGGCGGCGTCGAGCGCCTGGCGCAGCGCCTGGTGCATGGCTTCGGTGAAGCTGTTGAGGGCAGCGGGCCGGTTCAGCGTCAGCGTCAGGACCGGGCCCTGCTGCGCGGCAAGCACGAGTGTGTCGGACAAGCTGTGTCTCCTGTCTTGGGTTTTGGCGTGGGCGGAGTCTTGACCGGCATCAAAAGTATCATTGACCGACCGGTCGGTTAATCATAGGATCGAAAAAAGCTTGACGCAAGTCAAAGCTGCCAAGGGATTACCCTGATCCCGGCGTCCATCCAGAAACAACGGAGATTGCCTTGCCTTGTTATTCCATCGAAGGGGTGGTGCCGGTCGTCGATCCGAGCGCCTATGTGCATCCGACCGCGGTGCTGATCGGCGACGTGATCGTCGGGCCGGACTGCTACGTGGGGCCCTGCGCCGTGCTGCGCGGGGATTTCGGCCGCATCGTGCTCGAGCGCGGCGCCAACGTGCAGGACACCTGCGTGCTGCACGGCTTTCCGGCCCAGGACACGGTGGTCGGCGAGAACGGCCACATCGGCCACGGCGCCGTGCTGCACAGCTGCACCGTGAGGCGCGACGCCCTGGTCGGCATGAACGCGGTCGTGATGGACGAGGCCGAGATCGGCGAGGCCGCGATCGTCGCCGCCTGCGCCTTCGTGCCGGCGGGCCGGAAGATCCCCGCCCGTTCGCTCGCCGCCGGCATGCCGGCCAAGGTGCTGCGCGAACTCAGCGACCAGGAAGTGGCGTGGAAGCTCGAGGGCACCCGGACCTACCAGGCGCTGACGCTGCGCAGCCTGGCGAGCATGCAGGAAGTGGCTGCGCTGTCGGCGGTCGAGGCCGGCCGGCCGCGGCTCGATGCGCCGGACGTGCGGCCGCTGATCGCGACCAAGCGGGGTTGATCAGGCCTTGCGCGCCAGGTCCCGCTCGCTCTCCACCGCGAAATAGAACCATTCGGTCCCCGGCAGCGCCTCGGCGTTCGGGAACACGATGAAGCCATCGCGCTCGGCGTGCAGGACGCTGCCGTCCTCGCGCACCCCGATCGGCTCGCCCCGCGCCACGCGGTCGAAGGTGGCCCACTCGCGCACGAACTGGTCCTCCTCGTGCAGCCGGTCGGTGACGCTGACCAGCCGCAGCAGCTCGGGCGAAACCGGCGGCGGTGCCGCCGGGTCGGGCTCGATCATCCCCAGCAGCCGCAGCGCCGACAGGATGGCCCGGTACGCGACCGCCGGTGCAGCCGGGTCCTCGTGCTGCCCGCATTCGAGCGTCACGCCGTAGCCGCCGCGGCTGCGCATGTATTCGTTGGTGCCCCAGCCGAAGGCCAGCGCGGCCTCGTCGGCGGCCTGTCCGCGCTGCGCCAGGCCGGCGGCATAGATGTCGAGCCAGCCCTCGACCACCCGCGGCGTGCCCAGGTGCAAGGCCAGCTGTCCTTCCTCGAAGCCGCGCGCGAAGGGTTCGAGCGGGCCGGGGTTGTCGCGCGGCCCGATCATCGCGAAGGCCTCGCCCTCGCTCTGGAAGGAATGCAGGTCGAGCAGCACCTCGTGCCGGTCCAGCAGCGGGCACAGCAGATCGGTGATGCGGGCCTCGTAGTCGGCCGGCTCGGCGTCCGGCGCGGTCGGCCGGAACAGGCGGTTGAGGTTGCGCTCGCCTTCGCGCCGCAGCCGCCGCCGCGCCAGCGGATTGGCCACCGGCACCAGGCTGAGCTGGCCGCGCAACAGCTGAAGCGATCCGGCATCGAGCGCGGCCACGATGCGCTCGATGCCGGCGGTGCCGCAGGTCTCGTCGCCGTGCACGCCGCCCAGCACGATCAGGCGCGGCCCGGGTTGCAGGGTCGCGAACCCATGGATGCGAAGAAAGTCGTGAGGCGCGGTCATTTCGCCGCTCATCCTACAGTGCGGCCTGGTCGACACCGGCAAGGGTCCGGCGACCGGGCCTACGACGACAAGCTCAAGCCTTGACGGTGGTGGCCAGTTGCTCGCGCATCGCCCTCACCACGCTCCCATAGTCCGCGGCGTTGAAGATCGCGCTGCCGGCCACGAAGGTGTCGGCACCTGCGCTGGCCACGCGCGCGATGTTGTCGGCCTTGATGCCGCCATCGACTTCCAACCGGATGTCGCGGCCGGTCTGGTCGATGCGCTTGCGCGCGAGTTCGATCTTGCGCAGCGCCGAATCGATGAAGCTCTGGCCGCCGAAGCCCGGGTTCACGCTCATGATCAGAATCAGGTCGATGTCGTCGATCGCCCAGTCGAGCGCCTCCAGGCCCAGGCCCGGGTTGAACACCAGCCCGGCCTTGCAGCCGGCCGCCTTGATCGCCTGGATGCTGCGGTGCGTGTGCGGCGATGCGTCGGGATGGAAGCTGATGTAGTCGGCACCGGCCTGCGCGAAGGCCGCCGCCAGCGCATCGACCGGCTGGATCATCAGGTGGACGTCGATCGGTACCGGCTGGCCGTCGGGTGTCTTGGCATGCGGCTTGAGGGCCTGGCAGACCATCGGCCCGAAGGTCAGGTTCGGCACGTAGTGGTTGTCCATCACGTCGAAGTGGATCCAGTCGGCACCGGCGGCGACCACGTCGCGCACTTCGTCGCCAAGGCGTGCGAAATCGGCCGAGAGGATGGAGGGGGCGATTCTGAAGGGGCTGCTCATGGGCCCGGATTGTCGCAGCAGGAGAAAACCCCCGTACACGGGCCGCAGGCCGCCTCGAGGCGGCCTGCGGCCCGATGTACCATCGTCTCGATGTCGAGTCTCCTCCCCATCAGCATCCAGGTCGAGCCGCGCTACCTGCCAGACCAGTCCTCGCCCGAGGACCGGGTGCATACCTTCGCCTATGCCGTGACGGTGACCAACCATGGCAAGGTGGCGGCACAACTGATCGCGCGCCACTGGGTCTTTGCCGACGCCTCCGGCCACACGCAGGAGGTCGACGGCCTCGGCGTGATCGGCCAGCAGCCCCTGCTGGCGGCAGGGGAATCCTTCCGCTACACCAGCGGCTGCCGGTTGCAGGCGCCCAGCGGTACCATGCACGGCAGCTTTTTCTTCGTCACCGAGCGCGGCGAACGCTTCGACGTTCCGATCCCCACGCTGGTGCTGGAAGCCGACGCGGGCGACATGCCCTCTTCGCGCGTGCTGCACTGAGCACGCTTCCTTTCTTCGAGCCATGAACGCCTCGCGCGCTCTGGATGTTCCGCGGGGCCGATGTTCCCCAACGTATCGATGACGACTTTTCTTCCCAATGATCTGCTGGGCTTCTGGTCGGAATGGGTGCGGCCCTCGGCCGGCCTGCCGATCGTGCTGTGGTCGCTGCTGCTGGCCGCCGCGGCCGCGGCCGGCCACCTGGTGCAGCGCTACATGGGCCTGCCCAAGGTGGTCGGCTATTCGATCGTCGGCACGGTGGTCGGCTTCGCCGGCTTCGAGGGCGCGATCTGGCCGCTGCAGGGCATCAGCCTGTTCCTGCTCGAACTCGGCGTGGCGATCGTGCTGTTCGAGGCCGGCGGCCGGCTGCCGCTGCGCTGGTTCAAGCACAACCCGATGGTGCTGGTCCAGAGCCTGCTCGAATCGACGCTGACCTACTTCGGCGTCTTCTGGACCCTGCACTGGCTCGGCATCCCCGACCCGGTCGCGAACCCGATCGCGCTGATGGCGATCGTGGCCTCGCCGGCGGTGCTGAGCCGGGTCGTGATGGACACCCGCGCCTCGGGCCCGGTGACCGAGCGCGCGATGACGCTCGCCACCCTCAACACCTTCTATGCGCTGGCGCTCGGCTACGCGCAGGCCGGCCTGATCGAGCATGCGCCCACCGGCCTGCTGCAGAAGCTCAACCCGGTCGGCGTGGTGCTCGGCCTGTCCTTCGTGGTCGGTGCGCTGATGGCGCTGTCGCTGCGTTCGGCGCTGCGCGTGATGAGCCCGAGCAGCGAGAACACCTCGATCCTGCTGCTGGCGATCATCGCCGCCGGTGCCGCGCTGGCGGCGCACTTCGGCGGCTCGGCGCCGCTGGCGGCCCTGATCGGCGGCGTGCTGCTGAAGGCCCTCAACCCCAAGCCCTGGGCCTGGCCGCGGCAGCTCGGCACCGCGGCCTCGCTGCTCACGATGCTGATGTTCGTGCTGGTGTCGATCGTCGCCGCCCAGGCCGACTGGAGCCTGCCGGTGGCCAGCGTGGTGCTGAGCGTCATCGGCGTGCGCGCGCTCGCCAAGATCGCCGGCGTCGCGATCGCCAACCCGGGCAGCGGCGCGAGCTGGAAGCAGGCCTTCTGGGTCGGCTGCGCGATGTCGCCGCTGTCGTCGATCGCGATGCTGATCACCTCGGCCTTCGTCACCGCCTCGCCGCTGCTGGGTGCGATGATCACGCAGATCGCACTGCCCGCGATCCTGCTGATGGAAGTGCTCGGCGCGGTGTTCGCCACCGTCGCCATCCACGCCGCCGGCGAGAGCTCCATGCCCTGGACGCCCGAGGCCTTCGGCACGGTGGAGGACACCCAGAGATGAGCGCAGCGCCGGGCCGCCCCAAGCAAGCTCGCACCCCCTCGGGGGGCAGCGAGGACACGAAGTGCCGAGTGTGGGGGTTTCAATACGCAGCGCCGGGCCGCCCCAAGCAAGCTCGCACCCCCTCGGGGGGCAGCGAGGACACGAAGTGCCGAGTGTGGGGGTTTCAATACGCAGCGCCGGGCCGCCCCAAGCAAGCTCGCACCGCAGTGCGAAGCACGGAGGTTTCATGACCAGCCGCACGATCGACCCGCGGACCGGCGCCCCGGCCAACACGCCCGCCAGCCGGGTGGTGCCGCTCGAGCCCTTCAACAAGTCGGTGGCGCTGTCGCTCGGCGTCGAGCTCGAGCTGCAACTGGTCAACACCCACGACTACGACCTCGCGCCCTATGCCGAGGACATGCTGCGGCTGATGGCGCAGACCCCGCTGCCGGGCAGCGTGGTGCCCGAGATGACCTCGAGCATGATCGAGATCTCGACCGACGTCTGCCATTCGGCGCTCGACGTGATCACCCAGCTGACGCCGATCCGCGATGCGCTCGTCAGGAACGCCGACAAGCTCAACATCGCGGTGGTCGGCGGCGGCACGCATGCCTTCCAGCAGTGGCACGAGCGGCGCATCTACGACAAGCCGCGCTTCCGCGCGCTGTCGGAGCTGTACGGCTACCTGTCGAAGCAGTTCACGATCTTCGGCCAGCACGTGCACATCGGCTGCCCGGATGCCGACGCGGCGCTCTTGATGCTGCACCGCATGTCGCGCTACATCCCGCACTTCATCGCGCTGTCGGCGTCCTCGCCCTTCGTGCAGGGGCAGGACACGCAGTTCGATTCGGCGCGGCTCAACTCGGTGTTCGCGTTCCCGCTGTCGGGCCGGGCGCCCTTCACCTTGTCATGGAAGGAGTTCGAGAACTACTTCATGCGCATGACCCGCACCGGCGTGGTTCGCAGCATGAAGGACTTCTACTGGGACATCCGGCCCAAGCCCGAATTCGGCACCATCGAGATCCGCGTCTTCGACACGCCGCTGACGGTCGAGCGCGCCGCCGCGCTGGCCGGCTACGTGCAGTCGCTGGCGGCCTGGTTCCTGCAGGAGCAGCCCTTCACGCCGACCGAGGACGACTACCTGGTCTATACCTACAACCGCTTCCAGGCCTGCCGCTTCGGGCTCGATGCGCTGTACGTGGACCCGGCCAGCGGCGAGCACATGCCGCTGCGCGACCATATCCTGATGACCATGACCCAACTCGAATGGCACTGCGAGGCGCTCAATGCCACGCAGGCGCTCGGCGAGCTGCGCACCAGCGTCGAGGCGAACCGCAACGACGCCCGCTGGCTGCGCGAGAAGCAGGGCAAGGAACGCCTGCTGGCCGAGGTGGTTCGCCAGGCCGCGCTGCGCTTCAGAAGCTCGGCGGTGTGAGCAGATCATGAGCGGCACCGGCGAATTCGACCTCATCGCGCGCTACTTCACGCGCCCCGCGCAGCGCTCGCCGCTGGGCGTCGGCGACGACTGCGCCCTGCTCGCGCCGGCGCCCGGCATGCAGATCGCGGTGTCCTCCGACATGCTGGTCGAGGGCCGGCATTTCCTGTCGACGGTCGACCCGGCGCGGCTCGGCCACAAGGCGCTGGCGGTCAACCTCAGCGACCTGGCCGCCTGCGGTGCCAAGCCGCTGGCCTTCACGCTGGCGCTCTCGCTGCCGTCGGTCGACGAGCCCTGGCTCGCCGCCTTCTCGCGCGGCCTGTTCGCGCTGGCCGATGCGCATGGCTGCGAGCTGGTCGGCGGCGACACCACGCGCGGCCCGCTCAATCTCTGCATCACGGTGTTCGGCGAAGTGCCAGCCGGCGCGGCGCTGCTGCGCTCGGGTGCGCGCCCCGGCGACGACGTCTGGGTCAGCGGCACGCTGGGCGATGCGCGGCTGGCGCTCGAGGTGTTCCGCGGCGCGCTCGCGCTGCCGGCCGAGCTGTTCGAGCTGGCGCGCGGCCGCATGGAACAGCCGACGCCGCGCGTCGCGCTGGGCCTGGCGCTGCGCGGCATCGCGACGTCGGCGGTCGACCTCAGTGACGGGCTGGTCGGCGACCTCGGCCATGTGCTGCGCGCAAGCGGCGTCGGCGCGCGCCTCGACGTCGATGCGGCCGCGAAGCTGCTGGCGACCGGCGACACGGCAGGCCTGGACATCCCCATGCGGCGCGCCTGCACGCTGGCCGGCGGCGACGACTACGAGCTCGCGTTCACGGCGCCGGCGTCGGCGCGCGCCGCGGTCGAGCAAGCCGGGCGCGCCAGCGCGACGCCGGTCACGCGGATCGGCGCCATCGAGGCCGAGGCGGGCCTGCGCCTGGTTGACGCCCAAGGCGGCGCCGTGACGCAGCGCTTCGCGTCCTTCGACCACTTCGCCTGAGCGGCCTCAAGCGCGGCGTCGGTTCTCGACCGGTACCGCCTCGAGCACCGCGAAGGCCGAATCGATCTCCAGATCGTTCAGCACGCAGGTCAGCCCGCGGTAGAGCTCGTTCGGCGACACCGGCTTGTGCAGCAGCGGCACGCCGCTGGCCCGGGCCTCGCGCAGGCGCTGGGGCGCGGTATCGCCGGTGATCAGCAGGGCCGGCAGCTGCGCGCCGAACTCGGCGCGCAGCGCCGCGATGGCCTCGGCACCGGTGCGCAGTTCGCGCAGGCGATAGTCGCTGATGACCAGGCCCGGCGGATGGGCCCGCGCCAGCGCCTGGGCGTCCTCGATCGAGTCGGCGACATCGCATTCGCAGCCCCAGGCCGTCAGCAGCTGCTGCATGCCGGCGCGCACCGCCTCGTCGTCGTCGATCACCAGCACCCGGACGTCGAAGACCCGCGCATGGCCGGCGACGGTCTCGAAAACGCTGCTCGCAACACCGCTCTGCGCGATCGGCAGGGCCAGCCTGAACACGCTGCCGCGCCCTGGCTCGGACACCAGCGACAGCGGGAGGCCCAGCGCACGCGCCAGGCCCTGCGCGATCGCCAGGCCCAGCCCCAGGCCCTTGCGCCGGTCGCGCTCGGCGTTGCCGAGCTGATGGAACTCGCGAAAGATCTCACTGTGCTGGGTCGGCTCGATGCCGATACCCGTGTCCCAGACTTCGAGCAGCAACTCCCGCCCACGGCCGCGGCAGGCGACCAGCACGCCGCCGCTGTCGGTGTAGCGGATCGCGTTCGAGACCAGGTTGCGCAGGATCAGCGCCACCAGCGCCGGGTCGGAGCGCACCGCCGCATGGGTCTCGCGCGAGCGGTAGACGATGCCCTTGGCGTCGGCTTGCGGCGCCAGTTCGTTCTCGATCCGGTTCAAGAGGGGCTGCAGCAGGAAATCCTGCATCTGCGGCTCGACCACGCCGGCCTCGATGCGCGAGAAATCGAGCAGGGTGTCGAGCATCTCGGCCGAGGCCTGCCAGGTGGCGCGGGCATTGGCCAGCGCGTCGTACTGGGCCCCCGACAACTTGCTGCGGGCCAGCACCTCGAGGAACAGCCCCTGCGCATGGATCGGCTGGCGCAGGTCGTGGCTGGCGGCGGCGAGAAACTTGGACTTGGCCAGGTTCGCCTGGTCGGCCTTCAGCTGCGCCGCCTGCGCATGGCCGGTCTCGACCCGCAGGCGCTCGATCAGCTCCAGGTTTTCGAAGCGCAGGTCGATCGCCGCGCGCGCTGCCCGGGCGCTGTTGCGCGCCTGGCCGAGCAGCGTGGCGACATAGAGCACCGCGCCCACGCCGAGCGCGTTGTAGGCCGGGTCGCCCAGCAGCGCCAGCTTGGCGGCCACCACGGCCAGCTCGACCGCGCCGAAGACGATGAACACCGGCAGCACCGGCGACAGCGAGGACATCGAGCTGCCGGCGACACCCGCCAGCACCGCGATCACGAGGATGCTGCCGGCGACCGTGGCGCCGCCGAGCGCGACCCAGGCCAGGGCACCCCAGACGGCGGCATCGATGGCATTGAGCACGATCTGCCGCCACACGAGGCGGGGCGCGCACTCGAACGAGATCTCGGCGGCCAGCGTGCGCCGGGCATCGCGGGCGTAGTACAGCTTGAACAGGATCACGGTGCCGGCCCAGAGCCGCAGCGCCAGTGCATTGCCGTCATTGGCGAGCACCCAGACCAGCAGCAGCGCGACCCCGATGGTCGGAATCACCGAGCTGCCGACGTTCCCGAGCTGCAGTCGGAGCTGCTCGACCAGCGTGCGCCCATCGGCCAGGCGCAGGAGCTTGTGCATCAGGCGACCAGCCCCCGGCGCCGTGCCGCGAAGCCGGCCTCGGACCGGCTCGAGACCTGGAGCGCCGCCAGCACCGCCTGCACATGACCACGCACGGTGTTCTCCGACAGCCCGAGGCGGCGGCCGATGACCTTGTTGGGCAGGCCCTGGCACAGCAGGTCGAGCACCTCGAACTGGCGCGGCGTCAGCAGCTGGGGGGCGGCGGCGCCCTCGGCCGCCGGTGCCTGCGTGGCGGCGCTGGCGGGTTCGCCGCGGCGCAGCCGTTCGATCAAGGCCAGGATGTTGTCGGCGCTGTCGGCCTTCGAGACGAAGGCTGCCGCGCCGCGCTCCAGCGCCATCCGCACAGTGTGCGGGCCGGCGTCGGACGACAGGATGACCACCGCCGCGTCGGGCCACTTGCGCTTGAGCAGCGTGATGCCTTCGAGGCCGTTGAGTCCGTGCAGCTGGATGTCGAGCAGCACCAGCGCGGGCGAGTCCATGCCTGCGCGCAGGCCCTCTTCGAGCGAACTCGCCTCCGCCACTTCCAGTTCGGGGATGCCGGACGCGAGCACCATGCGAAGTCCGCAGCGGAACAGCGCATGGTCGTCGATGAGCAGAATCCGAGCCGGCAACATAGAGCGGCAATTCTGCGCGAAGTCGAACCGGTCCAAATGGACTATTTACCCCGGTGGGCCTTGGCGCCACCATCCGGGAGTCAAAGCTATTTGTTGCAGAACCGCCCCGACTTCCGCCCGCCGAATGAAGCCCTTGATCGACATCCAACGCGTCGGACCGAACGCGTACTGCCACCGCATCAGCGCCCAGGGCGGCGCGGCACGGGAAGAAAGCCGCACCTTCGGCGCGCTGGAACATTGCCTGCGCGACGCGGGCGAGTCGCTGGGCCGCTATTTCGCCCAGGCGGAACTCAAGCTCGACGGACTGTTCCTGGGCGCCTGCGCCGTCGATGCGCTTCGCACCACCCCCCAGGCCGTGGCCCGCCGCATTTCGCAGCATTTCCAGCCGGCCTGATCGCCAGTCTCAGCCCCGCGCAGCGACAAAACGCTGCGCCAGCAGGGCCGCCAGCGCCGGCGCCAGCGCAAAGCTTGCGAACAGCCACGTGGCCGCCGATTGCGCGCCCGCCGCGCCGCCGGGTTCGGTCAGCCCTGCGGCATTCGCCACCAGGCCGGCCACCGCGGCGCCGATCGCCATGCCGTAGAGCTGCACGGTCGTGATCGATGCCGACGCCAGGTTCTCCTCGCCGGGCCGCGCCAGCGTCAGCACCCGGGTGAGCAGATGCGGCCACCCCATGCCCACGCCAAAGCCGGTGCAGGCCAGCGCGAGACCGAGGCCGAGCGTCTGGAACACCGGCGTGAAGCGCACCACGGGCACGAGCAGCAGCAGCCCGAGCAGTCCGAGCGTGCTGACCACCGGGCCGAGGCGCAGCATGCGATCGGCGCGCGGACCCGTGCGGCCCGCGGACAGCAGCGATGCGGCGCTCCACCCGCCCGCCATCGCGGCCGTGAGATAGCCCGCGGCCAGCGGTGAATGGCCGTGCAGCGTCTGCAGGAAGTAGGGCACGAAGATCTCGGTGTCGGTCCCGATCAGGAGCAGCGCGACGCAGGCATAGATCGCACCGAACGCGGTGAAGGGCGCGTAGGCGCCGGTGGGCAGCAGCCGGACCGTCGCCCGCCGGTCGACGCGCGCTAGCACCACGCCCAGTGCCAGGCCGAAGAGCACCATGCCGATCTGGCCGGGCAGCGTGTCGAACAGGCTCGCCGTCGCGACGCACAGGGCCGAGGCGATCAGCAGCAGGATCTGGCCGATCGGCAGGGCGGCGCGCGGGGCCTCCCGCTCGGCCGCGCCGGCACGCGACGGCAATTGCACGCTGACGATCAGGGCCTGGACCAGCGCGACCGGAAGCAGGGCCCAGAAGGCCCAGCGCCAGTGGCCCAGTTGCGCGAAGACGCCACCGACCGCGGGACCGCACAGGGTCGCGACGCCCCACATGCCCGAGACCAGCGCGACCGCGCGCGGCCACAGGCTGGCCTCGAACATGAAGCGGATCAGCGCGTAGCTCAACGCCGCCAGCACGCCGCCGCCCAGCCCCTGCACGGTGCGCCCGGCCAGCATCCAGGCCATGCCAGGGGCCGTCGCGCAGCCGACGCTGCCCAGCACGAAGACCGCCAGCGCCGCCAGGTAGGTCCGGCGCGGCCCCAGTTCCTGGAGCAGGCGCACCGACAGCGATGCGCCGAGGATCGACGCCGCGACAAACAGCGTGGTGTTCCAGGCGTACCAGGCGACGCCGCCGATGTCCTGCACGACCGAGGGCAGCACCGTGGTCACGATGTGCACGTTGATCGCATGCAATGCGACCCCGCCAGTGACGGCGACGGCCCGCCAGGCGTTGCGCCCCGAGAACAATTCGCCCCATGAAGCGGCGCTGGTCGGGACGGCAGCGGGGGAAAGCGAGGTCATGGGGGAACGAGGCTGCCGGGCAGGCATATTATCAAAGCAATTGCTTGCATATTAGCAGTCACTCGCAATTAGACAAGTAAAATCTTGTGGAATATGACACCGAATTCCACGGCCGACCGCATCCTGCTGCTGCTGAAAAGCCGCGGCCCGACGTCGACGGCCGTGCTGGCCGCCGCGCTGCAGACCACGACCGAGGCGGTGCGACAGCAGGTGCACAAGCTGGTCGAGGCCGGGCTGGTGCGCGGGGTCAGCGAGGCGCCCTCCGGCGTCGGGCGCCCGGGCCAGGCCTGGTCGCTGAGCGCCAGCGGGCACGCGCGTTTTCCCGACCGGCACGCCGAACTCACGCGGACGTTGATCGACACGGTGCGCGAGGTGTTCGGCGAAGCCGGGCTCGAGCAGCTCATTGCGCGGCGCGAGAGCGCGTCCCGCGCTGCCTACCTGGAAGCCTGCCGGGACCTGCAGGATCTGGAGCCGCGGCTGCGCAAGCTCGCCGCGCTGCGCGACGACGAAGGCTACATGGCGCGGCTGGAGCCCGACGGCCACGATTGGCTGCTGATCGAGGACCACTGCCCGATCTGCGCCGCCGCCGAGACCTGTCAGGGCTTCTGCCGTTCCGAACTCGATGTGTTTCGCGAGGTCGCCGGTCCGCAGGGCCGCCTGCGCCGCGAGGAACATCTGATCGCAGGCGCGCGCCGCTGCGTCTACCGCATCACGCCGCTCCCCGCCTCCGCGCCAAAGATGCGCGACACTGCGGGCTGATGCAAGCCGATCCCGATTCGCCCTCTCCCGCCGCCCCGTTCCGCCCGACCCTGCGCTTCCTGTTCGCGCATCCCGCGCACCTGATCGCCCTCGGCTTCGGCTCCGGCCTGCCGCGCCGTGCGCCCGGCACCGTGGGCACGCTCTGGAGCTGGGTCGCGTTCCTGCTCATGGAGCGCTGGCTCTCGAACGCCGCCATCGGCTGGGTGATCCTCGCCTCGCTGCCGATCGGCTGGTGGGCCTGCACGGTCACGGCCCGCCACATGCAGGTGGCGGATCCCGGCGCCATCGTCTGGGACGAGGTGGTCGCCTTCTGGATCGTGCTCTGGCTGGTGCTGCCTGGCGGCCTGCTGGCGCAACTCATCGCCTTCGGGCTGTTCCGCTTCTTCGACGCCGCCAAACCGGGCCCGGTGGGCTGGGCCGACCGCCTGTTCAAGCCGCACGAAGGGCCCGATGGCACGACGCGCTGGGCCGCGGCAGGCTTCGGCATCCTGTTCGACGATCTGGTGGCGGCCTTCTGCACGCTGCTGGTGATTGCCGCCTGGCGCGCAGCATGGTGAACCGCATGGACGAAACCCCGACGCCCCTCGCCGACCTCGACGTTGCCGCCCTGGTGCTGCGGCTGGCCGAACTGCTGCAGCGCAAGGGCTGGATGATGGCCACGGCCGAAAGCTGCACCGGCGGACTCATTGCCGGCGCCTGCACCGATCTTTCAGGTTCCAGCAACTGGTTCGAGCGCGGCTTCGTGACCTATTCGAACGAAGCCAAGAGCGAGATGCTCGGCGTCGACGCGGCGCTGATCGAGGCCCATGGCGCCGTCAGCGAACCGGTGGCGCGCGCCATGGCCGAAGGCGCGATCGCGCGGTCGCGGGCCCGTGCCTCGGTCGCCGTCACCGGCGTGGCGGGGCCCACCGGCGGCTCGCCCGAGAAGCCGGTCGGCACCGTGTGGTTCGGCTGGTCGATCGACGGCCGCGTGCGCACCGAGCGCCGCCGCTTCGACGGCGACCGCGCCACCGTGCGCGCGGCCACCGTCCACTGCGCGCTGCTGACCTTGGTCGAGCTGGTGCGCACGGCCTGATTCCCAGGGCCCTCCGGCCTGGGCGAGCCGGCCGCTGACGCTGACTGAATTAGGATGGCGCATGCTCACCGAACAGACCCTCCGCCGCTTCTATGACGCCTTCGCCCAGCTCGACGCCGACACCATGGCAAGCTGCTACGCGCCAGACGCCAGCTTCGACGACGAAGCCTTCTCGCTGCGCGGCGCGCGCGAGATCGGCGGCATGTGGAAGATGCTGTGCGGCGGCACCCGGGCCAAGGGCGCCGCGGTCTGGAAACTGAGCTACCGCGACGTCGAGGCCGACGCCACGAGCGGCCGGGCGCATTGGGATGCGCACTACCTCTTCAGCGCCACCGGGCGCGTGGTCGACAATGCGATCGACTCGCGCTTCACCTTCACGCCCGAGGGCCTGATCGCGACCCAGCGCGACCGTTTCGACTTCTGGCGCTGGTCGCGGCAGGCGCTGGGCGCGCCCGGCCTGCTGCTGGGCTGGTCGCCGATGCTGAAGAAGAAGGTCCGCGCCACTGCGGCGGCGAACCTCCACGCCTTTCTTGCCCGCAATCCCTGACCAACCGACTGGCCACGCCATGACCGACATCACGATCGCCAACAATCCCGCCGCGCACCGCTACGAAGCCCGTATCGGCGGCGAACTCGCGGGCTACAGCGAATACAACCTGCTGAGCGAAGCCATCATGTTCACCCACACCGAGGTGCTGGAGGCGTACGAAGGCAAGGGCGTGGGCTCGGCCCTCGCCCGGCATGTGCTCGACGAGGCCCGGGCCGACGGCAAGCACGTGATCCCGGTCTGCCAGTTCATCGCCGGCTACATCCGCAAGCACCGCGACTACGCGGACCTGGTGCGGCCGGACGTGCAGCGGGCGTTCAAGATCTGAAATGAAACACCCCCGAGGCGCCTGCGGCGCCTCCCCCTCAAGGGGGCGATACCAGCGGCCCGGCGAAGCCGGTTCCGCGGTATCCCTGGCCTATGGCTGCGCCGGTTTCATGCGTCGCGGGTCGCGCGATCAATCGCAGCGGAAGCCGACTTCGCCCGCGGAGACACCCGGCGCCCTGTGCTCCAGGAAGCGCATCGGGGCACCGAAGCTTCGGCAGTAGGCTTGCGCCTCCTGCTCGGTCGGTGACTTGAAGACACCATCGCCGAGCTGCACGACGCGCGGCGCGGGGCGCGACGCGCAACCGGCGCACAGCATGGCCAGCGCGAGGCTCGCGACGATCGCGAACCGTCGCCTCGGGAGGGCTTCAGTCTTGATAGAACACCTCGACCTTGCCCTTGAGCTTGATCAGCAGCGGCTTGCCCTTGCGATCGAGCGTTCGCCCCGCGGGCACCTTGATCCAGCCTTCGCTGATGCAGTACTCCTCGACGTCGAAGCGTTCCTTGCCGTTGAAGCGGATGCCGATGTCGTGCTCGAAGACGGCGGCGACGTGGTGGGGGCTGCGCGGGTCGATGGACAGATGGTCGGGCAGCGGAGGGATCGGGGTGGTTTCGGTCATGGATCTTGAATTCTTCTACAGGCCCCATTTTGGCCGCTCCGGGGCCGGCAGCCAGGCGAAGGCGAGCGTCGCCGCCACCAGCAGCACCGCGATGGTTCCCAGCACCGCGCGGAAGGCCTCGACGCCGTGGGCCGCGCCGACCGAGGCCGCGACGCCCGTGACCCACTGCATCACGGCCACGCCGAGGAACATCGCCATCGTGAAGACCGCCATCGCGCGGCCCGTGAGCGCCGCCGGATAGGCCGCTCGCACGTCCGCGTACTGCCAGACGATGAAGCCGCCGAGCAGCCCGATCAGGATCGTGCCGCCGACGTCGATCCAGGCCTGGGTGAAGAAGCCGACCGCCGAAAACAGCGCGGCATAGACCAGGCTGCAGCCGATGATGCGGCGCCGCCGCACCGGGCCCTCGCGGTCGAGCCGGCCGAACAGGGGCGCGCCGACCAGCGATATCACCGAGACGACCAGCGCCACGTTGCCGCTCTGCACCAGCGAATAGCCGTGGCGCTCGATCAGCAGCGGGCCGAGCCACAGCCCGCGCAGCGAGATGAAGGCCGCATAGGTCACGGCCCCCAGCACCATGATGCCGAGCGTGTGCGGCAGCGCGAACAGCGCGCCGAACTGCCGCAGCGCCGCCGCGACCGACTCGCTGGGCGGGCCGTCCGGCCGCGCCGGCTCGCGCACCCAGCGCCAGATCGCCAGCCAGGCCAGCACCGAGGCGGCCGCCAGCACGACAAAGCCCATGCGCCACGATCGCTCCTGCACCAGCCACGCGAGCGGCGTGCCGGTCAGCAGCATGCCGACGCCGCCGATGCCCAGCACCAGCCCCGACACCGAAGCGAAGCGCGCCGCCGGGAAATGGCGCGCGATGAACACCGTGCAGACCAGGAAGGCCGGCGCACAGCCGACGCCGATCAGCACCTGGCCGGCCACCAGCAGCGCGTAGTCGGTGGACAGGGCGGACAGCAGCGCGCCCGCGATGGCCAACGGGAAGGCGGTCAGCACGGTGCGGCGCACCCCGTGCAGGTCGATGCCGATGCCCATGAAGAGCTGCATTGCGCCGAAGGCGAAGTGGAAGGCGGCCGAGAAGACGCCGAGCGCCTGCGCCGAGAGCCTGAACTCCGCCTGCAGCTGGCTGGCCATGATCGCGCCGACCGTGCGGTAGGCCTGGCTCAGCGCGAAGGCGGTGCACAGGGCCAGCACCATCGCCCAGGCGGCGCGAGCAGACAACCCACCCGGTGCGGCGTTCAAGTGCCCGCCTTCGCCAGACGGATGTTCCAGGAGCCGCGCTGGGCGCCCCCGGCCGGCGCAGCCAGGCCCGTTGGTGAAACACCGCGGAACCGGCTTCGCCGGGCCGCTGGTGTTGCCCCCGGTAGGGGGTGGGCGGCTACACGAAGTGAGCCAACCTGGGGGCGAGCCCCTACGCCCCGTGGCACTTCTTGTACTTCTTTCCGCTGCCGCAGGGGCAGGGGTCGTTGCGCCCCGGGGTCGCCTCCTTGCGGATCGTTTCCACCCGCGGCCCCATGCTGCGCCACAGCTGGCGCAGGTCGTACACGGCCCAGATCGCGGCGCCGAAGTCATCCACCCGCTGCTGGCTCACGCTCGGTGGGCCGTCCTCGGCATACATCGAGAGCGCGGGCTTGCCGGTATCGTCCTCGGTCAGCGTGACGATGGCGTCGAGCGCCTCGTCGAGCATCTGCGCCGCCTCCTTGTCGCGCGGCGGCGCCCAGTCGTCGGGCCAGTTCTCGACCGCATACATGAAGCCCAGCGCCCAGACCTGGGCGAAGGACGGGATCGCCTCGCCGGCCATCTCGGCGCGTTCTTCCTCGGGCAGCGCAGCGATGGCGCCGCGGGTGTCGAGCACTTCGGGCTGCCAGGTGCGCTCGTCGTCGAGCGATTGCACGTCGGCGTCGAGGCCGGCCTCGATCTCGCGCCAGCGCCGCTTCCAGCGCCAGACGAATTCCATGTGTTGCGCCGGCACGAAACCCTCGCCGAGCAGCACCGGCCAGTACTCGGCCGGCTCGATCGGCCGCCGGGTGCAGACCAGCGCGGCCATGAAGCCTTCGCAGAATTCCCATTGCGGGGTCTCGTCGTCGTGCTCGCGCAGGGTGTCGAGAACCTGGTCCTGGGCGTCGAAATCGTCGGGGCCGAGGGGCGGTTGCTCGGGCTGGGCGGGGGTCGGGGTGTCGGGCGGGATTGTCATGGCGTTACAAATGCAGCCCTCTATGATGCAGCAAGGCTCCGGAGACTCACTATTTCGACATCGAAGATTGCGCCGTTCCCGGCGCGTTACACCGCGTTCGCGCTGTGCGCGGCCGGGCTGGTCGCGAGCGTCGTGGCGGTCCTGCTCGCCCCGCAGCTGTGGAGGGCCTGGATCGCCCTGGCGGTTTTCGGCCTGCTCACCGGGACCGGCGTGCACGACCTGCGGCAGACGCCGCACGCGATCCTGCGCAACTACCCGGTCATCGGCCACCTGCGCTTCCTGCTCGAGTACATTCGTCCCGAACTGCGGCAGTACTTCATCGAGAGCGACGCCGAGGCCGCGCCCTTCTCGCGCGCCCAGCGCTCGCTGGTCTACCAGCGCAGCAAGGGCGAACCCGACAACCGGCCCTTCGGCACCCAGCTCGATGTCGCGCTCTCCGGCTACGAGTGGATCAACCACTCGATGCGGCCGACGAAACTCGCCGACCACGATTTCCGCATCGTCATCGGCGGCACCCCGAACCCGGCCTCGCCGGCCGGCCAGGTCTGCACCCAGCCCTACAGCGCCAGCGTGTTCAATATCTCGGCGATGAGCTTCGGCGCACTGTCGGCCCACGCGATTCTCGCGCTCAACCAGGGCGCGAAGCAGGGCGGCTTCGCGCACGACACCGGCGAAGGCTCGATCTCCTCCCACCACCGGGTGCACGGCGGCGACCTGATCTGGGAGATCGGCTCGGGCTACTTCGGTTGCCGCAACGACGACGGCTCCTTCAGCGAGGAGCGCTTCATCGCCAACGCGCGCGACCCGCAGGTAAAGATGATCGAGCTCAAGCTGAGCCAGGGCGCCAAGCCCGGCCACGGCGGCGTGCTGCCGGCCCCCAAGGTGACGCCCGAGATCGCGGCCGCGCGCGGCGTGCCGGTGGGCGTGGACTGCATCTCGCCATCGTCCCACAGCGCCTTCTCGACGCCGACCGAGATGATGCATTTCATCGCCCGGCTGCGGGTGCTGTCGGGCGGCAAGCCGACCGGTTTCAAGTTCTGCCTGGGCCACCCCTGGGAATGGTTCGCGATCGTCAAGGCGATGCAGGAGACCGGCCTGCCCCCCGACTTCATCGTGGTCGACGGCGCCGAGGGCGGCACCGGCGCGGCGCCGGTCGAGTTCAGCGACCACGTCGGCGCACCGCTGCAGGAAGGCCTGCTGCTGGTGCACAACACGCTGGTCGGGGTCGGCCTGCGCGAGCGCATCAAGATCGGCTGCGCCGGCAAGGTGATCACCGCCTTCGACCTGGCGCGGATGATGGCGCTGGGCGCCGACTGGTGCAACGCGGCGCGCGGCTTCATGATGTCGCTGGGCTGCATCCAGGCCCAGGCCTGCCACACCGGCTTCTGCCCGACCGGCGTGACCACCCAGGACCCGGTGCGCCAGCAGGCGCTGGTGGTGCCGGCCAAGGCCGACCGGGTGCGCAATTTCCACCGCAGCACGCTGCATGCGCTGCAGGAGCTGGTGCAGGCCGCCGGGCTCGACCATCCGCAGCAGATCACGGCCCATCACATCGTGCGGCGCATCTCGGACACCGAGGTGCGGCTGCTCAGCAACCTGATCATGCAGGTGCAGCCCGGCGCGCTGCTCGGGTCGCTCGACGCGCAGCACAACGTGTTCCGCGCCTACTGGCCGCTGGCCAGCGCCCAGAGTTTCAAGCCCCTCGCCGTCGCCCTATGAATCCGGCGAGACGAGGCGCATCGTCGACGCGCGTGCAGATGCGCAAGGGCATGGCCTCGGCGCCGGCGCCGCTGGAGACCGGTGCGGCGCCGCAGCCCGCCGACTACGCCGAATTCCTGCGCGCCACGCTGCCGCAGCAGACCAAGGCCGTTGCCAGCCATCGCTTCGGCAGCGAGCGCGTCTGGCTCAAGAAAGCCGGACCGCGCCATGGCAAGCTGCGCTACCACCTGCTGGCGGCGATCGCCGGCGCACTGCGGCTCGACGTGCTGAAGCCGGTGCCGAATCCGGGCGGCGAGGCGGCGATCGCGATCGAGGCCGAGCGGCTGCGGCATCTCGGCACCGCCGGCCTGCGAGTGCCCGCAGTGCTGGCGCAGCAGGGCGACGGCCTGCTGATCTCCGACCTCGGGCAGAGCGGCCGGCCGCCGGTGGTGCTGCAGGAGCGGCTCGACCAGGCCGCGGCCGCCGGACCGGCCGCCCTGCTCGCGACCTGGCGCGAGGGCCTGGCCGCCATCGCCGTCGTGCATGCGCACCGAACCTACCTGAGCCAGGCCTTCGACCGCAATCTGGTGCAGTGCCCCGACGGCACCATCGGCTACATCGATTTCGAGGACGACCCCGGCAAGACACTGCCGCTGGCCGAATGCCAGGCGCGGGACTGGCTCAGCTACCTGCACTCCACGGCGATGCTGGTCGACGCCGCCTCGCCGCACGCGGCCGAAGCGCACTGGCATGAAGTGCTGGACCAGGCCAGCGACGAGGTGCGCGACCGCCTGGCCGTCGCGGCGCAGCGCATGCGCTGGCTGCGGCGCCTGCCCGCGGGCCGGCGCTGGGGCCGCGACACGCAGCGCGTGCGGGCGGTGGCGCGCCTGCTGGCACGCTGGTACGGCGGCTAGCCCGCCACCATCGTACAGAGCGCCGCGGAAAAGCGCCCCAGCTAATCTTTGCCACCAGTCTCGGAAGCCGGGCACCGCGGGGCTGCACTATCCGCCCATGCCCCACATCGACGAGTTCGAGCCGATGACCCTCGACGAACGGCCGCTGCCGGGCGCGGCACTTTCAGAAGTAGCCCCAGATGGCGCAGACATTTCCTATTGCTCCTCTGGTTTGCGATGGGCCTTAATCCTCAAGGCGCCGCATTGCCGCGGAACCTAGAACTAACTAATCAAATTTGGGGGGAGCCCGCATTGGCCCAAGACATCTTTTTGAAATTGAGCGGGATCAACGGTGAGTCGCAAGACGCCGCCCATGAAGACGAAATTGAAGTCCTGGATTGGGAGTGGGAGGTCACGCAGACGTCCAGCATGCACTCCGGCAGCGGAGGTGGGGCGGGCAAGGCCACTGTGCATGACCTCTCTTTCGATCACTACGTGGACCGCTCGAGCCCCAACCTGATGAAGTACTGCCTGACCGGCAAACACATCGACACGGCCACGCTCGTCGTGAGAAAGGCGGGCGAGAAGCCGCTGGAGTTCCTGAAGATCACGATGGGCGACGTGATCGTGACCCAGGTTGCCCCCAGCCTCAAGACCACCATGCGGCAGGCAAGAGAGACGGTCAGCCTCTCATTCGCGCGAGTGAAGCAGGAGTACACCATCCAGAACCAGCAGGGTGGTTCCGGCGGCACGGTGTCGATGAGCTTCGACATCCAGAAGAACACCGAAACATAAGGGGAGAGGCATGGGTCTCTATATCGATCGCGGCGGAATCGTTGACGCCGAACGGATCAAGGTCAAAATCTTCCCTCTCATTGAGCGTGGAAAGTTGGGCGCGGTGAATGGCATTGTGGTTCACCAGACTGGCGGGTCCACGGCGGTGAGCTCCTTCAATTCATATTCAAAAATGGATCGCAACGGAGGCCCTCCCAATGGTGCTCATTTTTTAATTGAAAAGGACGGACAAATTTACCAAACTGCATCTCTCTTCAGAGTCACCAACCACGTTGGATTTCTGCAATCTAGGTGCGTGATCACGCAAAAGTGCACGCCCACTGAATTGAAAAGGTCAATGGCTCTGGAAAGGATAAAGGGTAACAACGCCAAGGCAAAGGCAGTTCACTCGAACGAGGCGCCGAAGAAGTGGCCCGAAAGATACCCTTCGAATGCCGATGCCATTGGGATTGAGCTCGTGGGCGAGGCACCTGGAAAGGAAGGCAAGGAGGTGTTTGTGCCGGTCACGGCGCAGCAGACTTCTTCTCTGCAATGGCTTATCAAGGAGTTGGTCGAGACGTTCAACGTATCGATGCATGAAGTATATAGGCACCCTGCTATTGGGCGGAAGAACGAATCCGAGGCGCGCACAGCCACATGGTAGTAAGACTGATCATCGCGGTAGCCGCACTTGCCTTTGCCTGCCACGCGAATGCTCGCACAATCCAGAAGGTAGTTATCCTGGAGACTGGCCTCAATAAGAATCCAAATGAGTACGGCCTCTCCGAGGCTTGCAAAAAGTTCAAACCGACTGCGCGCCAGGTCAAAGAATTTTTCACCAAAGCGTATATTGTCCCGCATCGCTTTAGCCTGCATGAGCGCTATGCGCCCTGCTATGCAACGGGCACGCTGGAGTTCAGCGACTTCGGCAAGGTCGAGTGGGTTGTCTCGTCAGGCGGCACGGGCTCAATTTCGTGGGACGAAGGCGAAAATGTGTTCCTGTACTACAGGGGCTACAAGTGGCTTGACCCGACCGCGTGCAGCTACGGGTTGGGCGATGTCTTGGACTGCTGAACGGCTTGAAGTTTGCGCCGCGATTGTTCTCGCCGCGTCACTCGCCTTCGGCGGCAACAGTGAGGCCAGGACCGTCCATAAACTGGAAATCAAGGGTGCCGGCTTGACTGGTGAATCGAATGAACGAACCAAGGAGTTGTGCAGGGCATTCAAGCCGACGCTCAAGCAGGTTCGGAACTATTTCAACAAGGCCTACCATGTCGAAAGTTACATTGGCACGAGCGAGCGATATTCCCCTTGCATCGCGTTCGGCACTTTGACCTACAGCGACGGCTCTTTTGGGGATTGGACCCTGCATTCGAGTGGCACTGCCTCGTTTATCTTCAATCGGGGCGATTCAGTTTCTTTGTTTTACAAACACAATAAGTGGAGCGATCCCACCGCCTGCACCTATGGGCTCGGGTCCGTCCCTGACTGCTGAGCGGCGCGCGAGAAGCGTGTGCCGCGAGTGCAGGAAGTCCTTCTCGGTCAGCGCATCGTCGATCCCTGCTGTCGGGCGGAAAAAAAAGACTGAGGCGAGTACAGCCACATGGCAGTAAGACTGATCATCGCGGTAGCCGCACTCGCCTTTGCATGTCAGGCGAACGCTCGGACTATCCAGAAGGTCGTGATCCTGGAAACTGGCCTCAATGCGTACCCCAGAGAGCCAGGACTGACTGAGGCTTGCAAAAACTTCAAACCCACCGTGCGCCAGGTCAAGGACTTTTTCACCAAGGCGTACCCGGTCCCCGGCAGATTTGGCGCGCATGAGCGATATGCGCCCTGCTATGCGTCGGGCACCATGGAATTCAGCGACTTCGGCAAGGTGACGTGGGGCCTTTCCTCAGGCGGCACGGCCACCTACACCTTTGATGACGGCCACGGCGATACCGTGCAGCTGTACTACAGGGGCTACAGGTGGTTCGACCCTACGGCTTGCGAGTATGGGGACGGAGAAGTCGAGGTTTGCTGAGCGAAGCGTGCGCCGAGAGGTTGGTGGCCGTGTAAGCACGCCGAGTTCCAGCTAGCTCTTGGTCTTCAGATACAGCGCGAAGGTGTCGGCCAGCAGTGCATCGAGCTCGGCCGTGATGATGTCGCGGGTGGCATCGGCGCCGAGCGGGTTCGGAGTGGCGAGCGGCGCCTGCAGGCGCCTTTTCGCAACCGCCATGTCATGGACTTCTGGCTCGTGATTGCCCGTCACGGGAAGCCGCGCCGGGCGATGCCCATTGCACGGAGACCGCGACACCCTGGACCGCAAGCCGCTTGCGCATCGAAAGCACCGCGCGGTCCTTGCTCAGCAGACGCGCACGGTGCGCGACCGCGAGGTCGATGAACATCTGGTCGTCGGGATCGCTGCAGACGCAAGGCGCCCGGACCGGCACGCCGTCGACCTGGCGTGCGCGCGCATCGAACTCGGCCAGCACCTCGTCGGCAGCCAGCGCCCTGGACGCCAGGCGCCTGGCGATCAGCGGATAGCCGAGCACGCGCGCGAATTCGTCGCGCATCGCCGCGGTGGCGATCCATTCGAGCGCGCCGTCCGCCAGTGCCGCAGCCAGGCCGGCCTGGCCGGGGTCCTCGAACACCAGCAGGTCGAGCGCGATGTTGGTGTCGATGACGACGCCAGGCCGGCGCCGGGCCGCCCCAAGGCGGCCTGCGGCCCCCTCGGGGGGCAGCGACCCACACGCAGTGGGGGAGCATGGGGGCTCAGGCCGGCGCCGGGCCGCCCCAAGGCGGCCTGCGGCCCCCTCGGGGGGCAGCGACCCACACGCAGTGGGGGAGCGTGGGGGCAATCCAGCCACTCCGGTTCAGCCGCGCTTGGGGATGTCCAGTCCGGCCATCACCGCGGGGCGCTTCACGAAGGCATCGAGCACCCGCGTCACCTGCGGGAAGTCGGCGATGCCGACCAGGTCGCCGGCCTCGTAGAAGCCGATCAGGTTGCGCACCCACGGGAAGGTCGCGATGTCGGCGATGGTGTAGGCGTCGCCCATCAGCCAGGCACGCCCGGCCAGCCGCTGGTCCAGCACGCCGAGCAGGCGCCGCGACTCGGCCACGTAGCGGTCGCGCGGCCGCTTGTCCTCGTAGTCCTTGCCGGCGAACTTGTTGAAGAAACCGAGCTGTCCGAACATCGGGCCGATGCCACCCATCTGGAACATCAGCCACTGGATCGTCTCGTAGCGGCCGGCGGCGTCCTGCGGGATGAACCTGCCGGCCTTGTCGGCGAGGTAGATCAGGATCGCGCCGGACTCGAACAAGGCCAGCGGCTCGCCGCCAGGCCCGTGCGGATCGAGGATGGCCGGGATCTTGTTGTTCGGATTGAGCGACAGGAACTCCGGCGAAGTCTGGTCATTCGACTGGAAGCTGACCAGGTGCGCCTCGTAAGGCAGGCCGGTCTCCTCGAGCAGGATCGAGACCTTGACGCCGTTCGGCGTCGGCAGCGAATACAACTGCAGCCGGTCGGGATGGACAGCGGGCCATTTCTTGGTGATCGGGAAGGCGGACAGATCGGTCATGGCAGATTGCGGATGCGGGGGAGCCGCATTCTGGCCCGAAACGCAATACCGGGCCGAAGCCTCAGGCCTTCCGCGCCGAGCCCGCCACCATGTCGAACTTGAAGAGCCGGCACTCGATCGGCCCGTTCCACATCGGCACCCGGCGCGATTCCTTCAGGCGCATGCGCTTGGGCAACTGCAGGTCGGGCGTCAGCACCCAGGCGGTCCAGCCGGCATAGTTCTTCTTCCAGTGGCTCGCGAGCTGGACGAAGAACTCGCCGCCGTCCTCGGTCTGCGCGTCCTCGCGGCCGCGCGCCACGCCGCCGACCTCGATCCGCTCGCCATAGGGCGGGTTCAGCACGATCACGCCCGACTCGGCCGGCGGCATGCGCTGCAAGGCATCGCCGCCGCGGAACTGGATCGCCGCCGCCACGCCTGCGCGCTCGGCGTTGCGCTCCGCGAAGTCGACCATGCGGTGCGAGACGTCGGAGCCGAAGATCGCCAGCGTACGCTGCGCCACGGGCGGCACGGCCTCGGTCTTCAGCGCCGACCACACGTGGGCCTGGAAGGGCAGCAGCTTCTCGAAGCCGAAGCGCCGCAGCGAGCCGGCCGCGATGCCGGAGGCGATCTGCGCCGCCTCGATCGCGATCGTGCCGCTGCCGCAGCAAGGGTCGTACAAGGGCGCGCTCGCCACCGTGCCGGTTTCCGGGTTCCACCAGCCGCTGGCCGCCAGCATCGCCGCGGCCAGGGTTTCCTTCAGCGGCGCATCGCCCTTGTCCTGCCGCCAGCCGCGCTTGAACAGCGGCTCGCCCGAGGTGTCGACATACAGCGTGCAGGTGTCGGTGGTGAGGTGCGCGAAGACGCGGCAGTCGGGCCACTGGGTCTCGATGCTGGGCCGAACGCCGCCCGCCTTGGCACGGAAGCGGTCGGCGATCGCATCCTTGATGCGCAGGGTGGCGAAGTTGAGGCTCTGCAGCGGGCTGTGCTGCGCCGTGGTCTCGATCTTGAAGGTCTGCTTCGGCGTGAACCAGATCTCCCAGGCGACGCCGCTGGCGATCGCGTAGAGGTCGTTCTCGCTGCGATACGGCGCATGCGCGAGTTCGATCAGCACGCGCTGGGCCAGCCGGCTGTGGAGATTGAGCTTGAGGGCGTCGCGCCAGTCGGCGCGCACCCGCACGCCGCCGCGCAAGGTGAGCAGGTCCTGCCCCGCGCGGCCGGTCAGCGCATGCACTTCCTGCGCCAGGAAATCCTCGACACCGGCGGCGCAAGGGAGAAAAAGAGAGAGATCGTTCACCCCGCGATTGTCGCCGCGACGGGGCCCCGGCAGCGCCTCGGTGATCTATAGTGGACCGGCCGATGAGCTCCTCGCCCACCCCCGCACAGCCCGAGGCGTCCGCCACCGACCGGTTTGCCATCCGCTGCGAGGTGCTGCGGCTCAGTGCCCAGCCCAGCGGGCCGGTGCTGCTGTTCCAGTTCCTGCTCGACTGCGGCGTCGCGGCGCTGTTCGCCTGGCGCTACTCGGTGCCGCACGCGGTGGCCTGGATCGCGCTGATCGCCGCCACCACCGCCTACCGCGGTTTTTTCCCGCAGCGGCTCCCCGCGCAAGTGACCCCCGCCAACCTGCCTCCCGCCTTGCGCGCGCACACGCTGCGCATCGCGCTGCACGAAGGCGCCCATGGCCTGGCCGGCGTGCTGCTGTTCGATCCGGCGGATTCGACCTCGCAACTGCTGATCGGCCTGGTGGTGATGGCGATGACGCTGTCCTCGGCCTTCTCGGTGTCCTACTACACGCCGGCCATGCGGCTTGCGATCACGCTGCTGCTGGCGCCGACCATCGTGATGGGCCTGGTCTTCGGCGCCCCGCTCATGAGGGTGCTGTCGCTGCTCGGCATCGGCCTGCTGGCGATGGTCTGGAAGCTGGTGGCGGAACGCGCGCACCAGCTCGAGGAGAACATCGGACTGCGCCACAACGAAAGCGCGTTGCGCGAACAGGCGTTGGCCGGCCTGCAGCAATCGCAGCAGGCCCAGGCCGAGCGGCTGCGCTTCTTCTCGGCCGCCAACCACGACCTGCGCCAGCCGGTGATGGCGATGGGCCTGCAGGCCGAGGTGCTGCGCCAGCAACTGAACGCCGGCGAGGACATGGTCACGGTGCTGGGCACGGTGGCCGCGCTGTCGAGGGCCCAGCAGGCGCTCGAGGGGCTGACCAACCAGTTGCTCGAGATCGGGCGCATCGAGGCCGCCGCCGACCCGATCTCGCCGGCGGCGGTCGCACTGGCGCCGCTGCTGTCCGAATTCGCGCGCCAGGCCGGCAGCGGCCGGGTGCGGGTGCGCTGCCCGGCGAACGCCGTGGTCTGGACCGACCTGGTGGCGCTGCGCCGGATCCTCGGCAACCTGGTCGACAACGCGCTCAAGTTCACGCCTCGCGGCCGCGTGCTGCTGGCCTGCCGCCAGCGCGGCGAAGCCTGGCGGATCGAGGTGCGCGACGCCGGCATCGGCATCGCACCGGAGGCGCAGGAGCGCGTGTTCGGCGACTTCGAGCAGGTCGGCAACATCGAACGCAACCTGCAGCGCGGCCACGGGCTGGGCCTGGCGATCGTGCGGCGGCTGGCCCTGCGGCTGGGCGTCGAGATCTCGCTGCGCTCGGCACCGGGGCGCGGCTCGGTGTTCGCCTTCGCGCTGCCCGCAGCCCCGCAGGGCGCGCCGCTGGCATCGGCTGCAGCGGCGGGCGTCGAGACCGCGACGGCACCGGGAACGCAGGCGCTGCGCCCCGGCCTGGTCGTGCTGGTGATCGAGGACAACGCGGTGGTGGCCGACAGCATCGCGGCACTGCTGCGCCTGTGGGGGGCCCGGCCACAGATCTGCGGCAGCGCGACCGAGGCGCTCGCACTGCCCGATCTGGCAGCCTTCGACATCGCCCTGTGCGACATCCGGCTGCCGGGCCCGCTCGACGGCATCGCGCTGGCGACCGAACTGCAGCGCCGGCGCCCTTCCCTCCCCCTCGCGCTGGTCTCGGCCGACATCGACGACGCGACGCAGCAGCTGGCCCGCGAGCGCGGCTGGCAGGCGCTGCGCAAGCCCGTGCAGCCCGCGACGCTGCAGGCCTTGCTGCGGCGGGTGCAGCGCTGAAGCGCCTATGCGTCGACCATGCCCGCCCAGCCTCCGCCCCCCCTGGCCGATATCCCCGATGCCCCGCGCTACGGCACGGTGGCGATCGCCCTGCATTGGCTGCTGGCGCTGATGATCCTGAGCTCTCTGGGCGTCGGCCTGTCGATGACCGGCCTGCCTTTCTCGCCGCTGCGCCTCAAGCTCTACAACTGGCACAAATGGGCCGGCATCACGATCCTGGCACTGTCTGCGCTGCGCCTGCTATGGCGCCTGTCGCACCCGCCGCCGCCGCTGCCGAGACGCATCCGGGCAGCGATGCCGGGCTGGCAGCTGGCCGCGCACCGCGGGCTGCACCTGCTGCTGTACCTGCTGTTCTTCGCCGTCCCGCTGCTGGGCTGGGCCTACAGCTCGGCGCTGGGTTTCCCGGTCGTCTGGCTCGGCGTGCTGCCGCTGCCGGACTTCGTGCCGGTCGACAAGGCGTTCGCCGAATCGGTGCTGAAGCCGCTGCACCACGCCGGCGCCTTCAGCCTCGCCGCGGTGGCGGCAGTCCATGTCGCGGCCGCGCTCAAGCACCACTTCATCGACTGCGACGGCCTGCTCGACCGCATGTCGCCGCTTTCACGCCGAAGGCATTTCCCATGACCCTGTTCTCCCTCGGCCGCGCCTTGCTGTACGCGGCCGCATCCCTCGTTGCCGGCGCAGCCGGCGCCGAGCCGGCGACACCGGCCAAGTTGCTGCCGGCTCCGAGCCAGATCGTCTTCGTGACCAAGCAGATGGGCGTGCCGGTGGAAGGCGCCTTCAAGAAGTTCGACGCCCAGGTGGCCTTCGACCCGCGCCAGCCCGAGGGCGGCAGCGTGGCGCTGCAGATCGAGGTCGCGAGCGCCAGCCTGGGCCTGCCCCAGAGCGACGCCGAACTGCCCAAGCCGGCCTGGTTCGACAGCCAGCGCTTCCCGAAGGCCGACTTCCGTTCCAGCAGCATCAAGGCGCTGGGCGGCGGCCGCTTCGAGGTCGCCGGCCGGCTGACGATCAAGGGCAGCACCAGGGAGGTGCTGGTGCCGGTCGAGATCACGCAGTCCTACGGCCAGTCGACCGCCAGCGGAAGCATGACGATCCAGCGCCTCGCCTTCAAAATCGGCCAAGGCGAATGGACCGACACCTCGATGGTGGCCGACGACGTCCAGGTCCGCTTCAAGCTGGTGCTGACCGGGCTCGGCCCCCTGTGAAGTCCACCGATGTTTCCACGTTCACCCGAAAGCTCGTCATGAAGAAACTGCTCACCTTCGCCGCGCTGACGGCCGCGGCTGCACTGGCCGGCGCCCAGCAGGCGCCCGAGGCGGCGGCCAAGCCGGCGGGCGGCCCGGTCAAGGGCGCCAGCTACGTGGTCGACCCGACCCATACCTTCGTCAACTACGAGATGGGCCACTACGGCACCACCACCAACCGCGGCCGCTTCAGCACCAAGGACGGCCAGATCAAGATCGACCCGTCGGGCACCGGCGGCAAGGTCGACATCACGATGGACATCAGTTCCATCAACACCGGCGTCGACCTGCTCAACCGCCACCTGCTGAGCAAGGACTTCTTCAACGTCGCCGAGTTTCCGATCGCCCGCTTCGTCGCCGACCGCCTCGACTTCAGCGGCGACAAGGTCACGCAGGTCAACGGCACGCTCACCCTGATGGGCCAGACCCGACCCGTGCTGCTCAAGGCCAACCGCTTCAACTGCTACCTGAGCCCGCTGATCAACCGCCAGATCTGCGGCGGCGACTTCGAGACCACGGTCGAGCGCAGCCAGTGGGGCATCAACTGGGGCCTGGCCTTCGGCTTCGAGGACAAGGTCAGGCTGCTGGTGCAGGTCGAGGCGGTCAACATCCAGTGAAGCGGCGCGCGGGCCCGGGGCCCGCGGGTTCTACAGCAGGCTCTCCGGCGCCAGCGGCGCGAGCAGTTCCAGCATCACGCGGTCCCACAGGCCCGCGTCGGGCTCGACGGTGAGCACCGGGTCGGCACCGTCTTCCATCGTGACCCATTCGAGACCTTCGCTGCCTTCGGCAAAGCGCACCCGGTAGGCGCCCTGCTGCTTCAGCACGTCGAGCAGCTTGAGCATCTGCTGCGCCATCTCGGGGCTGGCGATGAAGAGGCCGATCTCGGTGTTGTGGTTGTCCGAGCGCGGGTCGAAGTTCATCGAACCCAGGAACAGCGCGCGGCGGTCGAAGATCGCCGCCTTCGCATGCAGCCGGCCGACCTGCGAGCCGAACAGCCCGAGCCGCACGCTGCGCTTGGTGCGCGCCGAGCTCAGCTCGTGGATCTCGACGCCGAGGCGCAGCATGTCGGGCCGGTAGCGCCGGTAGCCGGTGTGGACCAGCGGCTCGTCGGTGGCCGCGAGCGAATTGGTGACGACGCTGATCCGGACCCCGCGGCCGCGGACCTCGCGCATCACCTCGAGCCCGGCCTTGCCCGGGATCAGGTAGGGCGACACCAGCGTGACTTCGGAACGCGAGCGCCGCATCTGCTCGATCACGTTGTAGCGCACGCTGTCGACATCGAGCAGCGGCACGCCGCCATAGGACGCGGTCTTGCCGACTACGCGGTCGGGCGCGTCGGCATAGGCCTCGGCCAGGGTCCAGATCAGGTCGAGCCGGGCGCCGTCCTTCAGCTCCGGCCCCAGCGGCGCGTAGCCCAGGACGTCGTTCGGCGCCGGCGGCCGCGGCGCCGGGGTGTTGGCGGGGCCGGTGGCCTGCTCGAAGCGCCGCTGCAGTTCCTCGGGCGTCAGCGAGGAAGCGACCACGGTGCCGATCGGCCGCACGTAGGGGCTGTTCCAGTAGAGATCGAAGAGGCTGCCCAGGCGCTTCGCCAGCGCACCGGCGACGAAGGTGTCGATGTCCAGGAAGTTCGCGCCCGCGGCCTGCGCGAAATATTGGCTGCCGATGTTGCGCCCGCCCGCCACCGCCATCGTGCCGTCGGCGATGAAGAGCTTGTTGTGCATCCGGCGGTTCACGCGGTCGAAGTCGAACAGCGAACGCGAGAAGCGCTGCACCATGCTGCCGCGCCCGGCCGGGAACGGATTGAACAGGCGCAGCTCGAGGTTCGGCGTCGCGGCCAGCGCCAGCAGCAGCTCGTCCTCGCCGGAGGTGTAGAGGTCGTCCATCAAGAGCCGCACGCGCACGCCGCGCAGCGCCGCGTCGCGCAGGCTGCGCAGGAAGTAGCGGCCGGTCTCGTCGTTCTCGATCTGGTAGTACTGGACGTCCAGCGTGCGCTCGGCGCGGCGCGCCAGCTGCAAGCGCGTGTCGAGCGCGAAGTCGCCGCCGGGCATCAGCCGGAAGCCGCTCAGGTCGGGATCGGGCGCGGAGGCCTTGGCGATCCGCCCCAGCGTGGTGGCCGTGGAGGCCGCGATCGCGCTCGATGGCTGGCGCTCGAAATCGGCCGGCAGCATGGCGCAGCCGCCGGCCAGCACGGTCGCCGCCACGAGTGCCGCGCCGAGCCACCCGCGCACCCTCAGGCCCCGGCCGAGAGGCATCGCTAGAGTGCCTTGCGCAGATTGGCCGGCGCGATGCGCAGGGCCTCGCGGTATTTCGCCACCGTGCGGCGCGCGCATTCGATCCCCTGCTCCTTGAGCATCTCGGAGATCTGGCTGTCCGACAGCGGCTTCTTGAGATCCTCGGCGCTGACGAACTGCTTGATCAGCGCCCGCACCGCGGTGCTCGACGCGTTGCCGCCGGTCTCGGTGCCCAGCGCCGAGCCGAAGAAGTACTTGAGCTCGACCGTGCCGTAGGGCGTCGCCATGTACTTGGCGGTGGTCACGCGGCTGATGGTCGACTCGTGCAGGCCGAGCTCGTCGGCGATCTCGCGCAGCACCAGCGGCCGCATCGCCAGCTCGCCGTGCACGAAGAAGCTCTTCTGCCGCTCGACGATCGCGTTCGACACCCGCAGGATGGTGTCGAAGCGCTGCTGGATGTTCTTGATGAACCAGCGCGCCTCCTGCAGCCGCTGCGACAGCGCCTGGCTGCCTTCGCCCTTGTGCTGCTTGAGCGCACCGGCGTAGATGTCGTGCACGCGCAGCCGCGGCATGACCTCGGGGTTCAACATGACGCGGAACTTGGTGTGGGTGCCGTTGCCGATGCGCGTGACGATCACGTCGGGGATCACGACGTTGCGTTCGACGTCGACGAAGCGGCGGCCGGGCTTGGGCTCGAGCCTGGCGATCAGCTGCAGGGCCGCGCGAACCTCTTCCTCGTTGCTGCGCGTGAGGGTCGCGAGACGCTTGAAGTCGCGCCGCGCCAGCAGCTCCATCGGCTGCTTGCAGATCGCAATGGCCGTCTCGCGCACCTGCGCCTCGTCGGCGCTCTCGCCGGGATGCGCCAGCGCGCGCAGCTGGATCGTCAGGCACTCGCCGAGGTTGCGGGCGCCGACACCGACCGGCTCCAGGCTCTGCAGCAGGCCAAGCGCGACCTGGAAGTGGTGCACTAGGTCGTCGAACTGGTCGTTGTCGTCGCCGGCCAGGCCCGAAGCCAGGGCCGGCAGCGAATCCTCGAGGTAGCCGTCGTCGTTGAGCGACTCGATCAGGAAGCGCAGCGCGGCGCAATCGGTCTCGCTGAGCCGCAGGCCCAGCGCCTGCCGGTGCAGGAAGGATTGCAGCGACTCCTGGCTGCGCGCCAGCTCGGTGGCGTCGGTGCGCTCGTCGTCGCCCAGGTTGTTGGTGCGCGCCGGGGCGTCGCCGCCCCATTCGCTGTCGTCGGGCGCCAGGTCGACCGTGCCGTCGCCTTCCCAGTCGGGCTCGGCGTCGACGGCGTCGGCGGTGGCCGTCTCGGTTTCGGACGCGGCGACCGCGACTTCGGCCGGCGCCGATGGGCCCGGCGCGAAATCGCCCTCGACTTCGGCCTGCCGATCCTCGTCGCGCACCGGCGCATCCGCCGATTCCAGGCCGAATTCCTCGCGCGCCGCCTCCTCGGCAGTGCGCTCGAGGAACGGGTTGTCGTCGAGCATCTGTTCGACTTCCTGGCTCAGCTCGAGCGTGGACAGTTGCAGCAGCCGGATCGACTGCTGCAGCTGCGGCGTGAGCGCCAGGTGCTGGGAGACGCGAAGCGAAAGCCCCTGCTTCATCGAGATTGGGCTCCTACATCCGGAAGTGTTCGCCCAGGTACACGCGCCGTACCTCGGCGTTGTCGACGATCTCCGAAGGCGTGCCTTGTGCCAGCACGTGCCCGTCGCTGATGATGAACGCGTGATCGCAGATGCCCAGCGTTTCACGCACGTTGTGGTCGGTGATGAGCACGCCGATGCCGCGCTCCTTCAGGAAGTTGATGATCCGCTGGATCTCGATCACGGCGATCGGGTCGATGCCCGCGAAGGGTTCGTCCAGCAGGATGAAGCGCGGCTGGGTCGCCAGCGCCCGCGCGATCTCGACCCGGCGGCGCTCGCCGCCGGACAGCGACAGCGCCGGCGAATCGCGCAGGTGGTCGACCCGCAGGTCGGCCAGCAGTTCGGCGAGACGCTCTTCCATGCGCGCCTTGCCGAGCGACACCATGCGGCCCTGCTCGTCGGGCTCGCTCTGCAGTTCGAGCACGGCGCGCACGTTTTCCTCGACCGTCAGCTTGCGGAAGATCGAGGCCTCCTGCGGCAGATAGCTCAGGCCCATGCGCGCGCGGCGATGGATCGGCATGTGGGCGATCGGCTCGCCGTCGATCATGATGTCGCCGGCGTCGGCCCGCACCAGCCCGACGATCATGTAGAAGGAGGTGGTCTTGCCGGCGCCGTTGGGGCCCAGCAGGCCGACCACTTCGCCCTTCTGCACGGCCAGCGACACGTCCTTGACGACCTTGCGGCTGCCATAGCTCTTTTGCAGGCTGCGCGCCTCCAGCCGGCTGCCCGGCTGGCCGTCGCTGGCACTGATCCCGGCTGCTTCGATCACTTCTTGAAGTCTCCGCCCAGCGTGGTGGTGGAACGCAGGCTGTTGCCCGGCGCCGGCGTGGCGGCGGGCTTGGCGGCGCCGGCCGCCGGCGCCGCGGCCGGCACGGTCGCCGGCTTGGGCGTCAGGATGGCCTTCACGCGGCCGCTCGGCTGGGTCGCCACGCCGGCGTTCGGCGGCAGCGACGCGCCATTCACCGTGAAAGTGTCGTTGCTCTGGTCGTAGACGATCAGCGGACCGCTGCTCTCGTCGCTGGGCGTGGCGCCGATCAGGCGGCGCATGACCGCGCGGCGGATGAACTTCACATTGTCGGCGCGGCTGTCGTACTCGATGACCTCGCCCTCGCCCTCGATCCACTCGTCGGTGCCGGCATTGCGCTTCTGCTTGAAGTAGGAGAGCTTGCCCGGTTCGGCCGTGACGACGCCGTACTGGTAGCCCTCGGGGTCCTGGCGGACGTCGATGCGCGCGCCGCGGATCTGGATCGTGCCCTTGTTCACCAGCACGTTGCCGGTGAACACGCTGGTCTGCTTGAGGTCGTCGTAGCGCATCGCGTCGGCCTCGATGTTCATCGGCTTGCTCCGGTCAGCCTGCTCGGCCTGGGCCAGCGATGCGAGACCGGCCAGCACGATGGCGAGGAACAGCACGCGCACGGGGCGGCGTAGGAAGGAGAGGGAGGGAGAGGTCATAGAGGCACGAAACTTGCTCTGCGATTGTATGCGTCCCCGGGACGCCACTTGCGCGGCCTTGACGAAAAAGCCCGCGGAAGCGGGCTTCGTGGACGGAAGTCGGGGCGGCCGGACCGCCCGGGCGCTCAGCCCTTGCGGGCCTCGGCGATCAGGAAGTCGACCGTCTGCAGGGCGCGGTCGAGCGAACCGGCGGTGTCGCCGTCGACATACCAGCGGCCGGCGACGCCGAGCGCCGGCACGCCGGCCACCTGGTAGTCGGTCGTGAGCTGCGAGGCGCGCTTGGCCTTGCCGACCACCGAGAACGACTTGAACAGCTCGGCGAACTTCTTCGCGTCGAGGCCCGGCTGCTTCTCGACCCAGGCGAGGATCGCGGCATCGCCGGTCAGGTTCAGGCGCTGCTGGTGGATGGCCTGGAAGATTTTGGGCTGGAATTCGTCGACCTTGCCCATGGCTTCGAGCGCATAGTAGAAGCGCTGCTTGGCCTCGGTGTCGTTGCCGACGAAGGGCACCGGAATGCGCCGGAACGCGACATGCGGCGGCAGTTGCTTGACCCAGGCCTCGAGCTTGGGCTCGAAGGCGGCGCAGTGCGGGCAGTTGTACGAGAAGAACTCGACCACCTCGACCTTGCCCGCGGGCGCATCGACCGGTGCCGGCTTGCCGAGCACGATGTAATCGGTGCCGGCCTTGAACGGGCGGCCCTGCGCATGCGAGGGCGCGGCCAGCGGAAGAAGGGCCAGCGAAGCAGCGGCCAAAGAAAAATCACGACGTTGCATTAAGAAGTTCTCCTGTCGGCAGAAAGAGCCCGCGAACCGGGGTGGAGTTCCCCGGCCGCCCAAAGTAAAGATCGGTGAAGTGTCAGGCCGGCGCCGGGCCGCCCCAAGGCGGCCTGCGGCCCCCTCGGGGGGCAGCGACCCACACGCAGTGGGGGAGCGTGGGGGCCAGGCCGGCGCCGGGCCGCCCCAAGGCGGCCTGCGGCCCCCTCGGGGGGCAGCGACCACACGCAGTGGGGGAGCGTGGGGGCCATGACTTCAGCGCTGGACGCGCACCAGGGCCGATTCGAGGCCGCCATCGTCGAGCCGCTCCTTGAGCCGATCGGCATCGTCCTTCTTGTTGAAGGGGCCGGCGCGCACGCGGTAGACGGTACGGCCGGCCTGCTCGCGCTCGGTCACACGCGCCTCCACGCCCATCAGCGAGAGCTTGGCGCGCTGCGCATCGGCGTCCTCCTGGGTGCGGAAGGCACCGGCCTGGACGAAATACATGAACGGGTCGGCACTGGCACCGGCGGGCGCCGCAGCACCTGCGCCCGCGCCGCTGCGGGCCTTCGCGAAATCGCCGATCGGGTCGTTCGAGGGCGGCAGCGCATTGGCTTCCGCCGGCACCGGCGCGGTGCGCGGCGGACGCGGCGCGGCCACGCTGCCGGGGGCCACCACGACCGGCACCGGGCCGGCGGGCGGAGCGGCTGCGGTCACCGGGGCCGTGGCGGGGGCCGTGGCGGGTACCGGCGGCGCGGTCGCCGGCGCACGGGCCGGCGCTCCGGCCTTGCCGGCCAGCGGTGCGTTCGGATCCCAGTCGCGGTTCTTGCGCGCCTCGGCCTCGTCCTGCTCGGCGCCGCCGCGCTGGGTCTTGGCCATGAACGGGATCGGCACCTTGGTCACGTAGACCGCGATCCCGAGCGCGATGCCGAGCCCGAGCACCAGGCCGACGATCAGCCCGATGACGATGTTGCCGCTTTGTCTTGTCTTCATGGTGGAGGAGGGAATCACATCTTTTGCGGCGCGCTGACGCCCAGAACAGCGAGACCATTGTGCAGCACCTGCGCGGTCGCCGCGACCAGCGCCAGGCGGGCCCGCTTGACTGGCTCGTCGTCGACCAGGATGCGCTCGGCGTCGTAGTAGCTGTGGTAGCTGGCGGCCAGCTCCCGCAGGTAGAAGGTGACGTCGTGAGGTGCGAAATCCTTGGCCGCGGCGGTCAGCATCGCGGGGTACTTGGCCAGTTGCAGCAGCAGCGCCTGCGAGGCCGGGCTCTCGAGCGGGGACAGGTCCACGCCTTCGAGCGTGGCGGCATCGCCGCCCCAGGCCGCCAGCACCGAGCAGATGCGCGCATGGGCGTATTGCACGTAGTACACCGGGTTGTCGTTATTCTGCGCCAGCGCCAGGTCGATGTCGAAGGTGTATTCGGTGTCGGGCTTGCGGCTCAGCAGGAAGAAACGCACCGCGTCGGTGCTGGTCCACTCGATCAGGTCGCGCAGGGTGACGTAGCTGCCTGCGCGCTTGCTGATCTTGACCTCTTCGCCGCCGCGCACCACCCGCACCATGGTGTGCAGCACGTAGTCGGGGTAGCCGGCCGGAATGCCGACCCCGGCCGCCTGCAGGCCGGCGCGCACCCGCGCGATCGTGCCGTGGTGGTCGGTGCCCTGGATATTGACCACCTGGTGGAAGCCGCGCTCCCACTTGGCAATGTGATAGGCGACGTCGGGCACGAAGTAGGTGTAGCTGCCGTCGCCCTTGCGCATCACGCGGTCCTTGTCGTCGCCGTAGTCGGTCGACTTCAGCCACAGCGCGCCGTCCTGCTCGTAGGTCTTGCCGGCATCGACGAGCTTCTGCACCGTGGCGGCGACCCGGCCGCTGGAGTAGAGGCTGGATTCGAGGTAGTAGTTGTCGAACCGGACCTGGAAGGCCTTCAGGTCGAGGTCCTGCTCGTGGCGCAGGTAGGCGACCGCGAACTGGCGGATCGAGTCGATGTCGTCGACGTCGCCGCTGGCGGTGTATTCGCGGTCGTCGGAGCGCACGGTCTTCTTCGCCTTGAAGTCGGCCGCGATGTCGGCGATGTACTCGCCGTTGTAGGCCTGCTCGGGCCACTCGGGATCGCCCGGCTTGAAGCCCTTGGCGCGCAGCTGGGTGCTGGTGGCCAGGGTCTGGATCTGGACGCCGGCATCGTTGTAGTAGAACTCGCGCCAGACTTTGTCGCCCTGGGTGGCGAGCAGGTTGCAGATGGCGTCGCCGAGCGCCGCCTGGCGGCCGTGGCCGACGTGCAGCGGGCCGGTCGGGTTGGCCGAGACGAACTCGACCAGCACCCGCTCGTCCCGCGCGGGCTGGCTGCCGAAGGCGGCGCCGGCCTCGAGGACCTCGCGCACCACCTGCTGGCGGGCAGCCGTCTTGAGGCGGATATTGAGGAAGCCGGGGCCGGCGATTTCGACCGCGTCCACCCATCGGGTGAAGGCGGGTGTGGCCTGCAGCGCGGCGGCCAGTTGTTCGGCCAGCTCGCGCGGCTTGCGCTGCAGCGGCTTGGCCAGCTGCATGGCGGCGGTGCTGGCGAAATCACCGTGTGCCGCCACCTTGGGCGACTCGAACGCGGCTTTGCTGCCGGCGCCGGGCGAGAGGGATTCGAGCGTGTTCGCGAGCGCCGCGAGCAGCTCCTGTTTGACCAATAGCATCGCGGGATTTTACCGGGGGCAAAACGACCGTCCGCAATGATCGTCATCCAACTGTGAACGTCGGCCGTTAGGATGGGCAGCCCCGGGGCGGGGAACACCGTCTCAACCCAACTCCCAAGGACTCCTACATCATGAAAAAGCTCCTTTCCCTGCTGGCGCTGGGCGCCGCCCTGTCCTTCGGTGCCGCCCACGCCTCCACCTGCGACACCCAGGCGGCGGACAAGAAGCTGAACGGCGCGGCCAAGACCAGCTTCGTCAAGAAGTGCGAAAAGGACGCCGCCGCCGCGGCCGCGCCGGCTTGCGCGGCGAAGGCGATCGACAAGAACGGCAAGGCGCTGGCCGGTGCCGCCAAGACCAGCTTCATGAAGAAGTGCGAAGCCGGGGGCTAGCTCGCCCCCAGGTTGGGCTCACTTCGTGTAGCCCGCCCACCCCCTGCCGGGGGCAACACCAACGGGCCTGGCTGCGCCGGCCTCGATGGCGGCTCGCTACTTCAAGACGCCGAACAGGTTGTTGGCGTCGTCGGTCCACGGTTCCAGACCTGCGATCTGCTTGATGCTCGAGCTCGCCAGGCCGATGGTGCCCTCGGTCAGCCGGTCCGGCTCGCGGGCGACCAGCACCCAGTCGGTGTTGCGCAGCCCCTCGGCGCTCGGCTCGTCGTGCACCAGCGCCACGTGCAGGCCCTGGGCCAGCGCGATCTTCTCGACCACCGGCGCGAGCGCGAGGAAGCGGTTGGTGACGTGGAAGGCGACGATGCCGCCCGGCCGCATGTGCCTGAAGTACAGGTCCATCGCCTGCGAGGTGATCAGGTGGACCGGCACCGAATCGCCCGAGAAGGCGTCGACCGCCAGCACGTCGAAGCCCTGCGGAGGCTCGCGTTCGAGCGCCAGCCGGGCATCGCCGAGCACCCGCTCGATGCACGCCGGACTGTCGGCCAGAAAGCTGAATTCGCTGTCGGCGAGTTCGAAGACCTGGGGATTGATCTCGTAGACACGGTAGGTGTCGCCGGCCCGGCCGTAGGTCGCCAGCGTGCCGGCCCCGAGCCCGATCAGGCCGACGCGGCGCGGCGCGTCCGGAGCCGCCGCGATCGCCAGCCCGACGCCCGAGCTCGGGCCGTAGTAGGTTGTGGGCTCGCGCCGCCTTGAAGGCGACAGGTACTGCTCGCCGTGCTTGACCGAGCCGTGGTATAGCTTCCGCACCGGCTCGTGGGCATCGCCGTACTCGGCATCGAAAGTGACCAGCGTGCCGTAGAAGTTGCGCTGCATGCGGCGAACGCCGGCCGCGTCTTCCTCGATCTGCAGCGCGAGGAACCAGGCGCAGGCCCCCGCCAGTGCCAGCGAGGCCGCCAGGCCGACGCGCCGCCGGCGCCACAGCACGGCCGCGATCAGCGCGCAGAGCATCAGGCCGACGCCCAGCTCGTAGTAGGCCGGCAGCACGTGCGGCGCCACCAGCCCGACGGTGATGCCGCCGAGCGCGCCGCCCAGGGAGAGCATCAGGTAGAAGCGGGTCAGGTAGGCGCCGCCGGGGCGCAGGCGCGCCATCTCGCCGTGCAGAAACATGCACAGCGCGAACAGGCCGACGATGTAGATCGGCAGCGCCGTGCGCAGCTCCGAGCCGAGCCGGTGCTGCAGACCGAAGGCGCACAGCGCCAGCATCACCGCAGCCAGCGGGACGAACACCGGGCGCCGGTACCAGCGGTCGCTCTCGAAGGTCAGCACGAAGGTCAGCAGGTAGACCGACAGCGGCAGCACCCACAGGAAGGGAATCGCCGCCACGTTCTGCGTGATGTGGTTGGTGATCGCAAGCAGCAGCCAGGAGCCGAGCGCCGGCAGGGCGAGCCACATCAGGTGGTCGGCGAGGCGGGGTTTCGCCGAAGGCGTCGCCTCGACAGGCGGTGCGTCGACCGAGGGCCGGGGCTGGGCGGCCCAGTGACGCGACACATGCAAGGTGGTGCCGGCGCACAGCAGCACGAAGACGCCATAGGCGATCGACCAGCCCCAGGCCTGGTGCAGCAGCGCGCTGCGGGGCTCGATCAGCACCGGGTAGCTCAACAGCGACACCAGCGAGGCCAGGTTCGACAGCGAGAAGTAGCGGTACACCTGCGCGCCCCAGGGCGTGCGTGCGACCCACGACTGCACCAGCGGCCCGGTGGTCGAGAGGAGGAAGTAAGGCAGGCCGATGGTGCCGACCAGCAGGCCGAGGATCCACAGCGTCGGGTCCTCGGCGCCGGTCGGCTTCCAGCGCTCGCTGGTCACGATCGGCAGGAAGGCCAGGCTCGCGAGCAGCAGCCCGACGTGCAGCCGCGCCTGGGTGCGCGCGCCGAGCCGCCGCGTGACCCAGTCCGAGTACGCATAGCCGGCCAGCAGCACGACCTGGAAGAACACCATGCAGATCGACCACACCGCCGCCGAGCCGCCGAACCAGGGCAGGATCTGCTTGGCGATCAGCGGCTGGACCAGGAACAGCAGGAAGGCACTGGTGAAGATGGTGCCGGCGAACAGGGCCTTGACGTGCGCCGGCTTCATCGGGGGCTAGCTTCTCGCGCCGAAGCCGCGGGCCAGGAACACCGCCACCAGCGGTATCAGCGCGATCAGGTGGGCCTGGATCATCACCAGCTTGCGGGTCCTGCGGACCTCGGCCTCGGCCGGCAGGGCCCCGGTGGCGCGCAGCGCCTTGCGCCAGCGCAGGTAGCGCATCGTCGGAAAGATCGAGATCGCGCCGATGATGATGAACAGCGTGAGCTTGAGGTGCAGCAGCGGATTGGTCCAGTACCAGGCCGTGCCTTTCATGCCCCACCAGGTGCGCGCCACGCCGGTGGCGATGACCGCCACCGCGGCGATGCCGTAGATGCGGTCGACCTTGGCCAGGCGCTCGACCACCGCCGCGTTGAGCCACTCGACGCGGCACAGCGCGGCCTCGCTGGCGATGAAGACCACCAGCGTCAGGATGGCCAGCAGGTGCAGGTAGGCGAGGATGGCTTCGAGCGTCATCGGGCGGACTCCTTGGTTTTCTTGGGCGCTGCGATTGTGCCGCCCCAGAACTCCGGCCGCGCATAGTGCGCCTTCAGGAAGTCCAGCCACAGGCGCACCCGCAGCGGCAGGTGCTTGCGTTGCGGGAACACGGCGTAGATGCCGTTGGGCGGCGCGGCGAACGCGTCGAGCAAGGGCACCAGCAGGCCGGCATCGATCTCGGCCTCGACCTCCCAGGTGCTGCGCCAGGCGATGCCGTGGCCGGCCAGGCACCAGTCGTGCAGCACCTGGCCGTCGGAGCAGTCGAGCGGGCCGGTCGGCTTCAGGTAGATCACCTCGTGCTCGCCGCCGGCTGTCGGCACCCGGAAGGCCCAGCCGCGGGTCTGCGAGGCATCGCTCGACAGGCTCAGGCAGGCGAAGCGCGACAGCTCGCCCGGATGGCGCGGAGCGCCATGGCGGCGCACGAACTCGGGCGTGGCGACGCAGCGGCGCCGGTTGTCGGCCAGCCGCAGGCTGACCAGCGAGGAGTCGGGCAGGTCGCCGACGCGCACCGCGCAATCGAAGCTCTCGCCCGCCATGTCGACCAGCCGGTCGCTGAGGTTCAGCGAGATCGTGACCTCGGGATGCAGCGCGTGGAAGCGCGGCACCAGCGGCGCCACGTGGCGGCGGCCGAAGCCGGCCGGCGCCGTGACGCGCAGGTGGCCGCTGGCCTTGACGCCGCCGGCGCTGACGCTGGCCTCGGCATTGGCCAGCTCGACCAGCAGGCGCTGGCAGTCCTCCAGGAAGGCGCTGCCCTCGTGGGTGAGCGAGATCCGGCGCGTGGTGCGAAGCAGCAGCTTGACGCCCAGCCGTTCTTCGAGCGCGTCGATGCGGCGCCCGATCACGGCCGGCGCCACGCCCTCGGCCTTGGCCGCGGCCGTGAGGCTGCCGCGGGCGGCGATCGCGACAAAGGATTCGAGTTGCTTCAGGCGGTCCATCGCCCGGGATTATCACGAAGGGCTCGCCGCGAACAGTCCACGACGGCCTCGCAGCCGATGGCGCGGCGCCCGCAAAGAGCCTACAAAGGAAGATTCGCGGGTCAGGCCGTTGCTGCGCTGGAGCAGCGCGGCGTGCGTTTCGCCGACTACGACCTGCCCGGCCTGAAGACGGTCGAGCATGTCTGCGTACTGGGCTCCGAGAAGGCGGCCTGGTTCGAGGATCCCGAAGGGAACATCCTGTGCCTGCACGAGGACCTGGCCTGAGCGCATGGGGGCCGAGCGGCGCCCGGCGCGCGCCGAATCGATGGCCTCAGTCTTCGGCGGTGATGTTCTGGATCTTCAGGCGATCGATCTCGGCATCGCTGTAGCCCACTTCCTGGAGCAGCGCGCGCGTGTGCTCGCCGAGCAGCGGCGGTTGCAGGCGGATGCCGGGGCGCTCGCCGCCGAGCGTGAAGGGCATCAACGGCACCTTCGACAGGCTGCCGTCGTTCATGCGCACCGGCGCCAGGCCGCCCGTGGCATTGAGGTGCGGGTCGTCGAACAGCTCCTGCGGCCGCGTGATCGGCGCGAAGGGCAGCTCGTTGTGCTCGAACACCGCGCTGAGCTCGGCCGCGCTGCGCTCGGCCAGGTGCGAGCGCAGCATCGGCATCATCCAGTCGCGCGCCAGCACGCGGTCGTTGTTGGTCTTCAGGCGCGGATCGGCCAGCAGCTCGTCCAGGCCGAAGGCCTTGCAGAAGACAGCCCACTGCTTGTCGCTGACCGCCGCCAGGAAGATCTGCTCGCCGTCCTTCACGGTGAAGACGTCGTACACGCCCCAGGCCGAGATCCGGCTCGGCATCGGGTCGGCGGCGCGGCCGGTGGCGGCGAACTGCATCATGTGCTGCGCCACCAGGAAGATGTTGTTCTCGAACAGCGCCGACTGCACCTCGCAGCCCTTGCCCGTGCGTTCGCGCTGGCGCAGCGCGGCCATCGCGCCGATGGCGCCGAACATGCCGCCCATGATGTCGTTGACGCTGGTGCCCGCGCGCAGCGGATCGCCGACGCGGCCGGTCATGTAGGCCAGGCCGCCCATCATCTGCACCACCTCGTCGAGCGCCGTGCGGTGGTCGTAGGGGCCGGGCAGGAAACCCTTGTGGCTGACGTAGATTAGCCGAGGATTGAGCTGTTGCAGGCTTTGGTAGTCCAGCCCGAGCTTCTTCATCGTGCCGGGCTTGAAGTTCTCGCTCACGATGTCGGCGCTGGCGATCAGGCGCAGCGCCGCCTCCACGCCCTCGGGCTTCTTGAGATCGAGCGCGATGCTTTTCTTGTTGCGGTTGAAGGTCGGGAAGAAGCCCGCGCCGGAGCCCAGCAGGCGCCGCGTGCTGTCGCCCTCGATCGGCTCGACCTTGATCACTTCGGCGCCGAGGTCGCCGAGCAGCATGCCGCAGGTCGGCCCCATCACCATGTGGGTGAACTCGATGACGCGGACGCCCGCGTAGGGCAGCGGGGTGGATTCAGGCATGTGCGCTTCCTTGCGTGAAGCCCTTGGGCAGGCCGGCTTCGGGCGTCATGCCGTAGACCGGTTCGCCCGGCAGGCCGGCGATCAGCGGCGCGCGGGCCGCGATGAGTTTCTGGAGGTCGATGCCGGTGCGCACGCCCATGGCCTCGAACATGAAGACCAGGTCTTCGGTCACGACATTGCCCGAGGCGCCGGGCGCATACGGACAGCCGCCCAGCCCGCCGAGCGACGCATCGAAGGTGCGAACGCCTTCCTCGTAGGCGGCCAGGCAGTTGGCGAGGCCGAGGCCGCGCGTGTTGTGCATGTGCGCGGCGCCGGCCTTGTCGCCGATCTCCGCACGCAGGCGGCGGAACAGGCGGCGCACCTGCGCCGGGTTGGCATAGCCCACCGTGTCCGAGAGGCCCGACTCGTCGGCGCCGGCAGCGACGCACTGGGCCGCGAGGCGGATGACTTCGTCTTCGGGCACCTCGCCCTGCAGGGTGCAGCCGAAGGCGGTGGAGATGCCGGCTTCGAGCTTGACGTGCGGCGCGATCTCGCGACGCAGTTCGGCGATGGCGCGAACCTCTTCGACCATCTCCTCGCGGGTCTTGCGCACGTTGACGAGCGAATGCGCAGCGCTGGCGGAAACGGGCAGGGTCAGCTTGTGGACGCCGGCGGCAAGCGCGGATTCCGCACCCTTGCGGTTGGGCACCAGCGCCAACACCGTGAGGCCGGGCAAGGTGATCGCATGGCGCACCACGTCGGCGGCATCGGCCATCTGGGGCAGCAGCCGCGCGGGCACGAAAGAGGCGACCTCGATCTCGCGAACGCCGGCCTGGTAGAGCGCATCGATCCAGCGGAGCTTGTCGGCCGTCGGCATGGTCGCCTTGACGGATTGCAGGCCGTCGCGCGGACCGACTTCGCTGATGAGGACATCGGGAGCTGTCACGGTTCTGCTTTCCTGACTTGCGTTTGACAGTTCTATCTTGCAGAACTACATTCTGCCAGACAGAATTAGACCGGCGACCACCCGTCCTGTCAAGAAAGCCCATGCCCCGCAAAGCCCAAACCGAATCGGTGTCCGACCTGAGCGCCGCGCCCGGCGGCGCCGCGGCGGTGGACCGTGCGCTGAGCCTGCTCTCGGCCTTCCGCCCGGGCGACGAGGCTCTCACGCTGGCGCAGTTCGCCGAGCGCACGCAGCTCTACAAGAGCACCGTGCTGCGCCTGCTGGCCTCGCTCGAGCACGCGCGGCTGATTCGCCGGCAGGACGACGGCCGCTACGCGCTCGGCACCGAAATCGCCCGCCTGCACGCGCTGTACGCGGCTTCGTTCTCGCTCGACGGCATCGTGCCGCCGGTGCTGCGCGATCTGGTCGCCGCCACCGGCGAGAGCGCGGCTTACCATGTGCGCCAGCCGCAGGGTGAAGGCTGGGTCCGCCTGTGCCTGTACCGGGTCGACTCGCCGCACCTGGTGCGCGACCACGTGCGCGCCGGCGACCTGCTGCCGGCCGACCGCGGCACCGGCGCCCGCGTCCTGATCGCCTTCGGTCCCGAGGCCGACAGGCCGCGCGGCGCCCGGGACCGCGCGCTCCTCGAAAGCATTCGCGAACAGGGCTACTGCGCGCTGGTCGGCGACCGCACGGCCGAACTCGCCGGCATCTCGGCCCCCGTGTTCCATGCGGATGGGCGACTGGCGGCCGCGTTGACGCTGACCATGCCGGCCCATCGCTACGACCCGCGGCACATCGAAGCGGTTCGGGCCGCCGCGCGACGGGTCAGTGGACAGGTCTGAACTGAGCCCCCACGCTCCCCCACTGCCCGTGGGTCGCTGCCCTCGGGGGGCGCGGGCGCTTTTCTTGCGATCACGGCGTACCCTTGCAGCAGCCCGCGACGCTGGCCTCTATTACCTTCATTTTTGTCACTGATCTAACCCGATTTCGGCTATTACTTGCTAGTCAGGTATCGAATACAGTCTCTGGACGCATCTCATCAAGGAGTACAGAACCATGACCGCCCGCACTTCCGTCCACGGCCTCCAGGTCGCCACCGAACTGCACCAGTTCATCGAACACAAGGTGCTGCCCGCCACCGGCGTCGCCAGCGAGGTCTTCTGGAAGGGCTTCGACGCCATCGTCAGCGAGTTCGCCCCCAAGAACGCGGCCCTGCTGGCCGAACGGGACCGGCTGCAACTCGAGATGGACCGCTGGCACAAGGCGCACCCGGGCCCGATCACCGACATGCCCGCCTACCGCGCCTTCCTCGAAGCCATCGGCTACCTGCTGCCGCAGCCGAAGGACGTGCAGACCACCACCGCCAACGTCGATGCCGAGCTCGCATTGCAGGCCGGCCCCCAACTGGTGGTGCCGATCCTGAACGCGCGCTATGCGCTCAACGCGGCCAACGCGCGCTGGGGCTCGCTGTACGACGCGCTCTACGGCACCGACGCGATCCCCGAGACCGGCGGCGCCGAAAAGGGCAAGGGCTACAACCCGGTGCGCGGCGCCAAGGTGATCGAGTTCGCGCGCCACGTGCTCGACCAGGCCGCGCCGCTCGACAACGGCTCGCACAAGAACGCCACCGGCTACAAGGTCGAGCACGGCGTGCTGGTGATCGCGCTGCAGAGCAGCAGCACCGGCCTCAAGAACCCGTCGCAGTTCGTCGGCTACACCGGCGACGCGGCGGCGCCGAAGTCGGTGCTGCTGAAGCACAACGGCATCCACATCGACATCCAGATCGACCGCTCGACCGCCATCGGCAAGAGCGACGCGGCCGGCGTCAGCGACGTGGTGCTCGAAGCCGCGCTGTCGACCATCCTCGACCTCGAGGATTCGGTGGCGGTGGTCGATGCGGCCGACAAGGTGCTGGCCTACGGCAACTGGCTCGGCATCCTGCAGGGCACGCTGACCGAGGAAGTCGCCAAGGGCGGCAAGACCTTCACGCGCGGCCTCAACCCCGACCGCGAATACACCGGCGCCGACGGCCAGCCCGTGAAGCTGCACGGCCGCTCGCTGATGTTCGTGCGCAATGTCGGCCACCTGATGACCAACCCGGCGATCCTGTATGCCGGCGGCGAGGAGATCCCCGAGGGCATCATGGACGCGGTCATCACGACCACCATCGCCACCGTCGACCTGAAGCGCAAGGGCAACTCGCGCACCGGCAGCGTCTACATCGTGAAGCCGAAGATGCACGGCCCGGCCGAAGTCGCTTTCGCGAGCGCGCTGTTCGCGAGCGTCGAGGAACTTCTGGGCCTGCCGGCCAACACCGTCAAGCTCGGCATCATGGACGAGGAGCGCCGCACCAGCGTCAACCTCAAGGCCTGCATCGCCGAGGCGGCCGCACGCGTGGCCTTCATCAACACCGGCTTCCTCGACCGCACCGGCGACGAGATGCACACCGCGATGCAGGCCGGCGCGATGCTGCGCAAGGGCGACATGAAGACCACGCCGTGGATCCAGGCCTACGAAAAGAACAACGTGCTGGTGGGCCTGTCGTGCGGCCTGCGCGGCAAGGCGCAGATCGGCAAGGGCATGTGGGCCATGCCCGACCTCATGCACGCGATGCTCGAGCAGAAGATCGTCCACCCGAAGGCCGGCGCCAACACCGCCTGGGTGCCCTCGCCGACGGCGGCCACGCTGCACGCGCTGCACTACCACCAGGTCAACGTCGCCGAGGTGCAGAAGCAGCTGGAGCAGATCGACGCCGACGCCGAGCGCGACAACATCCTCAGCGACCTGCTGAAGGTGCCGGTGGCGCCGAGCGTGAACTGGACCGCGGCCGAGCGCCAGCAGGAACTCGACAACAACGTGCAGGGCATCCTGGGCTACGTGGTGCGCTGGATCGACCAGGGCGTCGGCTGCTCGAAGGTGCCCGACATCCACAACATCGGCCTGATGGAAGACCGCGCGACCTTGCGCATCTCGAGCCAGCACATCGCCAACTGGCTGCTGCACGGCGTGGTGAGCAAGGAGCAGGTCAGCGCCACCTTCGAGCGCATGGCCGCGGTGGTCGACCAGCAGAACGCCAGCGACCCGCTCTACAAGAAGATGGCCGGCAGCTTCGCCACCTCGGCCGCGTACAAGGCGGCCCAGGACCTGGTGTTCTTGGGGCTCGAGCAGCCGAGCGGCTACACCGAGCCGCTGCTGCATGCCTGGCGGCTGAAGGTGAAGGCCGGCACGGCCTGAGGCGAACGTCGGCGCTGTCTAGCCGCGCAACAGGCCGGCGGCCCCCGAGGACTGGAAGGCGAAGCCCGGAAAGACCTCGGCCAGACGCCCGTCCGGCAGGCGCAGGTGCCGTTCGCCGATGGCCGCCAGCACCTGGCGGAAATCGGTGGTCACCGCCAGGTCGCGGCCGTCGTGCAGCGCACGATCCTCCAGGCCGGGCCAGCGCCCGTGCACCTTGCCGCCAGCCACCTTGCCGCCGAGCAGCCACAGCAAGTTGCCGTGTCCGTGGTCCGTGCCGCTGTTGCCGTTCTGGCGCACCGTGCGGCCGAACTCGGACATCACCACCACCATCGTGTCGGCCCAGACCGGGCCCAGGCGCGTGGCCAGCGCCGACAGCCCCTGCCCCAGCGGGCCGAGCCGGTTGGCGAGTTGGCCGGTCGCCGCGCCCTGATTGGCATGGGTGTCCCACCCGCCGAGGTCCATGAAGGCCAGCTGGACCCGCGCGTCGTTGCGCATGAGGATCGCGAGCCGGGCCGCGTTGTCGGGAAAGCCGTTGGGCAGCGGGGCCCCATTGCTGGCGGCCTGCATCTCGCGGTCCAGGTTGTCGGGGTTCAGCGATCGCATTACCTCCTGGTGCGACTGGCGCGATTCCCTGAAGGCGCGCGACAGCGCATCGTCGCCGCCATAGAGCTGGCCGAAGGCATCGGCGACCTGCGGACGATCGAGCAGCGTCGGCTTGCCGGCCGCAGCGCCCAGCGGGAGGTTCGCCACGGTGTTGCGCCCCGCGCAGATGCGCGGCAGTACCGGGCCCATGCTGACGGCCCGGGTGGCGGACGGGGCGCCCGTCGAATCGGCCGGCATCGCACCGAGGAGCCGGTTGAGCCAACCGTCGGCGGTCGACTTGCGGCCCGGCGTGCCGGACTCGATGTAGTCCTGTGCATCGAAGTGGGAGCGGGTCTCGTCGGGCGAACCGCAGGCCTGCACGAAACCGAGCTGGCCGGCCTGCCACAGGGGCATCAGGGGCGCCAGCGCCGGGTGCAGCCCGAAGCGGCCATCGAGGTCGAGCAGCCCGCCTTCGGCGCCCGGGCGCGCCAGGGCGATCGATGAACGGGCGGCGTAGTAGGCGTCGTCGGCATAGGGCGCGACCACGCTCAGCCCATCCACCGCGCCGCGCAGGAAGATCACCACCAGCCGCGGCGGCGCACCGGCGCGGCTCTCGCCCACCGCGGCGAAGGCCGAGGGGCCTGGAGGCAGCAGGACGGCACCGCCCTGCACGGCAAGTTTCAGCAGATCGCGACGCAGCATGGTGGCCTCCGGGAAATCAGCGGTGCATGAAATCGGGGCTGCCGAGCACCAGCGCCCCCCGCAGATCGGGCGTCGCCTCGGCAAGGGTGGCGCGGGTCTTTGGCGAGATGCCGCTGCCCAGCGTGGCGAGCAGGACTTCCGCATCGACCGGCGGCGTGGCTGCGGCCGGCAGCCGGCCCGATGCCAACGCCGTCGCGAAGCCGATGCGGCGGGTGATCGCATCCGGGTTGAGCCAGGCGTCCTGCGTGTTTTTGTAGCCGTCCGGCGTCTGGCAGCCGTAGAGCGGCATGCCGAGCTGGCGCAGCGTTCCGAGCAGGGGCCGCACATCGGTCAGAGGCAGGTCGGTGGCGCGCACGGTCGAGACCACATAGTCGTAGGGCGTCTTGAACTTCAGGCCGTGCACCTTGGGACTGCGGAACTCGGGGCTGTCGAACAGGGTCTTGAGCAGCGCGTGAATGTCGCCGCCGCTCGCCAGGTAGCGCTGCGCGAGCCGGTCGACGAGCGTCGCGGGCGGCTGGTCGGCGACGAAGTACTGCGCCAGCTGATAGCCGATGTGGCGCGCGGTGGCCGGGTGCATGGCCAGCAGGTCCAGCGCCTGCTCGCCTTCGGCCTGGCCCTGGTCGCCGATCCGCTGCCCGAGCCAGAACTTGTCGCCGCGGTCGTGCCGGCGCGCATCGAACACGAAGACCGAGGCGCCGCTGGTCAACCGCGGCGCGAAGGTCCACCCGGTCAGCACCCGGGCCAGCTCGGTCACGTCCTGCTGGCTGTAGCCGCCATCGACGCCCAGCGTGTGCAGCTCCATGAGCTCGCGGGCGTAGTTCTCGTTCAGGCCGCTGGCCTTGGCGGCCGGGCCGGCACCGCGGGGCGGCTGCGAGCCTGCGGCCACGGACTGCCAGTTGTCCAGGTAGAACAGCATCGCCGGGTGGTGGGCCGTGGCCCCCAGCAGGTCGCGGAACCGGCCCATCGCGTAGGGCCGGATCGCCTCGCGCTCGTAGTTGCCGACCAGCACCCGGTCCAGGCCCTTGCCGACGAAGACGTTGAAGTGGTTGAACCAGAAGTCGACCATGCGCTCCTCGAGCTGGCGCGGACTGCGCGCGGCACGCCACAGACGCGCCTGGCCCGACTCGATGTCGAGCTGCCGGAGGGACTCGCGCCGCGCCGCCCTGGCCTCGTCGCCGCCGTCCTTGACCGCCTGCGCCGCCTCGCGGTACTGCGTGATCAGCTCGCGCTGCGACGCCGCGGCCGTCGGCAGATTGTCGAGCTGCCGCGCCAGATCGGCCGGCAGCGGCAGGCGCTCGGGGTGCAACTGCTCGTCGATGTAGCGATCGATGCCCATCTGCCGCACATGCGCCAGGTCGCCGGGCGCCGGGCCGTAGCCGAGGCGATTCAGCACATGGAGGGCGTCGGCCTCCGAGGCGGACTGCGCTCGCACAGGCAGCACGGCGAAGGCCGCGCAGGCCAGGGCCCAGGCGAGGACGCGAGCTTTCATGGGCAACTCCTGCAACGGTGGTGGCCGACGGGCGACCCCTCCACAACGCCGCGCCGGTGGACTCGGCCGACCCTGCCCGGTAAAGATCAGCGCACCGGCGGCGTCAGCCGGCGGGCGCCGGCCGGGCGCGCGCCAGGGTCCGCCCGACCTCGGCCGGGTCCATGCCGTACATCTCGGCGAACTCCACCACCGTGCGGCCGCTGGCCTCGAAGGCACGCAGCAAGGCCTCGCGCTTGGCGGTGCGGGCACCGACTTCGACGAAGGCCTCGTCGAGCACGGCGTTGGTGACTTCGTCCTGCGTGCGCACGGCCAGCACATAGTCCTCGCGCGACAGGCCCGAGGCCTCGATGGCCTCGACCAGGCGCGCGCGCAGCTTCGGCCGCAGGTCTTCCGCGCTGCGCGCCTGGCGGCGCTTGAAGACTTCGAGGATCGCGTGGTGCACGTGCTCCGGGGCCACGGGCTCGACCGGCACGCCATTCAGGTCGTGGCGCTGCTCGCCGGCGGCCACCGCATCGAGGTAGCGGGTCGAGCGCGCATGCAGGCCGAGTGCGATCTTGAGGTCTTCCTTCTTGAAGGCGTCGGGGTGCAGGGCCAGCAGCTCCTGGTAGACGCCGAGCTTGAGCGGCCGGAAGCGGGCCCCGAACATCTTCGGATAGAGCTCGAACAAGCGCTCCAGCACCGCGATGGCCTTGCGCGGCGCGCGCTGGCCGCCCTTGGCCTCGGGCGCGGCCTTCGGCGTGGCGTCGGGCTTGGCCTCGGGCCGGGGCTTGCGCCGCCCGCGGCGGCCTTCCCTGGTGGCGGCGGGTGCGGCGGGTGCGTCAGGCGCGGCGGGGGCCTCGGGGGCCGCGGGGGCGGAAACGGTCTCTGTCGTCGGGGTCATCGGAATCTTGGTCAGCGAAGCGGGGGGGCGCGGAAGCCCCGGAATGGCACCTACTGTAATCGTGTCGCGCCATGAGGTCCCGAGGGCCTCAGGACGGCCGTCGGGCGGCCTCGGCCTCGGCCCGCAGCCAGCGCACGAAATCCTGCGCATCGGGGTTGGCCGCCGCACGGCGCGAGCTGTCGACGAAATAGCCACGGCGCGAGGCCGCGCCTTCGCCGAAGGGCGACACCAGCTGGCCGCTGCGCACCAGCGCGCCCACCAGCGGCAGCCGGCCGATCACCACGCCCTGGCCCGCCACCGCCGCGGCGACGGCGTCCGTGTAGAGCGTGAAGCGCAGCGTGTTCTTCATGCGCAGGTCGTTCAGGCCCATGACCTGCAGCCAGGGCTCCCAGTCGACGGTCGGCGTGCCGGCGTGATCGGGCTCGTCGATCGTGAGCAGGGTCTGGCCCAGCAGGTCGGCCGGTTCGTGCAGCCGCGCCGCGATCTCCGGCGCGCACAGCGGCATGACGGTTTCCTCGAACAGCGCCACCCCGGTGCCGCGCGCGATAGGCACGAAGCGCACCGCGACGTCGACCCGGCTGCGCTCGAGATCGAGCACGTCGAGCGTGGCCGACACACGCACGTCGACCTCGGGATGATCGGCCGTGAAACGCGCCAGCCGCGGGATCAGCCAGAACGAGGCGAAGCCCGGCGTGGTCGTGACCGCCACATGGCGTGGCAGCGGTGCGCTGCGCACGCGCGCCGTGGCATCGCGCAGCCGCTCCAGGCTCTCGACCACCGCGCGCTGCAGCACGCCGCCGGCCTCGGTCAGCGCCAGCGCCCGGTGGCGGCGCTCGAACAACAGCACGCCGAGCGCGGCCTCGAGTTGCTGGATCTGCCGGCTCACCGCCGACTGGGTCAGGGACAGCTCGGCCGCGGCCTGCGTGAAGCTCAGGCTGCGGGCCGCGGCCTCGAAGCTGCGCAACAACTCGAGCGGCGGCAGGTCGGCCGTCGATGCAGGGCTTTTCACATTCTCAATACGCATGCAACGAGTTCCGAAAGACCGTATGACATAGTGGACTCTGCTCACTATATTCATTCCCACAGCGAATGCAAAGGAGCTCTCCATGACCCCCCGTACCCAGCGCCTGAGCCTCAGCCTGCCGAAGACGGCCGTCTTCACCCTGCCCGATGCCCACGAGGTCGACATCGAATGCACCCGCGGCGCGCTCTGGATCACGCTCGACCACGACCGGCGCGACATCGTGCTCGAGCCCGGCGAGCGCTTCCGCAGCGACTCGCACCGCCGCGCGCTGGTGGCGGCGCTCGAACCGTCCTGCGTGCGCTTCAGTGCCGCCGCGCTCTCGGTCGCCGCCCGGCCAGCGCCGCCCGAGCGGTCGCCTTGGCGACTGTGGCCCCACGGGATGACCCCGGCTTGACCCGGCGGCCCGGGCGTTGAACCATCGACGCTCCGGGCCAGGAAAGGCGCATCCCGTCGCCGTCGTGAACCGACGGCCTGACGCCGTCCGCTCCGGGCCCCGTTTCTCGGATGAAGGACACACCATGGCAGAGGCATACATCGTGGCCACCGCGCGCACCGCGGGCGGCCGTCGCGGCGGCAGGCTGGCGGGCTGGCACCCGGTCGACCTGGCGGCGCAGGTCATCGACGCGCTGGTGGCGCGCAGCGGCATCGACCCGGCGGCGGTGGAGGACGTGATCCTCGGCTGCGTGAGCCAGGTCGGCGAGCAGGCCACCAACGTGGCGCGCAACGCGGTGCTGGCCTCGAAACTGCCCGAATCGGTGCCCGGCACCTCGGTCGACCGCCAGTGCGGCTCGTCGCAGCAGGCGCTGCACTTCGCGGCCCAGGCCGTGATGTCGGGCAGCATGGACGCGGTGATCGCGGCCGGCGTCGAGAGCATGACGCGGGTGCCGATGTTCACGCCCAACGCGCTGCCGGCCAAGGCCGGCCTCGGCACCTACATGAGCCCGGCGATGCAGCGGCGTTACCCCGGCGTCGAGTTCAGCCAGTTCACCGGCGCCGAGATGATCGCGAAGAACTACGGGCTCACCAAGGACATGCTCGACCGCTACGCCTTCGAGAGCCACCAGCGCGCGATCGCGGCCAGCCGTGAGGGACTGTTCGCCGACGAGATCTTGGCCGTAGAGGTGCGCCTGGCCGATGGCTCGGCCGGCGGCGAGATGCACACGGTCGACGAGGGCATCCGCTTCGAGGCCACGCTGGAAGGCATCGCCGGGGTCAAGCTGATCGCCGAGGGCGGCCGCTGCACCGCCGCCACCGCGAGCCAGATCTGCGACGGCGCCAGCGGCGTGCTGGTGGTCAACGAGCGCGGCCTGAAGGCCCTGGGCGTGAAGCCGCTGGCCCGCATCCACCACATGAGCGTGCTGGGCCACGACCCGGTGATCATGCTGGAGGCGCCGATCCCGGCCACCGCGCGCGCCTTGGCGAAGGCCGGCCTGAAGATCGAAGACATCGACCTCTACGAGGTCAACGAGGCCTTCGCGCCGGTGCCGCTGGCCTGGCTGCAGACGCTCGGCGCCGACCCGGCGAAGCTCAACGTCAACGGCGGCGCGATCGCGCTCGGCCATCCGCTCGGCGCCTCGGGCACCAAGCTGATGACCACGCTGGTGAATGCGCTCGGCCGGCGCGGCAAGCGCTATGGCCTTCAGACCATGTGCGAAGGTGGGGGCATGGCCAACGTGACGATCGTGGAGCGGCTCTGACATGAGCACGGTTCTCTACGAACTGAACGACGGCATCGCGACCCTCACGCTGAACCTGCCGGCCAAACTCAACCCGATCGCGCTCGACCTGCAGCAGGAACTGCGCGAGTGTTTCGCTCGCGTTCGAGGCGACAGCCAGGTACGCGCGGTGCTTCTCACCGGCGCCGGCAAGGCCTTCTGCGTCGGCGCCGACCTGAGCGCGATGCGCGCGCCCGAGGAAGGCAAGACGCTCGGCGACCAGACTGCCGACTGGATGCAATCGATGAGCAACCCGTTGATCGAGGAACTGCGCGCGCTGCCGGTGCCGGTGGTCTGCGCGGTCAACGGGCCTGCCGCCGGTGCCGGCGTCGGCCTGGCGCTGGCCTGCGACATCGTGGTGGCGGCGCGCAGCGCGTATTTCTACCTTCCCTTCCTGCCCAAGCTGGGCATCGTGCCCGACCTCGGCTGCACCTGGTTCATCCCGCGCCGGGTCGGCCCCGCGCGCGCGATGGGCATGGCGCTGCTCGATGAGAAGCTCGGCGCCGAGACCGCGGCGCAGTGGGGCCTGATCTGGGCCGCGCTCGACGACGGCGCGCTGGGGCCCGAGGCCCTCAAGATCGCCCAGCGCCTGGCGTGCCTGCCTGCGCATGCAGTGCAGGAGGCGCGCCGCGCCATCGCGCAGTCGGAGCGGCACACGCTGCCCGAGCAACTGCACTATGAAAGCGAACGCCAGCGCGAGCTGATCGAGCAGCCGAGCTTCGCCGAGGGCGTGGCGGCCTTCCTGCAAAAGCGCGCTCCGGTCTTCCCGCCACGCTGAACGCTGCATTCCCATGATCGAACGCACCCTCTTCGGCCCCGACCACGAGGCCTTCCGCGACAGCTTCCGCCGCTTCATGGACAAGGAGATCGCCCCTTTCCACGAGGCCTGGGAGGAACAGGGCTATGTCGCCCGCGAGGTCTGGAACAAGGCCGGCGCCAACGGCTTCCTCTGCATGTCGCTGCCCGAGGAATATGGCGGCTCGGGCGCCGACCTGCTCTATTCGGTGATCCAGTTCGAGGAGCTGTGGGCCCGCGGCTTCACCGGCATCGGCTGGGGGCTGCACAGCGAGATCGTGGCGCCCTACATCCTGCGCTACGGCACCGAAGAACAGAAGAAGCACTACCTGCCGAAGCTCGCGAGCGGCGAGATGATCGGCGCCATCGCGATGAGCGAGCCGGCCGCCGGCAGCGACCTGCAGGCAGTGCGCAGCACGGCGCTGAAGCAGCCCGACGGCAGCTATCTGCTGAACGGCAGCAAGACCTTCATCACCAACGGCTGGCACGCCGACCTGGTGATCGTGGTCGCCAAGACCGATCCGGCCGGCGGTGCCAAGGGCACCAGCCTGTTCCTGGTCGAGCGCGGCATGCCGGGCTTCGAGAAGGGCAAGCGGCTGAAGAAGCTGGGCCTGAAGGCGCAGGACACCTCCGAGCTGTTCTTCGACGGCGTGCGGCTGCCGGCCGAGGCGCTGCTGGGCGGCGCGGCACAGGAGAACCGCGGCTTCGTCTGCCTGATGGAGCAGCTGCCCTGGGAACGGCTGCAGATCGCGATCAGCGCGGTGGCCGCCTCGCAGGCCGCGATCGACCACACCGTGGCCTACGTGAAGGAACGCCAGGTCTTCGGCCAGCCGGTGGGCGCCTACCAGAACACCCGCTACACGCTGGCCGAACTGCAGACCGAGGTGCAGGTGGCGCAGGTCTTCGTCGACAAGTGCATCGAACTGTTGATGCTGGAGAAGCTCGACACCGCGACCGCCAGCATGGCCAAGTACTGGACCAGCGACCTGCAGTGCAAGGTGATGGACGAATGCGTGCAGCTGCATGGCGGCTACGGCTACATGTGGGAGTACCCGGTGACCCGGGCCTACGCCGATGCGCGGGTGCAGCGGATCTACGGCGGCACCAACGAGATCATGAAAGAGGTGATCACGCGCGCGATGGGGCTGCCGGGGCGCTGAGCCACTGAAGATCGCACTGGCAGGCGGACGGGGGCTGCAGGACAATGCGCCCCATGCCCACCCTCAACGCCTTCTACGCCCAGTCCGGCGGCGTCACCTCGGTCATCAACGCCTCGGCCTGCGGCGTGATCGAGACGGCGCGCCGGCACCCCGACCGCATAGGCAGCGTCTACGCCGGCCGCAACGGGATCCTCGGCGCCCTGACCGAGGACCTGATCGACACCGGCCGCGAATCGGCCGAGGCGATCGCGGCGCTGCGCACCACGCCCGCCGGCGCCTTCGGGTCGTGCCGCTACAAGCTCAAGTCTTCGACCACGAACCGGCGCGAGTACGAGCGCCTGATCGAGGTCTTCAAGGCCCACGACATCGGCTATTTCTTCTACAACGGCGGCGGCGATTCGGCCGACACCTGCTTCAAGATGAGCCAGCTGTCGCAGTCGCTGGGCTATCCGCTGCAGGCCATCCATGTGCCGAAGACCATCGACAACGACCTGCCGTTGACCGACTGCTGCCCGGGCTTCGGCTCGGTCGCCAAGTACGTCGCGGTGTCGACGCTGGAGGCCTCGCTCGACGTCCGCTCGATGGCCGCGACTTCGACCAAGGTGTTCGTGATCGAGGTCATGGGACGCCATGCCGGATGGATCGCCGCGGCCGGCGGGCTGGTCGAGGCGCACGGCATTCCGGTCGTGATCCTGTTCCCCGAGATTCCGTTCGACCAGGCCGTCTTCCTGGCGCGCGTGGACGCCATGGTGAAGCATCACGGCTACTGCACCGTGGTGGTCTCCGAAGGCTGCCATCACGCCGATGGCACTTTCCTGGCCGAGCAGGGCAGCAAGGATGCCTTCGGCCACGCGCAGCTCGGCGGCGCGGCACCGGTGGTGGCGCAGATGATCAAGGACGCGCTGGGCCACAAGTTCCACTGGGCGGTGGCCGACTACCTGCAGCGCGCGGCGCGGCACATCGCCTCGGCCACCGACGTGCGGCAGGCCTATGAGCTCGGCCAGCGCGCGGTCGAACTGGCGCTCGAAGGCCGCAACGCCGTGATGCCGACCATCGAACGCAGCTCCGACCAGCCCTATGCCTACCGCATCGGCACGGCGCCGCTCGACGCGGTCGCCAACGCCGAGAAGTTCATGCCGCGCGACTTCATCTCGGGCGACGGCTACGGCATCACCGAGAAATGCCGGCGCTACCTGCTGCCGCTGATCCAGGGCGAGGACTATCCGTCCTACCGCGACGGCCTTCCGGTCTACGTGTCGCTCGACAACGTCGCGGTGGCGAAGAAGCTGGCGCCCTTCGAGCTCGCGGGATGAACGCAGTGGCCCGCCCCGATCCGTCGCGCTGTCCCTTGTGCGGCGAGTCGAATCGCTGCGCGATCGAGATCGAGCGCGAGACCGGCCAGGTCCAGCCGCCGTGCTGGTGCAGGGAGGTCGGCTTCAGCGAGGCCCTGCTGGCCCGCGTGCCGGACGCACAGCGCCGCCTGGCGTGCATCTGCGCGCGCTGCGCCGCCCGGGAAGCGCTTCAGGACTGAGCCGCCACCGGTTCTTCCTTGGCCGCCATCGCCGGCATGCCGCCGCGCTCGCGCTGCTCGGTGATCACCTGGTGGAACGGTCGGCCCAGTCGGCCGGCGGCCCGTTGTCGCAACACCCGATTCTGGCCGCCGACACTTCGCGCTGGAGCGGTGCAAACGCCGATATCCTTGCAGGACGGCCCGGCGCGGGCGACTCCCACTCCTGATGAACAATCCTCCCCCGCAGTCCCTGAGCAGCCGCTACGGCGAACGCTATCGCTGGCTCCTGCTCGTTTCGGTCATGGTCGGTGTGATGGCGTCGATCATGTCGTCGACCATCGTCAACGTCGCCATTCCCGGCATGAGCCATCATTTCTCGCTCGGCCAGGAACGCGCCCAGTGGGTCAGCTCGGGCTTCATGGTGGCGATGACCGTGTCGATGCTGACCACGCCCTGGCTGCTTTCGCGCTACGGCTACCGGCGGACCTACGTCGGCACCATGGTGCTGCTGATGGCGGGCGGGTTGGCTGGCGGGCTGGCCACCGACTTCACGCTGGTGCTGATCGCGCGCGTGGCCGAGGGGCTGGCGGCGGGCGTGGTGCAGCCGATCCCGGCCATCATCATCCTGCGCGCCTTCCAGCCCCAGGAGCAGGGCCGCGCCAGCGGGATCTTCGGCATGGGCGTGGTGCTGGCGCCGGCCATCGGGCCCAGCATCGGCGGCGTGCTGGTCGACCTGTTCGGCTGGCGCTCGATCTTCTTCATGGTGGTGCCCTTCTGCCTGGCGTCGATCTGGCTGGCTTACAAATTCGTGCCGACCACCGCGCCGGGCGGCGTGGTCGCGGCACGCAGCGACGGCCTCGACTGGCGCGGACTCGGCCTCGGCACCCTCGGCACCCTGTGCCTGCTGAACGGCCTGGTCGCCCTGCGCGGTGACTCGGCGCTGCACGCCACGCTGCTGCTGGCCGGCGCGGGAACCGCCTTCGGCGCCTTCGTCGCCTGGCAGAAGCGCCTGGCCGCCAGGGGCGGCGCTCCGCTGATGAACCTGGCGCTGTTCCAGTACCGGCAGTTCGCGATGGGCAGCGTGGTCGCCTTCATCTACGGCACCGCACTGTTCGGCTCGACCTACCTGCTGCCGGTCTACATGCAGGTCGGGCTGCAGCTGTCGGCCTCGCACGTCGGCACCATCCTGCTGCCGGCCGGCATCGTGCTCGCCCTGACCATCGCCGGCGTCGGCCGGCTGGCCGACCGGCAGCCGACCTACCTGCTGGTGGGCATCGGCCTGGTGCTGCTGGCCGCGTCCTTCGCGCTGATGGTGGTGCTCCGCCTGGACAGCCCGCTGTGGCTGCTGGTGGCCTTCGCGATCATCGGGCGCATCGGCCTGGGCTTCATCCTGCCTTCGCTCAACCTGGGCTCGATGCGGCCGCTGGCCAAGCCGCTGATCCCGCAGGGCGCCAGCGCCATCAACTTCCTGCGCATGCTGGGCGGCGCCGCGGGCGTGAGCCTGTGCGCGATCGTGCTCGAATGGCGGCTCGCGGCGCACGGTGACTCGCTCGCCAATCCGGCCACCAGCCCGGCGCGGCTGGCCGCCTTCGACGAGGTGTTCATGCTGCTGGCGGGGCTCTGCGCGCTGGCCATCGTCGCGGCCTGGCAGTTGCGGGTGAAGGCCGCGCCGCCGAAGAGTTGAATCCGCTTCGGTTCTAATAACCGCCATGTGCCAGCTGCTCGGAATGAACTGCAACACGCCGACCGACGTGACCTTCAGCTTCACGGGTTTCGCCCAGCGCGGCGGCCGCACCGATCACCATGCCGACGGCTGGGGCATCGCCTTCTTCGAGGACCGCGGCCTGCGGCATTTCGTCGACCACCAGCCGGCCTGCGAGTCGCCGGTGGCCGAGCTGATCCGCCGCTATCCGATCCAGAGCCGCAACGTCATCGCCCACATCCGCAAGGCGACGCAGGGCGCGGTGAACCTGCAGAACTGCCATCCGTTCGTGCGCGAGCTGTGGGGCCGCTACTGGGTGTTCGCCCACAACGGCGACCTGAAGGATTTCCGGCCGCGGCTGCACGGCAATTTCCACCCGGTGGGCAGCACCGACAGCGAGCACGCCTTCTGCTGGATCATGCAGGAGCTGGCCAAGTCGCATGCCGACGTGCCGAGCATCGACGAACTGACGCTCACATTGCGCGAGCTGGCACCGCGGCTGGCGGCGCACGGCACCTTCAACTTCATGCTGTCGAACGGCCAGGCCCTGTGGGCCCACGCCTCGACCCACCTCTGGTACGTCGAGCGCCGGCATCCCTTCCTGACCGCCGAGCTGTCGGACGAGGACCTGAGCATCGACTTCGCCCAGCACACCACGCCGAATGATCGCGTGGCCGTGGTGGTGACCGCGCCGCTGACGACCAATGAGACGTGGACGGCGTTCGCACCCCGGGAACTGGCGGTGTTCGTGGACGGGCAGCGGCGCGGATAGCGCCTGCGCAGCGGGCAAGATTCGCGGTCTGACCGCCAATGCCGCTCCCGCCAGCCGAGTCAGTTGGCCTGGGGAAAGGCCTGACGCCACACGTCGGAACTTCACCGCCAGCGGCCCGTCAAACTCCTTTCGACGTGCGCCTTCTGGTCGCGCGCAAGCGCATCGGGATGCACGAAGGCGCCCGGCTCTGTCGGTTGCAAGGAGAGCGCGCATGGAAAAGATGCTTCACCTGCTCGAGACATTCACCGCCCGCGGAAGCGATGGACAGACCTACCGTGTCCAGGCCTATGAACACCTCGCCCGTCTCGACGCGGTTCCCGACACGCAAGGACAATGGGAGCCGACGGGGCTCACCGAATACAAGCTGGCGGATGGTCGGCATATCGGCGTCGACAAGGATGGCTTGATGACATTGGCCGGCACGGGGATGAGGCTGAAACGCGCCCCTTCCCCGCAGGACTGAGAGTGACGCCCGCGCGAGCGGGAGTTGTGGTGGATTCCTCGGGCGCTGCTCGGCCGTCTTGTTCGAACGCCTCGAGGCCCGACGCTGGTAAGCCCAACCCGAGGAGAGGACCATGCCGACCGAGAAAAAGCGCCCGATCGCCCAGTTCGAACCCGGCTCCTACCGGGTGAATCCGCCCAAGAATGCGAAGGAGGTGATCGCCCTCGTACGGGAGCACGGAATCCAGATCGTCGACCTCAAGTTCACCGATCTGCCGGGACTGTGGCAGCACTTCTCGATCGGGCTGCCGGAACTCAACGACGCGTTGTTCGATGACGGCATCGGGTTCGACGGCTCCTCGATCCGCGGTTTCCAGGAGATCCACGAGTCGGACATGCTGCTGCAGCCGGACCCGACCACCGTATTCATCGATCCGATGTGCGAGACCCCGACGCTTTCGATGACCTGCAACGTGATCGACCCGGTCCAGAAGGGGCCCTACTCGCGCGATCCGCGTTTCGTGGCCCGCAAGGCCGAGCGTCACTTGAAGGACACCGGGGTCGCGCAGACCTGCTACTTCGGCCCGGAGCTCGAGTTCTTCATCTTCGACTCGATCCGGTTCGAGCAGAACACGCATTGCGGCTACTACTACGTCGATTCGGTCGAGGGCGCATGGAACTCGGGCCGGGACGAAGGCGCGTTCGGAGGCGGGAACCTCGGGTACAAGCCGCGCTACAAGGAAGGCTATTTCCCGGTGCCCCCGCACGACACGCTGCAGGACATCCGCTCGGAGATCGTGCTGGGGCTGATGAACGCGGGTGTGCAGGTCGAGATCCACCACCACGAGGTGTCGACCGCGGGCCAGAACGAGATCGACATGAAGTTCGCGCCGCTCGTGCGGATGGCCGACAACGTGATGGTCTACAAATACTTCGTCAAGAACATCGCGCGCCGGCACGGCAAGGTGGCCACGTTCATGCCGAAGCCGCTCTTCGCCGACAACGCGAGCGGCATGCACTGCCACCAGAGCCTGTGGAACGAGAAGCGCAATCTCTTCTACGACGCCAAGGGTTGGGCGCTGACCTCCGAGCTGTGCCGCTGGTACATCGGCGGGCTGCTCAAGCATGCGCACGCGCTGATGGCGTTCTGTGCGCCGACCACCAACTCCTACCGGCGGCTCGTACCGGGCTACGAGGCGCCGGTGAACCTGGTGATGTCGCAGCGAAATCGCTCGGCCGCGGCGCGCATTCCGATGTATTCGGACTCGCCGAACGCAAGGCGCGTCGAGTTCCGTTGTCCGGACCCGACCGCGAATGCCTACCTCGCGTTCGCGGCGATGCTCATGGCGGGCCTCGACGGGGTCGCCAACAAGATCGACCCGGGGCCGCCGCTCGACAAGAACATCTACGAGCTACCTCCTGAGGAGGCAAAGAGCATCGCGAAGGTGCCTGGATCGCTTGACGAGTCACTGCGCGCGCTGGAGAAGGATCACGACTTCTTGATGCGCGGAGACGTGTTCACAAAGGACGTCATCGAGACTTGGCTCGAACTCAAGTGGAAACACGACGTCGATCCCGTGCGGTTGCGCCCGCACCCGTGGGAGTTCTATCTCTACTTCGATGCCTGAGACCCGGCAGGTCGTGGTGCTTCGCCTGTTGAGCGCAAGCTCGACGCAGCCGCAGGCTCTTCCCCTCAACCCGGAATATTCGGCTCGACCAACTGGGCCAGCGCGAGAAGCGACTCCTGCCAGCCCAGGTAGCACATTTCTGTAGGAATCACATCGGGGATGCCTTCCTGCACGACGGCCAATTCGGTGCCGCAGGACACGGGGGTCAGCGTCACGGTGGTCTTCATGGTGCCCGGCAGGTTGGGGTCGTCGAAGGTCGCATCGTATGCAATGCGCTGGCCGGGGACAAGTTCCAGGTACTTCCCACCGAACGAGTGGCTGTGGCCGGTACCAAAGTTGGTGAAGGACATGCGCCAGGCGCCCCCGACCACGGGCTCCATGCGATGGACTTGGCCGGTAAACCCGAATGGTGGCAGCCAGCGCTCAAAAGCGCTGGGTTCGACGAAGGCACGGTAGAGCCGGTCCGGTGTGGTGCGCAGCACGCGGTGCAGACGGACGGTGTTGGTAGCCATGGTTGCGTTCTCCTGAAGTGCAGAGGATGACCCTCGACTGATACGTCGAATGAGCCTGCGGAAAATCGACACCGAACGAGTCAGAACTCAAGAATGGGCCGCGGGCAGCGCGTCGCAGACGACGACGCCGGCCGGATTGCCGCCGACCTCCCCGTCGGAGAACGCGGCGATGCGCTCGACCTTCACGACTTCACATGCGCTTCCAGCGCATCGATGAACATCGCCGGCACGTCGAAGCCGGTCTGCTCGGTGATCTCCTGGAAGCAGGTCGGGCTGGTGACGTTGATCTCGGTCAGCGAGCCGCCGATGACGTCGAGGCCGATCAGCAGCAGGCCGCGCTGGCTCAGCACCGGGCCGATCGTCTCGGCGATGCGGCGGTCGTCGTCGGTCAGCGGCTGGGCCACGCCCTTGCCGCCGGCCGCGAGGTTGCCGCGCACCTCGGTGCCCTGCGGGATGCGCGCCAGGCTGTAGGGCACGGCGCGGCCGCCGATCACGAGCACCCGTTTGTCGCCTTCCGAGATCTGCGGCACGAAGCGCTGCACCATGATCGTCTCGGCGCCGTTCTTGTTGAGCGTCTCGATGATCGAGCCGAGGTTCAGCGCATCGGCCTTGACGCGGAAGATGCCCATGCCGCCCATGCCGTCGAGCGGCTTCAGGATGATGTCCTGGTGCTCGGCGTGGAAGGCGCGCACCGACGCCGCATCGCGCGTCACCAGCGTCGGCGTGGTGAACTCGGCGAACTCCATGATCGCCAGCTTCTCCGGGTGGTCGCGCAGCGCCCGCGGCTTGTTGACCACGCGGGCGCCCTCGCGCTCGGCCTGCTCGAGCAGGTGGGTGGCGTAGATGTACTCGGCGTCGAAGGGCGGGTCCTTGCGCATCAGCACGACGTCGTAGCCCTTGAGCGGCCGCTCCTCGGCCGGCTCCTCGCGGTACCAGTCGTCGGGGTCGCCGGTCAGCACGATCGCGCGCGCCTTCGCGGTCACCAGCCCGCCGCGCCGCCAGCCCAGGTGGCGCGGTTCGCAGACCGACAGCGTGTGGCCGCGCCGCTGGGCCTCGCGCATCATCGAGAAGGTGGTGTCCTTGTAGATCTTGAAATGATCCAGGGGGTCGGCAACGAAGAGAATGTGCATGTCAGGAGGTCTTTCCGGCAGTCGGAGCCGTTGCCGTTGAGGGGGATGTCGCGGCCGGCCCCGAGGTGCCCGATCGCTCGTCGAGCCGGATCTTGCAGGCAGACGCGATGTCCGTGCCGGCGTGGGGTTTGCGGCCGAACTGCTGGATCGCCAGGGCCAGGGCACCGGCCACCACGCCCCAGAAGGCAGAGCCGATGCCCGCCAGCGTGACGCCCGAGAGCGTGACCAGGAAGGTGATCAGCGCCGCCTCGCGGTGCGGCTCGTCGCGCACCGCCGCGGCCAGCCCGCCGCCGATGGTGCCGAGCAGCGCCAGGCCGGCGATGGTCGCGACCAGTTCCTTCGGGAAGGCGGTCAGGAGCCCCGTGACGGCGGCGCCGAACAGGCCGATCACGACGTAGATCGCGCCGCAGCTTACCGCCGCGGTGTAGCGCCGCGCCGGGTCCTCGTGCGCCTCGCGCCCCATGCAGATCGCGGCCGTGATGGCGCTGAGATTCAGCGCGAAGGCCCCGAAGGGCGCCAGCACCAATGTGAAAAGGCCGCTGATCGTGATCAGCTTCGACACCGGCAGCTCGTAGCCCGCGGCGCGGATCGCGGCCACGCCCGGCAGGTTCTGCGACGCCATGGTGACGACGAACAGCGGCAGCGCGAGGCTGACCACCGCCTGCCAGCTGAAGACCGGCATCGTGAACACCGGCAGCGCGAGGCTGAAATGCACCGCGCTCCACGCCAGCTCGCCGCGCGCCGCGGCGAAGGCGATACCGACCCCCAGGGTCAGCGGCACCGCATAGCGCGGCAGCAGCCGCTTGCCCGCAAGGTAGGCGCCGAGCATCAGCAGCACCAGCGGCAGCGCGGTCTGGGCGGCGACGAAGGCCTGCAGCCCGAAGCGCGCCAGCACGCCGGCCAGCAACGCCGAGGCCAGCGCCATCGGGATCCTGTTCATCACCCGCTCGAACCAGCCGGTGGCGCCGGCCAGGGCCATCAGCAGCGCGCAGACAATGAAGGCGCCGACCGCTTCGTTCATGCTGAAGCCGGCGCCGGCGACCGCCAGCACCGCGGCGCCGGGCGTGCTCCAGGCGATCATCACGGGCTTGCGCCACCACAGAGAAGGCAGCGCCGAGGCCAGGCCCATGCCCAGGCCCAGCGCCCACATCCAGGAGGAGATCATCTCGGGCGTGGCGCCGAAGGCCTGTGCGGCCTGGAACACGATCGCCACGGAACTCGTGAAGCCGACCAGCACGGCGACGAAGCCGGCGGTAAAGGCCGACAGGCTCAGGTCCTTGAAAAAACGCATAGATATTGTTGCTCGCCCCCAGGCTGCGCGCACTCCGTGTCGCTTCGCCCACCCCCTACCGGGGGCAACACCGGCGGCCCGGCGAAGCCGGTTCCGCGGTGTTTCCCGAACGGGCCGGGCTGCGCCGGCCAGGCCGTGGCGGGCTGCGTGAACGAACTAGATTTCAATTTTCGAGCCGAGTTCGACGACGGCGTTGTTCGGCAGACCCAGGAAGTCCGCCGCCCCGCTCGCGTTGTGATGCATCTGCGCGAACAGCTTTTCGCGCCAGGGCGCCATGCCGCTGCCCAGCGTCGGGATCACGACGTCGCGCGACAGGAAGTAGCTGGTCGCCATCGGCTCGAGCTGGCAGCCGCGCAGGCGCGCATTCTCGAGCGCGCGCGGCAGGTCGATCTCGTTCTTGAAGCCGTAGTGCACCACCACCTGCCAGCAGTGGTGGCCCAGCGCCTCCATCTCGATGCGCTTGTCCATCGGGATCCACGGCACCTCGTGATTGCGCACCGTCACGAACAGGTTCTGGTCGTGCAGCACCTTGTTGTGCTTGAGGTTGTGCAGGAGCGCGTTGGGCACCACGCCGGGCTCGGCGGTCATGAAGACCGCCGTGCCGTCGACCCGCGCCGGCGGGCTCACGAAGACCGAGTCGAGGAAGCCGCGCAGGTCGATGGCTTCGGCCAGCTGAGTCTCGCCCATCAGCCGGCGCCCTTCCTTCCAGGTCAGCATCAGCATGAAGATCGAGCCGCCGATCACGAGCGGGAACCAGCCGCCGTCGAACAGCTTGAGCAGGTTCGAGGCGAAGAACAGGAAGTCGACCAAGAAGAAGGCGCCGGTGGCCGCGATGCACAGGACGAGCGGGTACTTCCAGGCGTAGCGGATCACGAAGAAGGTCAGCACCGTAGTGATCAGCATGTCGGTGGTCACCGCGATGCCGTAGGCCGCCGCCAGGTTGCTCGACGAGCGGAACATCACCACCGCCAGCACGATCGCCACGAACAGGCCCCAGTTGACGAAGGGGATGTAGATCTGGCCGGCGGTGCGCACGCTGGTGTGCTCGATGTTCATGCGCGGCAGGTAGCCGAGCTGGATCACCTGGCGGGTGACGCTGAAGGCGCCGGTGATGAGGGCCTGCGACGCGATCACCGTGGCCGCCGTGGCCAGAAACACCAGCGGCAGCAGCGCCCATTCGGGGGCCATCATGAAGAACGGGTTCTTCACGGCCAGCGGGTTCTCGAGCAGCAGCGCGCCCTGGCCGAAGTAGTTGAGCGTCAGCGCCGGCATCACGACCGAGAACCAGGCGATGCGGATCGGCTTCTTGCCGAAGTGCCCGAGGTCGGCGTAGAGCGCCTCGGCGCCGGTCACGCACAGCACGGTCGCGCCCAGGATGATGAAGCTGGTGACCGGGTTGTTCCACATGAAGCGCAGCGCGTAATGCGGGCTCATCGCCTTGAGGATCTCGGGATGGGTGAGGATCTGCGACACGCCGAGCACCGCGATGGCGAAGAACCAGGCCAGCGTGATCGGACCGAAGAAGCGGCCGATGCCCGCCGTGCCGCGCTTCTGGACCACGAACAGGCCGAACAGCACGACCAGCGTGATCGGGATCACGTAGTGCCGGAACTGCGGCGACACCACCTCCAGGCCCTCGACCGCCGACAGCACCGAGATCGCCGGCGTGATCACGCCGTCGCCATAGAACAGCGAAGTGCCGAAGATGCCGACCACCAGCAGCACCTGCCGCAGCCGGGGCTTGCCGGACACCGCCTGCGAGGCCAGCGCGAGCATCGCCACCAGGCCGCCTTCGCCCTCGTTGTCGGCGCGCAACACCAGCACGACGTACTTCAGCGAGACGATCACCGTCAAGGTCCAGAAGAACATCGACAGGATGCCGTAGACGTTGTCGGTGGTGAAGGGGACGTGGCCGTGGCCGAACACCTCCTTGACCGCATACAGGACGCTCGTGCCGATGTCGCCGTAGACGACACCGATGGCCGCGAGGATCAGCGCAGCGGAGGAGGATTTAGGGGCGGACACGGAATGGCTGCAAAGGGTCGCCGGCGTGCAGCACACCGCGGGGCGCTGGTACGGCCCGCTTCGGCCGCTGAATCGCCTTCCACCCTGTCGTTTGCGTTGTTATGGGGCCGCTATTTTGCCGTTGCCGCGCCGGTCCGCAAGCTGTAGTCCGAAATCATTCATAGACCTCTGCATCCGGGTCGGTGGCCTCGAGTTCGTAGCTGGCCGCCACCATCGCGAGCCGGCCGATCACGCCGTACATGTAGAAACGGTTGGGCGCGCTCGCACCGGGCTTGGCACCGGGTTGCGGTAAGTGCGCACTTTCCGAAAATGCCAATGGAACGAAGCTGGCACCCGGCAGGTTGAGGTTCTCGTCCGGCTTGCGCTCGGCATGCACCCGGTAGAAACCGCCGACGACATAGCGGTCCATCATGTAGACCACCGGCTCGGCGACGCCGTTGTGCACCCGCTCGTTGGTCAGCACGCCTTCCTGGACGATCAGGTCGCCGGGTTCCTGGCCCTCCCTGGAGGCGCCCGCCTTGCTGGCGCGCGGACGGCGAACCAGGGCCTCGATCTCCTTGGCGTCGCGCACCGTCATCACGCCCAGGCCGGCGGTGCCGTTGTCGGTCTTGACGACCACGAAGGGCTTCTCGTTGATTCCGTATTCCTTGTACTTGCGGCGGACCTTGGTCAGCAGCGCGTCGACGTGGCTGGTCAGCACGTCGATGCCCTGGCCGGTCGCGAAGCTGACGTCGGCGGCCTTGGCGTACATCGGGTTGATCAGCCAGGGGTCGATGCCCAGCAGCTTGCCGAAGCGCTTCGACACCTCTTCGTAGCTGTGGAAGTGGTTGCTCTTGCGGCGCACCGACCAGCCCGCGTGCAGCGGCGGCAGCAGGTACTGCTCGTGCAGGTCCTCGAGGATGCCCGGCGTGCCGGCCGACAGGTCGGTGTTGAGCAGGATGGTGCAGGGGTCGAAGTGCTTCAGCCCCAGGCGGCGCTTGCTGCGCACCACCGGCTCCAGGCAGACCGTGTCGCCGTTGGGCAGCTCGATCTTCTTCGGCGACTTGATCGCCGGGTCGATGGAGCCGACCCGCACGTTGAGCCCGGCCATGTGGAAGATGCGCACCAACTGCGCGACGTTCGCCAGGTAGAAGGTGTCGCGCGAATGGTTCTCGGGGATCACGAGCAGGTTGCGCGCCTCGGGGCAGATCTTCTCGATCGCGGCCTGGGCCGCCTGCACCGCCAGCGGCAGCATCTCCGGCGTCAGGTTGTTCCAGCCGCCCGGATAGAGGTTGGTGTCGACCGGCGCCAGCTTGAAGCCGGCGTTGCGGATGTCGACCGAGCTGTAGAACGGTGGCGTGTGCTCCATCCATTCGAGCCGGAACCAACGCTCGATGGCAGGGGTCGAGTCGAGCACGCGCTGCTCGAGTTCGTTGATCGGGCCGGTCAGGGCGGTGACGAGATGGGGGACCATGCGGCGGCCTTGTTGGATTTGTGCCTGAGCTAGAACGGGGATTGTAGATTTTGGGGCGGACGCCCTGAACACAAGCTCGCCCCCAGTAGTCGCCTCGAGTCGCTGCCAGAGGCAGCGGCTCTTCGAAGCCGTCCAAGCCTGCGCAGGCAGGCTTGGAGCCGCGGCTCCTCAGCCCCCTTCCGGGGGCAACACCAGCGGCCTGGCAAAGCCAGTTCCGCGGTGTTTCACCAACGGGCCTGGCTACGCCGGCCGGTCGTCTGAACTATGTCCGCACTTCGCCTTGTCCGAGGACCACGTATTTCAATGAGGTCAGCCCTTCGATGCCGACCGGGCCGCGCGCATGGAACTTGTCGGTGCTGATGCCGATTTCGGCACCGAGGCCGAACTCGAAGCCGTCGGCGAAGCGGGTGCTCGCATTGACCATCACGCTGGCCGAATCGACCTCGCGCAGGAAGCGCTGGGCGTTCATGTGGTCGCGCGTGACGATCGCATCCGTGTGGTGGCTCGAATAGTGGTTGATGTGCGCGATGGCCTCGTCCACGCCCTCCACCACCTTGATGCTGATGACCGCGGCCAGGTATTCCTCGGACCAGTCCGATTCGACCGCATCGACCACCTTGTCGGCCGGCAGGTGCGCGCCGTCCGCGCGCAGGATCTGCGCCGCCGCCGGATCGCAGCGCATCTCGACGCCCTTGGCGGCGAAGATGGCGCCGATCTCGGGCAGGAAGGTCTCGGCGATCGAGGAGGCCACGAGCAGGCCCTCGGCCGCGTTGCAGGGGCTGTACTTCTGGGTCTTGGCGTTGTCGACGATCTTCAGCGCCATGTCGAGCTCGGCCGTGTGGTCGACGTACACATGGCAGTTGCCGTCGAGGTGCTTGATGACCGGCACCCGCGCGTCACGGCTGATGCGCTCGATCAGGCCCTTGCCGCCGCGCGGGATGATGACGTCGACGAACTGCGGCATCGCGATCAGCTGGCCCACGGCCTCGCGGTCGGTGGTGGCGACCAGTTGCACGGCATCGACCGGCAGGCCGGCTTCCTCGAGCGACTCGGCGACCAGCCGGGCCAGCGCCTTGTTCGATTCGATCGCCTCGGAGCCGCCACGCAGGATCGCCGCGTTGCCACTCTTGATCGCCAGGCTCGCGGCCTCGATGGTCACGTTGGGGCGGCTCTCGTAGATCATGCCGAAGACGCCGATCGGCACCCGCATCTGGCCGACCCGGATGCCGCTGGGCTGCTGCCGCATGCCGATGACCTCGCCGATCACGTCGGACATCGCGGCCAGCTGTTCGCAGCCCTGCGCCACGGTCTCGATGACCTTCGGCGTCAGCTTGAGGCGGTCGACCATCGGCGCCGACAGGCCGGCGCCCTCGGCCCGCGACAGATCCTTCGCATTGGCCTCGGCCAGCGGCGCGCCGGCGGCGCGCAGCCGGCGCGCCAGCGCCTTCAGCGCCTTGTTCTTGGTGGCGGCGTCCGCCCGTGCCATCAGGGCCGAAGCGAGCTTGGCCTGCAGCCCGAGCGTCTGGACGTACTCGGAGACATTCAAGGTATTCATCCCCGGATTGTGCCGCGAGGTCCAAAGGCGGCGGGGAATGTAGCTCGCCCCCAGGTTGCCCGGCACTTCGTGTCCGGGCGCCCACCCCCTGCCGGGGGCGCAGTCAGCAGCCCGGCAAAGCCGGTTCCGCGACTGCCCACCAACGGGCGCGCTGCGCACAGCCGAAAAAAAGTACGGCGCCGTCTCTTTTGACGGCCGGCGCAGCCAGGCCCGTTGGTGAAACACCGCGGAACTGGCTTTGCCAGGCCGCTGGTGTTGCCCCCCTTGGGGGGAGGCGCCGCCAGGCGCTTCGGGGGGTCATCCCCTAGGTCCGCAGGCGCGGCACAGCATCAGCGCCAGCCGATGCAGGGCTTGCCAGCCGTTGGCCGGCCAGTCAGGCTGCTTGAGGCCCTTGACGATGCCGTCGACCACGTGGGCGGCGCGCAGCATTCGGGCCAATGCCCGGTCGTCGAGCCGCGGCAGCACGCGCTCGAAGGCGCGCTCGCGCGGGCCCCAGATGCGGTTCTCGCGCAGTGCCATCGGCAACGGCCGGCCGGCCGCCATCGCATCCTTCACGCGCTTCAGTGCCCGGATGTCCTCGGCCAGCGTGTAGTGCACCAGCACCTCGGCCTCGCCCTCGGCCTGCAGGCCATCGAGCATGCGCGACACGCGCTGGGGATTGCCGCCGAGCACCGCTTCCGACAGCTTGAAGACATCGTAGCGGGCGACGTTGTTGACCGCGCCCTCGACCTGTTCCCAGCCGAGTTCGCCCTCGGGGTGCAGCAGCGCGAGCTTCTGGATCTCCTGGTGCGCCGCCAGCAAATTCCCCTCGACCCGGTCGGCGAAGAACTGCAAGGTCCGCTGGCCTTCCTCGCCGGCCTTCACGCGCTGGCCCTGCAGCGCCAGGCGCTGGGCGATCCACTGCGGCAGCGCGGCACGCTCGACGGCATCGATCTGCAGGCTGATGCCATGGGTCTCGAGTGCAGCGAACCAAGCCGCGCTCCGGGTCGCCTTGTCGAGCCTTGGCAGCAGCACCAGCGTGAGCGTGCTGTCGTTGCCGGGCGCGGCCTCGGCGATCTGCTGCAGCGCGGCGCTGCCGTCCTTGCCGGGCTTGCCCGAGGGGATCCGGATCTCGACGATCTGCCGATCTGCGAACAGGCTCAGCGAGCCGCCGGCCGCCAGCACCGCGCTCCAGTCGAAATGGGCGCCGGCCACGGTGTACGAACTGCGCTCGGTGTAGCCCTGGGCACGTGCCGCGGCACGGATCGCATCGGCAGCTTCCTGCGCCAGCAGCGGCTCGTCGCCATGGATGACATAGAGCGGCGCCACCCGCTTCGCGAGGTGGGCGGCCAGTTGCAAAGGATTCAGCTGCATCAGCGCCTAGCCCAAAAACCGACAAGGCGCCGGCGTGCCGGCCGGCGCAGCCAGGCCCGTGGGTGAAACACCGCGGAACCGGCTTTGCCGGGCCGCTGGTGTTGCCCCCGGCAGGGGGTGGGCGCCCGGACACGCAGTGCCGGGCAACCTGGGGGCGAGCGTCATTTGATCGCTGCGAGCCGGCGCAGCACCTGCTGGGCGATGTCGTTCTGCATGTCGCGGTACAGAAGCTCGGCCTCGCCTTCCTTGGCGAGTGCGGCAGTCTCGTTGTAGGTGATGTCGCGCGACTGCTGAATCTCCGTCGGTCCGAGCAGCTCCTTGCCGCCCGGGCCGCGCACTTTGAAGCGCAGGGTCAGGATCAGCTGCAGTTCGCGCACCTGGCCGTCGGTCGTGGTCGACAGCACGACGTTGTTGCGGCTCTCGCCGAGGAGCTCCAGCACCGCCTCGGCCTTCTCGGCCTGGTCTGCGGGCAGCACCTCCACGGTTCCAGCAGCCTTGAGCTGCCGCCGCAGGTAGTTCGAGAACGGGGAAGTGCCCGTCACGGCGATGCTCTTGAAGGCAAAGGTCGGCGCCTTGCGCAATTCGAAGCCGCAGCCCGCCAGCGCCAGCGCAGCCGCGACCGCCAGAAAACCGCGCCGCGGCAGCGGCGAGCGTCCGATCGCCCGGCTCATAGCACCACGTTGACCAGCCGGCCCGGCACCACGATCACGCGCTTGGCGGCCGCGCCTGGGGCGTGCTGCACGAAGGCTTCGCAGGCCAGCGCGATCTTCTCGATCTCCGGCTTGCTGGCCGCGGCCGGCACGCGCAGCGAGCCGCGCAGCTTGCCGTTGATCTGCAGCATCAGCTCGATCTCGTCCTGCGCGAGCGCGCTGACATCGACCGTCGGCCAGGACGCATCGAGCAGGTCGCCCTGGTCCTTGTCGTAGCCGAGCTGCTGCCAGAGCTGATGCGCGATGTGCGGCGTCGCCGGGTAGAGGCAGCGCAGCAGGATGCCGAAGCCCTCGCGCACGGCGGCGCGATCGCCGGCGTCGGCCGCGGCCGGCTTGAAGCCCTCGAGGGCATTGAGCAGCTTCATCGCGCCCGACACCACCGTGTTGTATTGCATGCGCTGGTAGTCGTAGTCGATCTGGCGCAGCACCGTGTGGACTTCATGGCGCAGCGCCTTGGCGTTCTTGCCGAACACGGGCTGGCCGGCCGCAGCCGCGCCGGCCTCGGCCGCCGCCGCCGCATGCTGCGCGACGCCGAAGTTCCAGACCCGGCGCAGGAAGCGGTAGCTGCCCTCGACCGCGGCGTCGTTCCACTCCAGCGTCGCCTCCGGCGGCGCGGTGAACATGGTGTAGAGGCGCGCGGTGTCGGCGCCGTACTTCTCGATCAGGTCCTGCGGATCGACGCCGTTGCGCTCGGTCTTGCCCATCTTGCCGACGCCGCCGTACTCCACCCGCGTGCCGTCGGCCAGCGTGCCGCCCGTGATGCGTCCCTGGGCGTCGAGCACCGGCGTGACCTCGGCAGGCGGGAAGTACTCCTTGCCGCCCTTTTCGCCACGCCGGAAGAAGATGTGGTTCAGCACCATGCCCTGCGTCAGCAGCTTGCTGAAGGGCTCGTCGACCTTCACCAAGCCGAGGTCGCGCATCACCTTGGTCCAGAAGCGGGCGTAGAGCAGGTGCAGGATCGCGTGCTCGATGCCGCCGATGTACTGGTCCATCGGCATCCAGTACTTGGCGCCGTCGGCCACCATGGCGTCGTCGCTCTTCGGATCGCAGTAGCGCATGAAGTACCACGCACTGTCGACGAAGGTGTCCATCGTGTCGGTCTCGCGCCGCGCGGGCTTGCCGCAGACCGGGCAGACGACGCCGGCATGGAAGCCTTCGTGCTTGGCCAGCGGATTGCCCGAGCCGTCGGGCACGCAATCGGTCGGCAGGACGACCGGCAGGTCCTTCTCGGGCACCGGCACCGCGCCGTGCGCCTCGCAATGGATGATCGGGATCGGCGTGCCCCAGTAGCGCTGGCGGCTCACGCCCCAGTCGCGCAGGCGCCAGGTGGTCTGCGTCTCGCCCAGGCCCTTCTGGCCCAGCGCATGGGCCACCGCCTTGACCGCCTCCGGGTAGTGCATGCCGCTGAAGTTGTCGGAATTGATGGTCACGCCGCGCTGCTTGTCGCCGTACCAGTCCTGCCAGCGGTGGTAGTCGAAGTGCGGCTCGTCGTCGACCAGCACGACCTGGATGATCTCGATGCCGTACTTGTTGGCGAAGGCGAAGTCGCGCTCGTCGTGCGCCGGCACCCCCATCACGGCGCCGTCGCCGTAGTTGATCAGCACGTAGTTGCCGACCCAGACCGGGATCGGCTCCTCGGTGATCGGGTGGGTCACGGTGAGGCCGGTGGGGACGCCCTTCTTCTCCTGCGTGGCGAGCTCGGCCTCGGTGGTGCCGCCGCCCTTGCACTCGGCGATGAAGGCCGCGACCTTGGGGTTGGACTTCGCGGCATGGGCGGCCAGCGGATGCTCGGGCGCCACGGCGCAGAAGGTCACGCCCATGATGGTGTCGGCACGGGTCGTGAAGACGTACATGCGGCCGCCCTGGATCAGGTGGCCCTTGTCGTCCTTGATCTTGTGCGTGAAGGCGAAGCGCAGGCCTTCGCTCTTGCCGATCCAGTTCTCCTGCATCAGCCTGACGCGCTCGGGCCAGCCCGGCAGCTTGTGCTGGGTGTGCTCGAGCAGTTCCTCGGCGTAGTCGCTGATCTTGAGGTAGTAGCCCGGGATCTCGCGCCGCTCGACGGTGGCGCCGGTGCGCCAGCCCTTGCCGTCGATCACCTGCTCGTTGGCCAGAACGGTCTGGTCGACCGGGTCCCAGTTGACCACCTGGGTCTTGCGGTAGGCAATGCCCTTGGCGAGCATCTTCAGGAACAGCCACTGGTTCCACTTGTAGTAGCTCGGGTCGCAGGTGGCGATCTCGCGGCTCCAGTCGATCGCCAGGCCCATCGCCTGGAGCTGGCCCTTCATGTAGCCGATGTTCTCGTAGGTCCATTTCGCCGGTGGAACGCCGTTTTTAAGCGCGGCGTTCTCGGCCGGCAGGCCGAAGGCGTCCCAACCCATCGGCATCAGCACGTTGTATCCGCTCATGCGCAGGTAGCGCGTGAGCATGTCGTTGATCGTGTAGTTGCGCACGTGGCCCATGTGCAGCTTGCCGCTGGGGTAAGGCAGCATGGAGCAGGCGTAGTATTTCTTCTTGCGCGCGTCCTCGGTCACGCGGTAGGCATCGGCCGCGGTCCAGTGGGCCTGGGCGGCGGACTCGACATCGGCGGGTTTGTAGCTGGGGTTCATGGGCACTCTTGGCACTCGGCAACGACCCGGCGCCAGGCGGCCGGGAAGGCGAATTATCGCGGGTACGGCGATGGCCCAGTTCTCGCATGCCACAATGATTTGCATACCCGAGGGGCACGCATGGTCAACGACTGGTGGCGAGGCGCGGTGATCTACCAGATCTACCCGCGCAGCTTCATGGACAGCAACGGCGATGGCATCGGCGACCTGCCGGGGATCACGGGCACCCTGGACCACGTGGCCAGGCTGGGGGTGGACGCGATCTGGATCTCCCCCTTCTTCCGCTCGCCGATGAAGGATTTCGGCTACGACGTGTCCGACTACCGTGCGGTCGACCCGACCTTCGGCACCCTGCAGGACTTCGACGCCCTGCTGGCCCGGGCCCACGGGCTCGACCTGAAGATCATCATCGACCAGGTCCTGTCCCACACCTCCGACCAGCATGCGTGGTTCGCGGCCAGCCGCGCCGGCCGCGACAACCCGCAGGCCGACTGGTACGTCTGGGCCGACCCCCGCCCCGACGGCACGCCGCCCAACAATTGGCTGTCGGTATTCGGCGGTTCGGCCTGGCAATGGGATTCGCGCCGGCGCCAGTACTACCTGCACAGCTTCCTGGCCGAGCAGCCCGACCTGAATTTCCATTGCCCGGCAGTGCAGGAGGCGCTGCTCGGAGAGGTGAAGTTCTGGTGCGAGCGCGGGGTGGACGGCTTCCGCTTCGACGCCTGCAACCACCAATTCCACGATGCGCAATTGCGCGACAACCCGCCCGCGAACGGCGGCGAGGTCAGCACGGTGCGGGCCGACAACCCCTATGCGATGCAGCAGCACCTGTACGACAAGAGCCAGCCCGAGAACCTGCTGTTCCTCGAACGCTTGCGCCGGCTGCTCGACGGTTACGGCGCGGTCGCGCTGGGCGAGGTCGGCGACGAGGACGCGCCGCCCGTGATGGCCCGCTACACCGAACGCGACAAGCGGCTGCACCTGGCCTACAGCTTCAGCCTCCTGACCAGCGAGCACAGCGCGCGCCACCTGCAGACCCAGGTCGAGGCGCTGGACAGGGCCCTCGACAAGACCGACGGCTGGGGCTGCTGGGCGGTCTCCAACCACGATGTGCCGCGCGTGGCCAGCCGCTGGAACGCCGCCGGCTCGGTCGACACCCGGCGCGACCGGCTCTGGCTGGCGCTGCTGCTGTCGCTGCGGGGCAGTGCCAGCGTCTACCAGGGCGAGGAGCTCGGCCTGCCCGAGGCCGAGGTGCCGTTCGAGCTGTTGCAGGACCCGTACGGCCGCGCCTTCTGGCCCGAGTTCAAGGGCCGCGACGGCTGCCGCACGCCGATGCCGTGGCGGTCCGACCAGCCCCACGGCGGCTTCACCGACGGCCTGCCCTGGCTGCCGGTGCCGGAGGCCCACCTGGCGCTGGCCATCGACCAGCAGGCCGGCGACCCGCAGTCGATGCTGCACTACAGCCGGGCACTGCTGCATTGGCGCCGCACGCAGCCGTTGCTGCGCACCGGCCGCATGAAATTCCTCGAGGCGCCCGAGCCCTTGCTGTGGCTCGAACGGCGCGAGGGTGACAAGGCGCTGCAGGCGGTGTTCAATCTGTCAGACACGCCGGCGACGCTGCAGTTGGCGCAGGCCCTGCAGCCGCTGGCCGGATCACCGTTCGCCAGCGCCGAGCTCGATGGCCGCGCACTCGCGCTGCCGCCTTTCGGCGTTTTCATGGGAGAGCCCCTGCATGCTGCCTGACGCCGAAGTCCGTGCCTTGATGCGCGCCGAGCATGGCGACCCGTTCGCCGTGCTCGGTCCGCACCAGACGGACGAGGGCTTGTGGGTGCGCGCGCTGCTGCCCGGCGCCCAGTCCGTCGCGGTGCTGCACTCGGGCTCGGGCTGGCCGCTGGCCGAACTCGACCGCCAGGGCGACACCGATCTTTTCGCCGCCTTGGTGCCGGCCTCGCAGGCCCGGCTCGGCTATCGCTTCGAAGTCGACTGGGGCGCGCACAAGTCGGCGCTCGAGGACCCCTATCGCTTCCCGCCGGTGCTGGGCCAAACCGATGTCTGGCTGCTGGCCGAAGGCACGCACCTGCGGCCCTACGAACAGCTCGGCGCCCACCTGCGCGAAATCGGCGGCGTGCGCGGCGTCGCCTTCGCGGTCTGGGCGCCGAACGCGCGCCGGGTCTCGGTGGTCGGCGACTTCAATCAATGGGACGGCCGCCGCCACATGATGCGGCTGCGCCGCGAATGCGGTGTCTGGGAGATCTTCGCGCCCCACGTGGCGCCCGGCGACAGCTACGAATTCGAGATCCTGTCGGCGCAGGGCCAGGTGCTGCGCAAGGCCGATCCCTTCGGCTTCTCGGCCCGGCTGCGGCCCGACACCGCCTGCGTGGTGCAGCCCCTGCCGGCGCCGGTCCGTCTGCCGCCCGGACGCGCCGAAGCCAATGGCCGCGACGCCCCGGTCAGCATCTACGAGGTTCATCTCGGCTCCTGGCGGCGCAAGAACGGCCACGAATGGCTCGACTACCGCGAGCTGGCCGACACCCTGGTGCCTTACGCGCGCGACATGGGTTTCACCCACATCGAACTGCTGCCGGTCAGCGAACATCCCTTCGACGGCTCCTGGGGCTATCAGCCGATCGGCCTCTACGCGCCGACCTCGCGCTTCGGCACGCCGGGCGATTTCCGCCATTTCGTCGAGGCCGCGCATGCGGCCGGGCTCGGCGTGATCCTCGACTGGGTGCCGGCACACTTCCCGACCGACGCGCACGGCCTCGCGAACTTCGACGGCACCGCGCTCTACGAGTACGCCGACCCGCGCGAGGGCTTCCACAACGACTGGCAGACGCTGATCTTCAACTTCGCGCGGACCGAGGTACGCAACTACCTGGTCGGCAACGCGCTCTACTGGCTCGAGCGCTATGGCGTCGACGGCCTGCGGGTCGACGCGGTGGCTTCGATGCTCTACCGCGACTACAGCCGCAAGGCCGGCGAATGGGTGCCCAACGCGCTCGGCGGCCGCGAGAACCTGGAGGCGATCGAGTTCCTGCGCCGCATGAACCGCGTGGTCGGCGTCGAGCGGCCGGGCGCCGTGACCCTGGCCGAGGAGTCGACCAGCTTCCCCGGCGTCACGCGGCCGCCCGAGAACGGCGGCCTCGGCTTCCACTACAAGTGGAACATGGGCTGGATGAACGACACGCTGGCCTACGCCGGCATCAACCCGGTCTATCGCAAGCACCATCACCAGCGCATCACCTTCGGCCTGATGTACGCCTTCAGCGAGAACTTCGTGCTGCCGCTGTCGCACGACGAGGTGGTGCACGGCAAGGGCTCGATGATCGGCCGCATGCCCGGCGACAACTGGCAGAAGTTCGCCGGGTTGCGCAACCTCTATGGCTACCTGTGGGCCTACCCGGGCAAGAAGCTGCTGTTCATGGGCGGCGAATTCGCCCAGTTCGCGGAATGGAACGCGGACCACAGCCTCGACTGGCACCTGCTCGAACAGCCGGCGCACCAGGGCATTCGGCGGCTGGTGCGCGACCTCAACAACGTCTACCGCCACTTCCCGGCGCTGCACGAACTCGACTGCGAGACCGAGGGCTTCGAGTGGATCTGCCATGACGACGCGGACCATTCGGTGTTCTCCTTCGTGCGGCGAGCGCGCGACGGCCGCTTCGTGCTGGCGGTGTGCAATTTCACGCCGGTTCCGCGGATCGGCTATCGGCTGGGGGTGCCCGCGGAGGGCACCTACCGCGAACTCATCAACACCGACAACGCCGTGTACGGCGGCAGCGGCGTCGGCAACGGGCCGATCGCGAGCGAACCCGTGCCCTGGCATGGCCGGGCCCGGTCGATGGTGATCTCGGTGCCGCCCTTGGGAACCTTGATGTGGGTGCTCGCGTGAGGCCGGGGTGCCGCGCATGATCGACGGCACGCCCCTGCCCTTGGGCGCCACGCCGAGCCCCGAAGGCGTCAATTTCGCGCTCGCCGCGCCGAACGCCACGGCGGTCGAGCTGTGCCTGTTGGACAGCAGCGGCGCGCACGAACAGCAGCGCCTCAAGCTGAGCGCCTGCACCGACGGCGTCTGGCACACCCGCCTGCCGAGCGCCCGACCGGGCCTGGTCTACGGCTGGCGGGTCCATGGTCCGTGGGCGCCCCGCGAAGGCCTGCGCTTCAATCCCGCCAAGCTGCTGCTGGACCCCTACGCCCGCGAGATCGTGGGCCGCTACGGCGGCGAAGACCTGTTCCTGGGCCACGACCCTGCGCACCCGGAGCGGCGCGACACCCGGGACAACGCGGCGATCGCGCTCAAGGCCCGCGTCGCGGCGCCACTGCCCGCGGCACCGCCCGGGCACAGCCGCATCCCGGCCGGCGACCGCGTGCTCTACGAAGTCCACGTGCGTGGCCAGACCCGCCTGCATCCGGACGTTCCCGAGGGCTTGCGCGGCAGCTATGCCGGCCTCGCGGAGCCGGCGGTGCTCGACCATCTCGAGCGCCTCGGCGTCACCACGCTGAGCCTGATGCCGGTCCAGCAGCGCGCCGACGAGTCGCGCCTGCTCGCGCAGGGCCTCGGCAACTACTGGGGCTACAGCTCGATCGGCTGGTTCGCGCCCGAAGTGCGCTACTGGAGCGGCCGCCCCGGCAGCACGCCGGCGAGCGAGTTCCGCGCCCTGGCCGACGCAGTGCACGCGCGCGGCATGGAGCTGGTGATCGACGTGGTCTACAACCACAGCGCCGAGACCGACGCGCTGGGGCCGACGCTGAGCCTGCGCGGCATCGACAACGCGCTCTACTACCACCTGCGCCCCGACGACCGCGCGGCTTACCAGAACTGGACCGGCTGCGGCAATTGCCTGAACCTGGCCGAACCGCGCGTGCTGCAGCTGGTCATGGACAGCCTGCGCTACTGGGTCTGCGAACTCGGCGTCGACGGCTTCCGCTTCGACCTCGCGCCGGTGCTGGCACGCGGCGCCGACGGCCATTTCGACCCGCGCGCGCCCTTCCTCGCGGCGATCGCGCAGGACCCTGTGCTGTCGCGCACGCTGTTGATCGCCGAACCCTGGGACATCGGCCCGGGCGGCTACCGGCTGGGCGAGTTCCCGCCCGGCTGGCTCGAATGGAACGACCGCTTCCGCGATGCCCAGCGCGGCTTCTGGCTGCGGCGCTGCGAGGCCGTCGGCGAATTCGCGCATCGCTTCACGGCCTCGAGCGACGATTTCAAGCGCAACGGCCGCGCCCCGAGCGCCAGCGTCAACTTCATCACCGCGCACGACGGCTTCACCCTGCGCGACCTGCTGAGCTACAGCGAACGCCACAACCTTGCCAACGGCGAAGGCAACCGCGACGGCAGCAGCCACAACCTGAGCCGCAACTGCGGCGTCGAGGGCGACACCAACGACCCGCGGGTGCTGGCCGAGCGCCGACGCCTGCAGCGCGTGCTGCTGGCGGTGCTGCTGCTCTCCCAGGGCACGCCGATGCTGCTGGCCGGCGACGAGATCGGCCATACCCAGCGCGGCAACAACAACGCCTATTGCCAGGACAACACCACGACCTGGCTGGACTGGGCGCGCGCCGACGCCGGCATGGCCGCCTACATCGCGCGCCTGCTGGCGCTGCGCCGCGAGGCCGAACCCCTGCGCAGCACGCGATGGTGGCCGGCCGAGCCCGCAACGGGCGCGACCGCGCTGCGCTGGCTGGCGCCCGAAGGCCACGCCATGCGCAGCGAGGACTGGCAGCGCGGCGACCGTCATGCGCTGGCGATCCTGTTCGAGGCGCCGGCGCCGGCTCCGAGCTGGCTGCTGCTGCTGAACGCCGGCGGCGCCGACGTCGAATTCACCCTGCCGCCGGGACGCTGGACGCACCGGCTGGCCAGCGACCCGGCCGTCGACGCGGCGGCCGCCGAATCCTTCCACCCCACCCGGACACTGCCCCGCGGCAGCCTCTGGGTCGCAAGAACATGACACTTCGCGCACCGCGGTGCTAGGCTGGAATCACCGAGAAAACCAATGGAGGCAACCGATGGACGATGTCGCGCAACCCACCCTGCAGGCCCACCAACTCGTTCGCCGCACCATCGCGCTGGTGCTGGCCGGCGGCCGCGGCTCCCGGCTCAAGCAGCTCACCGACCGGCGAGCCAAACCGGCGGTCTACTTCGGCGGCAAGTTCCGCATCATCGACTTCGCGCTGTCGAACTGCCTCAACTCGGGCATCCGGCGGATGGCGGTGGTGACGCAGTACAAGTCGCACTCGCTGATGCGCCACCTGCAGCGCGGCTGGAGCTTCCTGCGCGCCGAACTCAACGAGATGGTCGACGTGCTGCCGGCCCAGCAGCGGGTCGGCGACGAGCACTGGTACCGCGGCACGGCCGACGCGGTCTACCAGAACCTCGACATCATCCAGACCCGGTCGACGCCGCACGACTACGTGGTGGTGCTGGCCGGCGACCACATCTACAAGATGGACTACTCGATCATGCTGATCGACCACGTCGCCAGCGGCCGCGGCTGCACCGTCGGCTGCATCGAGGTGCCGCGCATGGAGGCCACGGCCTTCGGCGTGATGGCGATCGACGACGACCGCAAGATCACCGCCTTCCTCGAGAAGCCCGCCGATCCGCCGGCCATGCCGGGCAACCCCGACATCGCGCTGGCCAGCATGGGCATCTACGTCTTCGATTCCGAATACCTCTACCGGCTGCTCGAGGAAGACAACGCCAACCCCGATTCGAGCCACGACTTCGGCAAGGACATCATTCCGCGCGCGGTCGCCGAGGGCCGGGCGCTGGCCCATCCTTTCGGCATGTCCTGCGTGACCCGCGCCAGCCGCGGGCCCGGCGCCAACGCCTACTGGCGCGACGTGGGCACGATTGATGCATTCTGGGCAGCCAACCTCGACCTGGCCTCGATCACTCCCGAGCTCGACATCTATGACACCGACTGGCCCATCTGGACCTACCAGCGGCAGCTGCCGCCGGCCAAGTTCGTGCTCGACCGCGACGGCAAGCACGGGATGACGGTCAACACCATCGTCTCGGGCGGCTGCATCGTCTCGGGCTCCAAGGTCAGCAGTTCGGTGCTGTTCTCGGGCGTGCGCATCCATTCCTTCTGCGAGGTCAACGAGGCGGTCCTGCTGCCGGACGTGGAGGTCGGCCGCGGCTGCCGGCTGAACAAGGTCGTGATCGACCGCGCCTGCGTGATCCCGGACGACATGGTGATCGGCGAGGACCCGGTGGCCGATGCCGCGCGCTTCGAGCGCACCGAAGGCGGCGTGGTGCTGGTGACGCGCGAGATGCTGAAGCGGCTGGCGCCCTGAGAACGATGAGGATCCTCCAGGTCAGCGCCGAAATCTTCCCCCTGCTCAAGACCGGAGGGCTGGCCGACATCGCCGGTGCACTGCCGCTGGCGCTGATGGCCGCCGGGCAGGAAGCGCGCGTGCTGCTGCCGGGCTTCCCGGCGATCCTTTCCGGCGTCGCCGACGCTGTGCCGGTGGCCGAACTGACCGCGCCCTGGGGCGAGCGCGCGCAGCTGCTGCTCGGGCGAATCGCGACCGCCGGCGCGCCCGACACGGCCATCTACATCATCGACGCGCCGGCGCTCTACGACCGTCCCGGCAATCCCTACGAGGACCCGCGCCGACAGCCCTACAGCGACAACCACCGGCGCTTCGCGCTGCTCGGCTGGGCCGCGGCGCAGCTGGCCCAGGGACTCGACGCCGCCTGGCGGCCGGAGATCGTGCATGCGCACGACTGGCACGCGGCACTGGCGCCGGCCTACATGGCCTTCGCGCCACGCGGCCACGGCCCGAAGGTCGGCAGCGTGTTCACCATCCACAACCTGGCCTACCAGGGACTGTTCGCGGCCTCGCATTTCGCCGAACTGGGCCTGCCGGCCGCGGCCTTCTCGATCAACGGCCTCGAATACCACGGCCAGCTCTCGTTCATAAAGGGCGGCCTGTGCTTCGCCGACCGCCTCACGACCGTGAGCCCGACCTACGCGCGCGAGATCCAGACGCCCGAACAGGGCTTCGGCCTCGACGGCCTGCTGCGCAGCCGCGCGGACGCGCTCAGCGGCATCCTCAACGCGGTCGACGACCAGGTCTGGAATCCGGCCACCGATGCGCTGATCCCGCACCGATTCGACTTGCGCCGCCTGGTCGGCAAGACCCGCAACAAGGCGGCGCTGCAGGACGAACTCGGCCTGGCGCCGCAGCACGACGCGCCGCTGTTCGTGCTGGTCAGCCGGCTGACCGAACAGAAAGGCCTGCACCTGGTGCTCGAGGGCCTCGATGCGCTGCTGGCCCAGGGCGGCCAGCTGGCCTTGCTCGGCAGCGGCGATGCCTGGCTCGAGGCGGCCTTCAGGCAGCGCGCGGCCGATGCACCGCAGTCGGTCAGCGTCACGCTGGGCTACAGCGAGGCGACCGCGCACCGGCTGTTCGGCGCCGGCGACGTCACGCTCGTGCCCTCGCTCTTCGAGCCCTGCGGGCTGACCCAGATGTACGGGCTCAAGTACGGCTGCCTGCCGCTGGTGCACCGGGTCGGCGGCCTTGCCGACACGGTGGTCGACGCCACGCTCGAGGACATGGCCAGCGGCGACGCCACCGGCTTTTCCTTCGACGCGTTCGGAACCGAAGGCTATGCGCGCGCGGTGCGCCGCGCCTTCGCGCTCTACCGGCGCCCGGCCGACTGGCGCGCCGTCCGCGCCAGCGCCATGCGCCGCCCCGCCGACTGGGGCAGCGCCGCCGCGCAATACCTCGGCGTCTATGCCGAAGCCCTGAACCCACGCCCATCCCAACCCCCATGACCATCGAAGACTTCAAGTACGACCATCCCGATCGCGACGTCGCAGCCTTCAAGCGCGCGGTCGCCAACAAGCTCATCTATGCGGTCGGCAAGGACCCGTTCGCGGCCAGCCCCGACGACTGGCTGCACGCCACCGCGCTGGCGGTGCGCGACCAGCTGGTCGAGCGCTGGATGGGCACCACGCGCGCGCAGTACGCGCAGAAGCTCAAGCGCGTCTACTACATGTCGATGGAGTTCCTGATCGGGCGCACCTTCACCAACGCGCTGCTGGCGCTCGAGCTGCAGGAGACGGTCAGGCAGGCGCTGGCCGACTTCGGCGTCGACATCCAGGCGCTGTCCGAGCGCGAGCCCGATGCCGCCCTGGGCAACGGCGGCCTCGGCCGGCTCGCCGCCTGCTTCCTCGACTCGATGGCCACGCTCGGCGTGCCGGGCATGGGCTACGGCATCCGCTACGAATACGGCATGTTCCGCCAGCGCATCGTCGACGGCCAGCAGGTCGAGCAGCCCGACTACTGGCTCACGCGCGGCAACCCGTGGGAGTTCCAGCGCCCCGAAGTGAGCTTCCGGGTGCGCTTCGGCGGCCACCTGCAGCGGCGCGAGGGCAAGAACGCGCCCTATGGCGCGGCCAACTGGGTCGACACCCACGACGTGCTCGCGATGGCCTACGACACCATCATCCCGGGCTACGGCACGCAAGCCACCAACACGCTGCGCCTGTGGTCGGCCAAGGCGACCGAGGAGATCGACCTCTCGGCCTTCAACCGCGGCAACTACATGGAGGCGGTGGAGAGCAAGAACCATTCGGAGAACGTCTCGCGCGTGCTCTACCCCGACGACTCGACGCCCTCCGGCCGAGAGCTGCGCCTGCACCAGGAGTACTTCTTCGTCAGCGCCAGCGTGCAGGACCTGCTGCACCGCTACCTGCGCAACCACACCGACTTCGACGCCCTGCCCGACCAGGTCAGCATCCACCTCAACGACACCCACCCGGTGCTGGCGGTGCCCGAGCTGATGCGGCTCCTGATCGACGAGCACGACCTGCCCTGGGACGCCGCCTGGGCCCATACGCAGAAGGTCTTCAGCTACACCAACCACACGCTGATGCACGAGGCGCTCGAGACCTGGCCGGTCGAGATGTTCGGCCGCATCCTGCCGCGCCACCTGCAGATCCTGTTCGACATCAACTCGCGCTTCCTGGCCGAAATCACACAGGCGCACGGGCACGACGTCGAGCTGCTGCGGCGGCTCTCGCTGATCGACGAATCGGGCGAACGACGGGTGCGCATGGCCTACGTGGCGGTGCTCGCCAGCCACTCGGTCAACGGCGTCTCGGGGCTGCATTCGGAGCTCATGAAGCAATCGATCTTTGCCGACTTCAACAGGCTCTTCCCCGAGCGCTTCAACAACAAGACCAACGGCGTGACGCCGCGCCGCTGGCTGGCGCAGGCCAATCCGCCGCTGGCCGCGCTGCTGGACGCACGCATCGGCCGCGGCTGGCGGCGCGATCTGACGCAGCTCGAAGCGCTGCGGCCGATGGCGCAGCAGCCGGCCTTCGTGCGCGCCTTCCGCCACGCCAAGCGCGAGAACAAGCTGCGGCTGGCCAACTGGATCGACGAGCACCTGCGCATCGACATCGACACCGACGCGATGTTCGACGTCCAGGTCAAGCGCATGCACGAGTACAAGCGGCAGCTGCTCAACGTGCTGCACGTGGTCACGCGCTACCACCGCATCCTCGCGGAGCCGGACGCCGGCCACGTGCCGCGCGTGATCGTGTTCGCCGGCAAGGCCGCCTCGGCCTACCAGATGGCCAAGCTGGTGATCCGGCTGATCAACGACGTGGCCAGGGTCATCAACGAGGACCCGCGGGTCGGCAAGCTGCTGAAGGTGGTGTTCCTGCCGAACTACAGCGTCAGCCTGGCCGAGGTCATCATGCCGGCGGCCGACCTGTCGGAGCAGATCTCGACCGCCGGCACCGAGGCCTCGGGCACCGGCAACATGAAGTTCGCGCTCAACGGCGCGCTGACCATCGGCACCCTCGACGGCGCCAACGTCGAGATGCGCGACAACGTCGGCGCCGAGAACTTCTTCATCTTCGGCAACACCACGCCCGAAGTCGCCGACATCCGGGCCAGCGGCTACCACCCGCGCGGCATCTACGAGGCCGACCCGGAACTCCAGCGCACCCTGGACAGCATCCGCGATGGCCTGTTCTCGCCCACCGAGCCGGCACGCTACCAGCAAATCTTCGACGCGCTGGTCAGTTGGGGCGACCACTACCTGCTGCTGGCCGACTACGCGAGCTACATCGAGGCCCAGGGCAAGGTCGACGCGCTGTACCGCGATGCCGACGCCTGGACGCGGATGGCCATCCTGAACGTGGCGGGCATGGGCGAGTTCTCGTCGGACCGCACCATTGCGCAGTACGCGCACGAGATCTGGCACACGCGACCGGTGGCCCTGGGCCCGACAGCGACAGCTGAACCGGCTACGGCTTCTGCGGCGGCGCCTCGGTGACGAACCCGATGCGGTTCAATCCAGCCTTGTTCGCGATGCCCATCAGCTCGACCACCTTGCCATAGGGCACGGTCTGGTCGGCGCGCAATTGCACCTCGGTGTCGCGGTTGGCGGCGGCCGCCTTCGACAGGCCCGCAGCCAGTTCCTCCGTCGTCACCGGCTGGTCGTTCAGGTACACCTTGCCCGCCGCATCGACCACCAGCGTGACGAACTTGGGCGTGTCGCTGGACTGGCCGGCGTCGGTGCGCGGCAGGTCGAGCTTGATCGAGCTCGCCATCAGCGGCGCGGTGATGATGAAGATCACCAGCAGCACCAGCATCACGTCGACCAGCGGCGTGACGTTGATGTCCGACAGCGGCCGCTGGCCGCCGGCGCCGGTCGAGCGGCCGCCGCTTGCGCTGCTGCCGAGCGAGGTGCGACCGAAGGCCATGCGGGCTCTCTGCCGCCTAAGCCGGCATCGGCCGTGCGGGCGGCAGCGGGGCTTCGCGCGGCGCAGGTTCGCCCAGCATGCCGAGCAGGTCGTGGGCGAAGCCCTCGAGCTCGGCCTCGATGCGGCCGACCATCCGGCCGAAGACGTTGTAGGCCAGCACGGCCGGAATCGCGACCGCCAGGCCGAAGGCCGTCATGATCAGCGCCTCGCCGACCGGGCCGGCCACCTTGTCGATGGTGAAGCCGCCGGTCTCGGCGGCGATGCCGACCAATGCGCCGTAGATGCCCCAGACAGTGCCGAGCAGGCCGACGAAGGGCGCCGTGGCGCCGACCGTGGCCAGCAGGATCTGCCCGGCCTGCAGCCGCCGCAGCGCCGCGTGGAGGGCGTCGCGCAGGATCCGCGTGACGCGCTGGGCCCGGTCGACCCGGCCGCCGAGCGTCGAAGCCTCGGCCTGCAGCGCCAGCTTGTTGATCGCGCGCACCGCCGGCAGCACCAGCGCCGCCCGGTCGAAAGGCCGCAGGCGCGCTTCCGCGTCCTGCAGCGTGGCCGACTGCCAGAAGGCCGCGATGCTGCGCAGCACGTCGCGCGTGCCGCCGCGCAGCAGCCAGGCCTTCCAGAGAATCACGACCCAGCTGCCCACCGACATCGCGAGCAGCAGCACCGCCACCGAGCGGCTGACGCCGTCGCCGTGGCGGAGCAGCTCCAGAAGAGTCACACGGGCCCCCACGCTCGGCACTGCGTGTCCTCGCTGCCCCCCGAGGGGGTGCGAGCTTGCTTGGGGCGGCCCGGCGCGGCGCTCATTGGAGCCCCCACGCTCGGCACTGCGTGTCCTCGCTGCCCCCCGAGGGGGTGCGAGCTTGCTTGGGGCGGCCCGGCGCGGCGCTCATCCGGAGCTCAGCGCAGGCCGAGGACGTCGAACATGTCGAACAGGCCCGCCTTCTGGCCGGCCAGGAAGCGCACCGCGCGCAGGCTGCCCTGCGCATAGGTCGCGCGGCTGGCCGACTTGTGGGTGATCTCGATGCGCTCGCCGGTGCCGGCGAACAGCACGGTGTGGTCGCCCACGATGTCGCCGCCGCGGATCGCCGAGAAGCCGATGGTCGACGGGTCGCGCTCGCCCGTGATGCCCTCGCGCGCGTAGACTGCGCACTCCTTGAGATCGCGGCCCAGCGCGCCGGCGATGACCTCGCCCATCTTCAGGGCGGTGCCCGAGGGGGCGTCGACCTTGTGGCGGTGGTGGGCTTCGATGATCTCGATGTCGTAGCCGGTGGAAAGCGCCTTGGCCGCCATTTCGAGCAGCTTGAAGGTGACGTTGACCCCGACGCTCATGTTGGGCGCCATCATGATCGCGATGTCCTTGGCGGCGTCGGCGATCTCGGCCTTCTGGGCCTCGCTGAGGCCGGTGGTGCCGATCACCATCTGGACGCCGAGCTCGCGGCACACCGCCAGGTGCGCCAGCGTGCCTTCGGGCCGCGTGAAGTCGATCAGCACCTGCGCATCGGCCAGGCCGCTGCGCAACTCCGAGACGATCGGCACCCCGCTCGTGAAGCCGAGGAAGGCGGCCGCGTCGGTGCCGATCGCCGCGCTGCCGGCGACATCGAGCGCTCCGGCCAGCCGGCAGTCGGGGGCCTCGCGCACGGCCTCGATCAGCATGTGGCCCATGCGGCCGGAAGCGCCCGCGATGGCGATGCGCCGCAGGGGAAGAAGGGGAGCGGAAGAGTCGGTCACGCGTTTCAACCTCTGGAAATGCGGGAAAACGGAAAGGAGCGGGCGGGCCGGGGGTTCCGGCCGAAGGGCCCGCTCAGCGCGTCGATTCGAGCGGAGGGTAGGCCGCCGGCAACGGCGGCTGCGGCCGCTCTGCAGGGGCCGGTTGGCTGTCCGCCGGTTTTTCCTTGGGCGGATCGAACTTCTTGAGCTGGTCTTCGGTTGCCTCGAGCGGCGGCACCGAGCCCCGGCGCTTGCGGGTGTCGAGCTGGGCGACGAATTCTTCCTCGCTCGGCATCGGGTCGCCTTCGAAGCGCTCGAGCGCCTCGCCGTTGAAATAGAGGGTCAGGCGGCGTTGCTGGGCCTCGACGCCCTGGCGCCGAATCGTGAACACGTAGTCCCAGCGGTTGGAGTGGAAGACGTCGGCCAGGAGCGAGGTGCCCAGGATTTCGCGCACCTGCTGGCGCGACATGCCGGGCTTGAGCGCCTCGACCTGCTCCTTGGACACGAAATTGCCCTGCACCACCTCGACCTTGTAGGGGGTGACCGCAGTCAGTGCACCGCGGGCGCTGTCGCCGACACTGCTGCAGGCGCCCAGGCTCAAGCTCACGGCGACGGCGCCGAACAGCAGCCAATGGCGGCGTTGGGGAATGGCAAGCATGGGGAAAAGGTTGGGCGATATGATCGAATCATTGTAGCGGCTGGCCCCCGGCGGGCCTCTCCCGCCAGGCCGGCGGAGGAACGACCCATGGGCAACATCGACGAACTCAAGAACACCGGCCTTAAGGCCACGCTGCCGCGCCTGAAGATCCTCGAGATCTTCCAGAACGGCAACCAGAGGCACATGACGGCGGAAGACGTCTTCCGCGTGCTGCTCAACGACCACTCTGACATCGGCCTGGCCACCGTGTACCGCGTGCTGACCCAGTTCGAGCAGGCCGGCATCCTCGAGCGCAGCCATTTCGAGAGCGGCAAGGCGGTCTACGAGCTCAACGAGGGCAAGCACCACGACCACCTGGTGTGCACCTCCTGCGGCAAGGTCGAGGAGTTCTACGACGCCGAGATCGAGCGCCGCCAGCAAATGATCGCCAAGGACAAGGGCTGGATCCTGCAAGACCACGCAATGTCGCTGTACGGACTCTGCGGCAACTGCGTAAGCAAGCGCTAACTCTATTTTTTGTCGCCGGCTGATGCGCCTGCCCGGTGATCGCGCCGCAGGAAGAAGCGCTTATCGCGAGCGATCAGCACCGCACACAGAGCAAACAGCAGCGCGGTCTGGATGAGCTTGCTGTCAGGGTGCGTGGCGAACAGTTCGTTGAAAACGCCGGCAGTGATGTGAAAGACCACGGCGACAAGGATGCTGCGATTCGTCTTGTAGTACAGCCAGTTCATCAGGATCACGAACGGAATGATGCTGACCATGAAGTTCAGGCTGTGCAGCAGTCCCAGTTCCGCGACGTTGCTGTGGTAGTAGCCCTTGATGAACGACAGCGGCAGGTGCCAGAACGCCCAGTACACCCCGAACAGCAGCGAAGCCGCCAGCAGGCTCATGCGCTGCCGCAGGCTGTCGGTGCCGTAGGAGTGCCAGGCCAGTTCCTCGGCCAGCGGCGCGAGAAAGAGCAGGAACCAGCCGGGAAAGATGCCGGCAGAGAACGAGGTCCCGCCTGCCAATTCGAACTGCTTCCCGCTGTAGCCGAACAGCAGCGAAATGGCCTGCGCGAGCAGGATGCTCCCGAGCATCAGGAAGCAGGCCAGGAACAAATAGACAGGCCGCGCCCCGCGGATGCCGATCAGCCGCCGCCGCAGGTCGGCGCGCAGCGCCGGATGCGGCCAGATGAGTCGGAAAGCGACCACGGCCGGCACGAACAGCCCTGCCACGCCGAGTACGCCGACTGCCGCGGCCAGCGGGCGGCTGGCGGGTGTCAGGTGGCTCAGCCAGGCGGCCGCGAACCACAAGGCCCAGGGAATGGCCGTTGCCAAGGCGAAGAAGTGAATTGGGCGGCGATAGCCGCGGATGGCGTCGCCGGTGGCCGCCGGCGCGGCGGACGTCGAGACGGCTTCTGTGGTTGCGAGCGCAGTGCGCATGGACTCCCCTCTAGGAAAAGCCCGCAAGGTAAGCGACGCCCGTCCCAGCGCCGGGCACGGCCGTCAAACCCGGATGCAAATACGAAATTTCCGCCGCGATCCGCAGCCTTGTCCGCGCCTTCGACGCTCCAAGCGGAGGCTCAGTCGTCCTCGCGCGCGCTTTCCATCGCCTTGTGGTGGCGCGCCACGAAATCCGCATAGGTATCGATGCCGCGCAGTTGCAGGATCGAATTGCGCACCGCGGCCTCGACCAGCACGGCGATGTTCCGGCCGGCCACGACCTGGATGATCACCTTGCGCACCGGGATGCCCAGCACGTCCTGCGTCAGCGGCGCCGACGGCATCCGCTCGTAGTCGCGCTCGAAGCTGTCGCGCCGCACCAGGTGCACGATCAGCTTGAGCCGCATCTTCCGGCGCACCGCGGTCTCGCCGAAGATCGCCCGGATGTCGAGCAGGCCGATGCCGCGGACCTCCAGCAGGTTCTGCAGCAGCTCGGGGCAGCGGCCCTCGAGGGTGGTCTGGTTGATGCGGTAGAGATCGACCGCGTCGTCGGCCACCAGGCCGTTACCGCGCGAGATCAATTCCAGGCCGAGCTCGCTCTTGCCCAGCCCCGACTCGCCCGTGATCATCACGCCCAGGCCCAGGATGTCCATGAACACGCCGTGCATCGAGGTCCGCTCGGCGAAATGCTTCGACAGGTAGGCTCGCAGCAGGTCGATCACGAAGGCCGAGGATTCGCGGGTGGCGAACAGCGGCAGCTGGGCCCGCTCGCAGATCGACAGCAGCTCGTCGGGCGCCGGCTGGCCGTCGGCCAGCACCAGCATCGGCGGCTCCAGCGTGACGATGCGCGCGATGCGGCGGGCGCAATCCTGCAGCGTGCCGCGCGTCAGGTAGGCGACCTCTCGGGCGCCGAGGATCTGCACGCGGTACGGATGGATGTAGTTGAGGTAGCCGACCAGGTCGGCGGCCGACTGGGCCCGGCTGATGACATCGGGGTCGAACTGCCGCTCCGAGGCGCCGAGGCCGGCCAGCCACTCCCAGCGCAGCGAGCCGCGGAATTCCTCGAACATCGCGTCGGCGCTGATGACGGTCGGCTTCATGTCCGAACCCGCCCGGCGCCGAAGGCGCTCAAGCCACCTGTGCGGATTGCCATCCGGCGATCAGAGCATGCAGTGCCGCCGCATCCGTGCTTGACTTGATCTGCTCGCGCAGGTTGGCGTCGCTCAACAGCTCGGCAATTTCAGACAGGATCTCCAGATGTTTCTGGGTCGCAGCTTCCGGCACCAGCAGGAAGATCAGCAGCACCACGGGCTGCTCGTCCGGGGCGTCGAAGCCGATCGGGTTGGCCAGCTGGAACACCGCGGCCATCGGCGACTTCAGACCCTTGATGCGACCGTGGGGGATGGCCACGCCATGGCCCAGGCCGGTGGATCCCAGGCGCTCGCGAGCGAACAGGCTGTCGGTGATCAGGGCGCGCCCGAGACCGTGCAGGTTCTCGAACAGCAGCCCTGCTTCTTCGAAAGCACGCTTCTTGCTAGTGGCGTCGACGCTCACGAGCACTTGAGCGGGCGGCAGGATGGACGCGAGTCGGTTCATGTTGGGGCGGGGGCGATTATGCACCCACCCCGAAAAAAGCAAAGGGCCACCCGAAGGCGGCCCGCAAGAGTATTTGCCCGAACAGGGGAACTACATCACGCGCTTGGGTGCTGCGTGGTGGTGATCCTGCAGGCGGTCCTTGTGGCGCACGACCTGGCGGTCGAGCTTGTCGACCAGTTCGTCGACGGCGGCATAGAGATCAGCGTGGCTCGACTCCGCGAACATGTCGTTGCCCTTGACGTGGATATTGCACTCCGCCCTTTGCCGGCGTTCCTTTTCCTTTTGCTTTTCCACCGTGAGGATCACCTTCACATCGACCACCTGGTCGAAATGCCGGGTGATCCGGTCCAGCTTGCTCGTAACGTAGTTGCGCAAAGCAGGTGTGACGTCGAGGTGATGACCGCTGATCGTCAAATTCATGAATGACCTCCTGGAATTGACGGTTGGGGAAATAGCCGCGCCCCTTTTGCGGAGAGGCGTAGCCGGGAAAACGAGAGGGGACTGAAGGGAAGGGAGAGGGGGAAGAGAGGGGAAGGAGAGAAGGAAAGGAGAGAAGGAAAGGAGAGGCTTCGGGTCACTATGCCCATGCTGTCATCGAATTGCAATCCCTTCCCGCCCGGTGTCTGCGCGAGATCAAGGTCGGGTCGCCACGCGCTATGCGTTTGATAGCAACAAAGGGCCGAGCCATAGGGCAGGCCGGCCCTACTGGAAGCAAACCCAGGGTCAAGCGCACGCGATGCGACCCCGTGAACCGAAGGGCCTCCAATCAGCGCCAGGCGGCCCGCATCCGGCTCAGCAGGTCGATCGTGGCGGCCGGCGGCGGCACATGCGGTGCGCGCTCGGGCGGCGGCGGCCAGGTCAGCTGCTCGAAGCGCTGGGCGTCGGCGGCCGGAATGAAGCGGGTGCGGCCCGCGTACAGGTGGCGGTCGCCGCGCACCGCCTGCTGCGTGACATAGAAGCGCTGCGGTACCAGCAGGTGCAGGTGGTCGCGGGCGCGGGTCATGGCGACATACAGCAGCCGGCGCTCCTCCTCGAGCTCTCGGGCCCCCTGCGCGACGTCGGCCGGGATGCAGCCATCGACCACGTTCAGCACGTGGACCGAGTTCCACTCCTGTCCCTTGGCGGAGTGGATGGTCGACAGGATCAGGTAATCCTCGTCGAGCAGCGGCGGGCCGGGCCGGTCGCTGGTGGCTTCGGGCGGGTCCAGCGTGAGTTCGGTCAGGAAACGCTCGCGCGAAGCGTAGCCGGCGGCCAGCCGGGCCAGTTGCTCGATGTCGCCGCGCCGCACCGCGGCATCGTCGTGCAGCCGCTCGAGGTGCGGGAGGTACCACGCGAGCGCGAGCTCCATGTCGGCGGGCCAGGCCAGCGCCGGCGCCCGCAGCGCCGCGTAGATGCCGGCGAAACGCGTCCATTCGGCCTGGGCCGCCGAGGGCGGCACGAAAGCCTGCACCACCGCGCCCGGATCATCGGCCTCGGCCATGGCGTCGAGCAGGCGCGTGGACGTGACCGGGCCGATCCCCGGAATCATCTGCGTGACGCGGAAGCCGGCCATGCGGCCGCGCGGGTTCTGGGCGAAGCGCAGCACCGCGAGCAGGTCCTTGACGTGCGCGGCCTCGAGGAACTTGAGGCCGCCGTACTTGACGAACGGAATGTTTCGCCGCGCCAGTTCGAGCTCGAGGGCGGCGCTGTGGCTCGAGGTGCGGAACAGCACCGCCTGCGATTTCAGCGCCAGCCCGCCTTCGCGGTGGGCCAGCACCCGGTCGGCCACCCAGCGCGCCTGCTGGGCTTCGTCGGGCACCAGCACCAGCTGCGGCTGGCCGACCGAGGGCTTGTCGGTCCAGAGGGTCTTGGCGTGCCGTTCGGCGGCACCCGCGATCAGCGCGTTGGAGACATCGAGGATCGGCTGCGTCGAGCGATAGTTGCGCTCCAGCGTGACGATGCGCGCAGGAAGGCCGAACTGTTGCGGGAAATCGAGGATGTTGCGCACCGTGGCGCCGCGGAACGAATAGATCGACTGGGCGTCGTCGCCGACCACGGTCAGGCCGCGGCCATCCGGTTTCAGGGCGCGCAGGATGGCCGCCTGCAGCAGGTTGGTGTCCTGGTATTCGTCGACCAGCACGTGGTCGAAGCGGGCGCCGACCTGCTCCGCCAGCGCGGGCTCGGCGACCATCGCCGACCAGTACAGCAGCAGGTCGTCGTAGTCGAGCACTTGCTGCTGCTGCTTGGCCTCGACATAGGCGCCGAACAGCCGCTTGAGCTCGGCTTCCCATTCGGCGCACCACGGGAACGCATCTTTCAGCAACTCGCCCAGCGGCGCGCAGGTGTTGACCGTGCGCGAATAGATCGACAGGCAGGTGCCCTTCTGCGGAAAGCGCCGCGTGGTGGCGGACAGGCCGAGATCGTGTCGCACCAGTCCCATGAGGTCCTCGGCATCGCCGCGGTCGTGGATCGTGAAGCTCTCGCTCAAGCCGATCTGCGCCGCGTACTCGCGCAAGAGCCGCGCGCCGATTCCGTGGAAGGTGCCGGCCCAGGGCAAGGCCGGCGGCGTCTGCGAGGCCAGGCCGAGCACGCGCACCAGCACCTGGCCGGCACGGCGCTCCATCTCCTGCGCAGCCCGGCGCGAAAAGGTCAGCAGCAGGATCCGCTGCGGGTCGGCGCCGCCGGCGATCAGGTGCGCCACGCGGTGCGCCAGGGTGCTGGTCTTGCCCGAACCGGCGCCGGCGATCACGAGCAGCGGACGCGGGTCCTGCTGCGCCGGATCGATGGCGGCGTCGACCCCATGCAGCACCGCCGCGCGCTGCGCGTCGTTCAGCTTCGCGAGCGCGTCCGCCAGCCGCTCGGCCTGGGTCCCGGCGCCGGGGGATGTGGGTGTCGCAACGCGCTGCATCGATGCAACTGTACTGGATGTCTGTCCAGCCCGGGGCCGGCGGCGCCAAGGGCCGAATGACATAATCGCGCCTCGCTGCAACCGGAGACTCGCGCATGGAAATCGATCCGTCTCGGCAGCTTTCACTTCCCTTCTGACGCGCCGTTGCGAGGGAATTGAAAGCGCCCCATCCCTCGCCCAACCGCCAGACATTTCAAGGGAATGAGCCATGCTCAACATCTTCACGCTTGCCAACGGCCGCCTCGTCCAGGAAGAGATCGAGGCCCTGGAAGAGCTTTCCAAGTTCCAGCCGATCTGGGTCGACCTCGAATCGCCCACGGTCGAGGAAAAGCGCTGGATCAAGCAGTACTACGGCCTGTCGATCCCGGAAGACGCGATGGACGAGGACATCGAGGAGTCGGCGCGCTTCTACGAGGAAGACAACGGCGAGCTCCACGTCCGCAGCGACTTCCTGATCGCCGACGACGAGAACCCACGCTCGGTGCGCGTGGCTTTCATCCTGAACCAGCACAACACCGAGTTGCGCAGCCGCGGCGTGCTGTTCTCGATCCACGACGAGGACGTGCCGGTGTTCCGCCTGCTGCGCATGCGCGCCCGGCGCGCCCCCGGGCTGATCGAGGACGCCAAGGAAGTCCTGCTGAAGCTGTTCGACGCCGACGCCGAGTATTCGGCCGACACGCTCGAGAACATCTACGACGAGCTCGAGATCGCCGGCAAGAAGGTGCTGTCGGGCAACGTCAGCGACGAGCTGGCCGGCGAGGTGCTGGGCCTGATCGCGCGCCAGGAGGACCTGAACGGGCGCATCCGCCGCAACGTGATGGACACCCGCCGCGCGGTCAGCTTCATGATGCGCAGCCGGATGCTGAACGCCGAGCAGTTCGAGGAAGCGCGGCAGATTCTTCGCGACATCGAATCGCTCGACAACCACACGGCCTTCCTGTTCGACAAGATCAACTTCCTGATGGATGCGACCGTCGGTTTCATCAACATCAACCAGAACAAGACCATCAAGATCTTTTCTGTGGCCAGCGTGGCGCTGCTGCCGCCGACCTTGATCGCCAGCGTCTACGGCATGAACTTCAAGTTCATGCCCGAACTCGATCTGACCTACGGCTACGCCTATGCGGTCGTGCTGATGATCGCCAGCGCCCTGGTGCCGATGTGGTACTTCCGCCGCCGCGGCTGGTTGAAGTGACCACCCCGTTGCTTGCTCACTTCGTGTAGCCGCCTTCGGGCGGCCGCCAGAGGCGGCTGCTCTTCGGGCACGTCCAAGCCTGCGCAGGCAGGCTTGGAGCCGCGGCCCTCAGCCCCTCGAGGGGCGCACCCAGCGGCCCGGCAGAGCCGGTTCCGCGGGTGCCCCCGAACACATTGGCCTGGGCGGGCCTGGTTCTTATTGCGGCGGCAGGGTCGCCAGCCACCCATCGATCAGCGCCAGGCTGTAGCGGCTCGCGACCACCGAGACGAAACGCGTGAAGTCGCCGTGCGCCTCGTCGTCGGCGCGGTCGGAGATGGTGCGCACCGCGGCGAAAGGCACGCCGTAGTCGTGGCAGACCTGGGCCACCGCGGCGCCCTCCATCTCGACCGCCAGCGCGTCGGGCAGCGCGCTGCGCAGCTCGGCGCTTTCGGCGGCGGTCGAGACGAAGCGGTCGCCGCTCACCAGCAGGCCGCGGTGCACCGCCGGCGCGGCCAGCCCGAAATCCTCGACCACCTTCTGGCCCAGCAGCGCGACCGGGTCGCCCAGCAGGCCGGCGGCCACGGCGGCGAGCGCATCGCTGATGGCGGTGTCGGCCGCGAAGCGCGCATGGCCGGTGAGCGGCACCTCGTACTTCGGGAAGATCGGCGAGGCGTCGAGGTCGTGCTGCAACAGCTTGGTGGCGACCACCACGTCGCCCACCTGCACCCCCGGTGCCAGCCCGCCGGCGACGCCGGTGAAGACGATCGCCCGCACACCGAAGCGCTCCAGCAGCACCGTGGCCGTGAGCGCCGCCGCCACCTTGCCGATGCGCGACAGCACCGCGACCACCGGCTGGCCGTGCAGGTGGCCGACCCAGAAGTCGCGCCCCGCCACGCGCACGCGCTGCTCGTCGGGCATCTGCGCGAGCAACGCGCCGAGCTCTTCATGCATCGCGGCGACGATGGCGATCGTCATTGCTTGATATCCACCCCGTAGAAGGTGTGGCGGCCGAAGGGGCTCAGCTTGAAGTCGACCACTTCCTTGCGCACCGGCTTGAGCTGCACCGCATGCGCGATCGTGAACCACGGCGCCTGCTCCTTGAAGACCACCTGGGCCTTCTTGTAGAGCGCCTCGCGCTCGGCCTGCTTCGGCACGTTCTTGGCCTTCACGACCAGTTCCTCGTAGGGCTGGTAGCAGAACTTGGCGACGTTGCTGCCGTTCGACTGCGCCGAGGCGCAGCCCAGCAGCGTGTACATGAAGTTGTCCGGGTCGCCGTTGTCGCCGGTCCATCCGAGCATGCCCATCTGGTGCTCGCCGGCCTGCATGCGCTTCCTGTACTCGCCCCACTCGAAGGTCTTGATCTCGGCCTTGACGCCGACCTTGGCCAGGTCGGCCTGCATCAGCTCGGCGATGCGCTTGGCGTTCGGGTTGTAGGGCCGCTGCACCGGCATCGCCCACAGGTCGGTCGTGAAGCCGTCGGGGTAGCCGGCCTGCGCCAGCAGCTTCTTGGCGGCCTCGGGATCGTAGGGGTCGTCCTTGATCGCGTCGTTGTAGGACCACATGGTCGGCGGGATCGGGTTCTTGGCCGCGACGCCGGTCGTCAGGTAGACGCCGTCGATGATCGCCTTCTTGTTGATCGCCATGTTGAGCGCGCGGCGCACGCGCACGTCGTCGAAGGGCTTCTTCTGCGTGTTGTAGGCCAGGTAGCCGACGTTGAGGCCGGCCTGCTCGAGCACCTGCACGTTCGGGTCCTTGCGGATCGCGTCGAGGTCGGCCGGATTCGGATACGGCATCACGTGGCATTCGCCCTTCTGCAGCTTGGCCCAGCGCACCGAGGCATCGGGCGTGATCGCGAAGATCAGGTCGTCGATCTTGGCCTTGCCACCCCAGTACTGCGGGAAGGCCTTGAAGCGCACGATCGCATCCTTCTGGTACTGCACGAGGTAGAAGGGACCGGTGCCGATCGGGTCCTGGTCGATCTTCTCGGGCGTGCCGGCCTTGAGCATCGCGATCGCGTATTCCTTCGACTGGATGCCGGCGTAGGGCATCGCCAGGTTGGCCAGGAACGGCGCCTCGGGCTTGTTCAGCACGAATTTCACGGTGTAGTCGTCGACGCGGTCGATCGACTTCAGCAGCTTGGGCATGCCCATGTCGTTGAAGTAGGAGTGATTCACGCTCGTGACCTTGAAGAACGGATCGTTCTCCTTCCACTGCCGCTCCATCATGAAGACGACGTCGTCGGCGTTGAAGTCGCGCGTCGGCTTGAAGCCCTTGGCCGTGTCGTGCCACTTGACGCCGCGGCGCAGCTTGAATGTGTACTCGGTGCCGTCTGGCGAGATGGTCCAGCTCTCGGCCAGGCCGGGCACGACCTTGGTGCCGCCGCGCTCGAACTCGACCAGGTTGTTGTAGACCTGGGTGGTGACATCGAACGAAGTGCCGGTGGTGTTCACCGCGGCATAGAAGTTCTCGGGACTGCCCTCGGAGCAAAAGACCAGCGTCTTGGCCGACGCGGCGCCGCAGGCCAGCGCGATCGCGGCCGGTGCCAGCAACGCGGCCGTTCGGAGGCGGCGCGAGAGAGGGGACGTGGTGGGCATGTCGTTGGACTCCTTCAAGGTTGAGACCGCGCGGACGCGGACGGGGAAACATCGGCTGGCAGGAATTTCTCGGCGTGATGGCAGGCCACCCTGCGCTCATCGAGCAGCCGCGGCAATGGCCGCTCGCTGCGGCAGCGCTCGGTCGCATGCGCGCAGCGCGTGTTGAAGACACAGCCCGGCGGCGGTGCGAGCGGCGAAGGCAGCTCGCCCTTGAGCACGATGCGTTCGGCCGCCAGCCCCGGCGTCGAGGCCAGCAGCGCCTGCGTGTACGGGTGCAGCGGCCGCGCGAAGATGCGCGCCTTGGGACCCTGTTCGACCGCATGGCCCAGATACATCACGAGGACCTCGTGCGCGATGTGGCGCACGACGCCGAGGTCGTGCGAGATGAAGAGATAGGACAGGCCCAGTTCGGCCTGCAGATCGGCCAGCAGGTTCAGCACCTGGGCCTGGATCGAGACGTCGAGCGCCGACACCGGCTCGTCGGCTACGAGCAGTCGAGGGTCGAGCATCAGCGCGCGTGCGATCGCGATGCGCTGGCGCTGGCCGCCCGAGAACATGTGCGGGTAGCGGTTGGCGTATTCGGGCCGCAGGCCGACGCGGGCCAGCATGTCGCGCGCCTTCGACGCGCGCTCGGTCTTGCCGAGCTGGGTGTTGATCGCGAGCGGGTCTTCCAGCACAGCGGAAATCTTCTTGCGCGGATTGAGCGAGCCGTAGGGGTTCTGGAACACCAGCTGCACCGCCTGGCGCAGCTCGCGCCGGCGCTCGTGCGGCGGATCGATGGCGTCGTGGCCCACCAGTTGGAGCGAGCCCGCGGTCGGCTTCTCGATCAGCGCGACCATGCGCGCCAGCGTGGACTTGCCGCAGCCGGATTCGCCCACCACCGCGAGCGTGCGGCCGCGCTCGATGCGAAACGAGATATTGCCGACCGCCTGCAGGTGCGCCGGGGCACGGAACAGGCCGCGGCGCACCGCGTACACGCGCTGCAGGTCCTGGGCTTCGACCACGATCTCCGTCATCGCACGAACTCCGCGATGCGCGCGCCGTCGCGCGCCAGCGCCGCGCCGCGCTGCGGATCGCCGAGCGCATAGTGGCAGCGAACCTGGCCGCCCATCCAGTCGCGCAGCTCGGGCCGCACCGCGCGCGAATGTTCCGTCGCGTAATCGCAGCGCGGCGCGAACAGGCAGCCGCCGGGTCGGTCATGAACGCCGGGCACCACGCCCGCGATGGTCGCGAGCCGCGCTTCGCCGGCTGCGCGCTCCGGCAGCGCCGCCAGCAGTGCCGCGGTGTACGGGTGCTGCGGCGCCGCGAACAGCTCGGCCACGCCGCGCTCCTCCATCACCTGGCCCGCATACATCACGGCCACGCGCTGCGCCATTTCGCTGACCACGCCCATGTTGTGCGTGATCAGCACCAGGCCCATGCCGCGCTCCTTCTGCAGGCTTCGCAACAGGTCGAGGATCTGGGCCTGGATCGTGACGTCGAGCGCGGTGGTGGGCTCGTCGGCGATCAGCAGCTTCGGATTGCAGGCGATCGCCATCGCGATCATCACGCGCTGGTTCATGCCGCCCGAAAGCTGGTGCGGATAGCTCCCGAGGCGCGACGACGCGGCCGGGATGCCGACCTGCTCGAGCAGCTCGGTGGCCCGCTTCCTCGCTTCGCGCTTGTCCAGATGGAGGTGCAGGCGCAGCGTCTCCATCAGCTGCCAGCCGATCGTGAAGCAGGGATTCAGGCTGGTGGTCGGCTCCTGGAAGATCATCGCCACGTCCTTGCCGACCAGCCCGCGCCGCGCCCGGTCGCTGATGCCGAGCAGGTCGTGGCCATCGAAGCGCAGGTGCTGGGCGCGCACCCGCCCGGGCCAGCCGATCAGGCCCATCAGCGCCATCATCGTGACGCTCTTGCCCGAGCCCGACTCGCCGACAATGCCGAGCACCTCGCCCTGCTCCAGCCGAAGGCTGACGCCGTCGACCGCGTGCAGCGTGCCGCCCTGCGTCGGGAATTCCACATGAAGGTCGCGGATATCGAGGAGCATCAGCCCACCCCCGTTGCTTGCTCGCTTCGCGTAGCCGCCTCCCCCCTCGAGGGGGCGCTGCCAGCGGCCCGGCAAAGCCGGTTCCGCGGCAGCTCCGGAACAGACGCACGTTCGAGCGCTTGGATCATGAAGTTCATCTTTTCAACTTGGGATCGAGCGCATCGCGCAGCCCGTCGCCCAGCAGGTTGAACGCGAGCACCGCCGCGAGGATCGCGAGGCCCGGGAAGGTCACGACCCACCAGGCCCGCAGCACGAACTCGCGGGCATCGGCCAGCATGGTGCCCCACTCGGGGGAGGGCGGCTGCGCGCCGAGGCCGAGAAAGCCCAGCGCCGCGGCGTCAAGGATGGCTGTCGACACGCCCAGCGAAGCCTGCACGATCAGCGGCGCCGCGCAGTTGGGCAGCACCTCGCGGAACATCAGCCGCAGCGTGCCGGCGCCGCTCACGCGCGCCGCCGTGACATAGTCGCGCGAGACCTCGGAGATCACCGCCGCACGCGTGATGCGCACGTAGTGCGGCAGCACCACGACCGCCACGGCCAGCATCGCATTGATCAGGCCCGGGCCGAGGATCGCGACGATCACGATCGCCAGCAGCAGGCTCGGCAGCGTAAGCACCACGTCCATCAGCCGCATGATCGTGATCTCGAGCACGCCGCGGGCGAAGCCTGCGATCAGGCCCAGCGCGATGCCGACCGCCGCGGAGATCGCCACCACCGCGACGCCGATCGACAACGACAGCCGGGCGCCGAACATGAGCCGCGAGAGGATGTCGCGGCCGATCGCATCGGTACCCAGCAGGTGCGCCACCGAGCCGCCCTCCTGCCACGCCGGCGGCCGCAGGAAGGCCGTGCTGTCGGTCTGGTTCGGCGCGTGCGGCGCCAGCCACGGCGCGAACAGCGCCACCAGCAGCAGAGCGACGATCACGCCAAGGCCGATCACCGCGCCGCGGTTGGCCGAGAACGAGCCCCAGAACTCGCGCCAGGGGCCGGGCGGCGCGCTGTTTGCTGGAATCGCTGCGGTGTTCATCAGGACTGCCGGATGCGGGGGTTGATCAAACCGTAGGCCACGTCGACCAGCACGTTGACCGTCATCACGATCACGCCGAGCAACAGCATGCCGCCCTGCAGCACCGGATAGTCGCGCCGGCCGATGGCCTCGATCAGCCATTTGCCGACGCCGGGCCAGGAGAAGATGGTCTCGGTCAGGATGGCGCCGGTGAACAGCACGCCGACCTGCAGCCCGATCACCGTGACCACCGGGATCAGCGCGTTGCGCAGCGCATGCACGCCGACCACGCGCAGCGGCGCCAGGCCCTTGGCGCGCGCGGTGCGGATGTAATCCTCGCCGAGCACCTCGAGCATGGCCGAGCGCGTCATGCGCGCAATCACGGCCAGGGTGTTGGTGCCGAGCACCACGGCCGGCAGGATCAGGTGCTGCAGGGCCGAGACGAAGGCACCCTTCTCGTCGGACAGCAGCGTATCGACCAGCAGGAAGCCGGTGACCGGCTCGATGAAATACTGCACCGAGATCCGGCCCGAGACCGGCGTCCAGCCGAGTTGCACCGAGAAGAACAGGATCAACAGCAGACCCCACCAGAAGATCGGCATCGAGTAGCCGGTCAGCGAGGTCGCCATCACGCCATGGTCGAAGAACGAATTGCGCTTGACCGCCGCCAGGATGCCGGCCGGGATGCCGAGCAGCAGCGCGAACAGGATCGCGCACAGCGCCAGCTCGACCGTGGCCGGGAACAGCGCCAGGAACTCGCTCATCACGGGCTCCTGCGTGATCACCGACTTGCCGAGATCGCCATGCAGGACCCGGCCGATGTAGATGCCGTACTGCGTGAAAAGCGGCTTGTCGAGCCCGTAGTCCTTGAGCAGGGCCGCGTGGCGCACCGGGTCGATGCCGCGCTCGCCGGCCAGCGTCTCGATCGGGTCGCCCGGCACCAGCCGGATCAGGAAGAAGGCGAGCAGCGTCATGCCGATGAAGGTCGGCACGAGCAGGCTCGCGCGAGTTATGACGAACTTTAACATTCGTCATCAATATGCAAGAGCGATGCCGGCTATGGTCCCCGGCCGAACCCTAACTACTTCTTGGCGTCGCGCAGTTCGCGGCGCAGGATCTTGCCCACCGGCGTCTTGGGCAGGTCGGTGCGGAACTCGATCACCCGCGGCTGCTTGTAGCCGGTCAGGTTGGCGCGGCAGTGGGCCCGCACCTCGGCCTCGGTGAGCTCGGGGTTCTTCTTGACGATCACCAGCTTCACGCCCTCGCCGGTCTTCTCGTCGGCGATGCCCACGGCCGCGCATTCGAGCACCCCGGGCATCTGCGCGACCACGTCCTCGATCTCGTTCGGATACACATTGAAGCCCGAGACCACGATCATGTCCTTCTTGCGGTCCACGATCTTGAAGTAGCCGCGCTCGTCGGCGACCGCGATGTCGCCGGTCTTGAAGTAGCCGTCGGGTGTCATGACCTTGGCGGTCTCGTCGGGCCGCTGCCAGTAGCCGGCCATGACCTGCGGCCCCCGGACCGCGAGCTCGCCCGCGGCGCCCAGCGGCACCTCGCGGCCGTCGTCGTCGAGCAGCTTGACCTCGGTGCTCGGCAAGGGAACGCCGATGGTCCCGGTGTAGGCCGTGCTGGTGGTCGGATTGCAGGTGACCGACGGCGAGGTCTCCGACAGGCCGTAGCCTTCGCAGATCGGGCAGCCGGTTTTCTCGAGCCAGAGCTTGGCCACCGCGCCCTGCACCGCCATGCCGCCGCCGACCGAGACCTTGAGGTTCTTCCAGTTGACGGTGTTGAAGTCCGGGTGATTCGCCAGCCCGTTGAACAGCGTGTTGACGGCCGGGAAGCTGTGGAAGGTGTGCTTCGACAGTTCCTTCAGGACAGCGGCGATGTCGCGCGGATTCGGGATCAGGATCAGCTTCCCGCCGGTGCGCATGCTGAGCATCATGTTCACCGTGAAGGCGAAGATGTGGTACAGCGGCAATGCGCAGACGCTGGTCGGCTGCTCGCCGGCCGGCACCTTCTGCATGACCGGATCGTTCCAGGCCTCGGACTGGAGCACGTTGGCGATCACGTTGCGATTCAACAGCACGGCGCCCTTCGAGACGCCCGTGGTGCCGCCCGTGTACTGCAGCAGCGCGACATCGTCGGGGCCGACCTTCGGCGCCTGCAGCGTGCGCGTGGCGCCCTTGTCGAGTGCGTCGTTGAAGCGCACCGCGCCCGGCAGGCTGTAGGCCGGCACCATCTTCTTGACGCTGCGCACCACGTAGTTGACCAGCGCGCCCTTCAGGAAGCCGAGCCGGTCGCCCATCGAGGCCAGCACGATGTGCTTGACCGGCGTGGCGGCCAGGCACTGCTGCAGCGTGGTGCCGAAGTTCTCCATCAGCACGATCGCGGTCGCGCCCGAATCCTTCAGCTGGTGCTCGAGTTCGCGCGGCGTGTAGAGCGGATTGACGTTGACCACGATCATCCCGGCGCGCAGCGCACCGGCCACCGAGATCGGGTACTGCGGGCAGTTCGGCATCATGATCGCGACCCGGTCGCCCTTCGCGAGGCCCAGCCCCTGCAGGTAGCAGGCGAAAGCGCGGCTCTGGCGGTCGACCTCGGCGTAGCTCAGGTCCTTGCCCATGAAGCTGTAGGCGGTGCGGTCGGCGTACTTGGTGAAGCTTTCTTCCATCAGCGCCACCAGGGAGGTGTAGCGCGAGGCATCGATGTCGGCGGGCACGCCTTGCGGATAGCTGCCGAGCCAGGGGCGATCAATCACTGTGTGTCTCCAGAGCGAATCTTTTGGGGAAATCTACCGCCATCGTAACTTGACGTTCGGATGCGGCACGGGCCGCGACACTGCGCGGCCCGTGGTCTTGGTGCGGGCGCCGAACGCTACTCGATCGCCTTGGCCATGTCCTCGACGACCTTCTTGGCGTCGCCGAAGACCATCAGGGTCTTGTCCATGTAGAACAGCTCGTTGTCCAGGCCGGCGTAGCCCGCGGCCATGCTGCGCTTGTTCACGATCACGGTTTTGGCCTTGTAGGCCTCCAGGATCGGCATGCCGTAGATCGGCGTGCCCTTCTGCAGCGCCGCCGGGTTCACCACGTCGTTGGCTCCCAGGATGATCGCCACGTCGGCCTGGCCGAACTCGCCGTTGATGTCCTCCATCTCGAACACCTGGTCGTAGGGCACCTCGGCCTCGGCCAAGAGCACGTTCATGTGGCCCGGCATGCGCCCGGCCACCGGATGGATCGCGTACTTCACCGTCACGCCGTGCTCGGTGAGCTTGGCCGCGAGCTCCTTCACCGC
>NZ_JBFUHO010000011.1:0-149895 GCF_056402355.1 Variovorax sp. P4_B11
TGCGCTTTGCGCGCATGCAGCATGAGGTGCTGGGTGTTCACGCCCAGCACGGATAGAAGTTCGTCCGAGCCACTGGCTCGAACGCTCGCCACACCCCGACCTCGGATCGGCATGCATCGCCAACGCTCCGTGCAGCTGTCTCATCCGCTCAGCTATACCGAGGGACTGCCATGAAATACCGTTGATCAAAAAGGCTTGACGAACGAGTCCCCATAGAAGTCCTTCCAACGGAAGCTCACGCCGCGCTCGTCCAGCGCGAGCAGCCGGCTGTTGGAGATCGCCACGCGGTGGGTGTAGCGCGACAGATAGGCCAGCACGGCCTGCGGGCCGGCGAAGGGCCGCTTGGCGTAGACCACCCACTCGGCCTTGCGCAGCGGCGCGAGCCAGGCCTTGAAGGCCCTCGCATCGGCCAGTTGCGCATGCTCGCCGAAGAACTTCAGCTTGCCGCTGGCGTGCAGCCGCTGCAGTTCCTCCAGGAAGCGCCGCCGGAACAAGCGCGACAGCACCCTCACCGGCAGGAAGAAGCCCGCACGGCACGCCACCCAGGTCTTGCCATCAGGCGCCAACCCGCCACCAGGCACGATGCCGTGCACATGCGGGTGGTGGGTCAGCGCCGAGCCCCAGGTGTGCAGGACCAGCGTGGCGCCGATCCTGGCGCCCAGGTGCTTCGGATCGGCGGCGATCGTCAACAACACTTCGGCGGCCAGGTCGAACAGCAGCCCATAGAGCGCAGCCTTGTTCTGGTACGCGATGTCGGCGATCGGCGCCGGCAGCGTGAACACCACGTGGTAGTACTCCACTGGCAACGGTGGCAGCAACTGGGTGATCAACCACTCGGGCGTCGCGCGGAGCGCCTACCGCGAGAGCGGTTTAGTCCTGCGGCCATGACCGGACTATCGCGCGTTTGCCCGCTACGTCCGGTCTAAGACTGATTGCTGGCGTTCGTCGCAGAGGATCGACCGGGAAAGTTCCAAGGCGCCGCCCATGTGCGGTTCATGGATTACCTCGCCATGAGCGCGGGGAGATTCACACAGGCGTCAGTACCCGCGCGCCGGACCGATCTGCGGCGCGCGGACCGGCTTGGCCATGCCGAAGAAGATCACGACGCCCTGTCCACCGCAGCGTGTCAACAGCGCCTCGGTGGCGCCGGGGTAGCAACTGTCGATGTTCTGCCAGTTGTTCATCGCCCAGACATCGCCCGCGGGCGACACTGCAATGTCTGTCTGCAGCTGAAGGCCGCCACCAACGTAGCCGCCCGGTGGCGAGATCTGGTCGCCAGTCTTCATGCCGGGCGGGCAATTCTCGGTGCGCACGCCGCATAACTCCACGATGGGGCTCGCCGGCATCGCGAAGTTGCTGATCCACACGTTGTCGTTGCCGTCTACGACCACCGCCCAAGGGCCGGGCAGACCGCCGCCCTTGAATGGCGAGCCTGGGAACTGTTTGCCATCAGGCCGTAGCAGGGTGACGCTGCCGTCACCGCCCTTTTGTTTTGACATGGTCTTGGTCAGGTAATCGGACGCGGAGAGGAGACCTCCCGTCTTTAGATGCGCCGCCATGTCCACCATCTTCGCCACGCCGCGCGGATCGGACCCGAAACGGTTGGTCACCCAGACGTTGCCCTGGCTGTCGATGTTGAGTCCGCTGTTGTTGGAGCGCACGTCGAAGCGCACCGTCTTGGTCGGGTCAGATGCCGGAAAACGGAATACATGGAGTGAGCTGTCCGACACCCAGATCCGGTCCTGCTGGTCAATGGCCAGGTGGAACGGCGCCGTGAATGACTTGCACGGTTCTGCACTGTCGCCTTCGCAGACGATCTTGCCGTTCTTCCAATCGCCCTTGGGGAAATACAGCAGTTGGCGCTTGGAGATGCCCAACGCCCACACGTCGCCGTTGGGCGCGGTGATGACGCCTTGCATCAGACCGAGTTGACCGCCGAAGTTGATGCCTTCAGGCGGGGTCAGCGGCTTGCCGTCCTTGTCGAAAACGGTGATGGATTGGCTGCCGTAGTTCGACAGCCAGACGTTGCCTTTCAGGTCGATGGTTGCGCCAAAGGTTCCGCCCTCCATGCCGCCGCCTGTAAAGCCGGTGGTGGCCGGCGACAGCGGCTTCCCGTTGGGGTCGAACTTTGTTGCAGGACCTTGCCATAGCGCGTCGCTCGCCTGCCAGCCGATGCTGAAGTTATCGCCGACCCAGAGGTTGCCGTCTCCGTCGAACATCGCCTTGCCGCCGGCGAGGTAGCCGCCACCGTCGAACCTGAGCGGCAACACCCACGCGCTCGGAACGAACTGGAGATACGGCATGTAGGGCACTGGCCGCAGATTCTTGCCCTTGGGAACCGGATAGAACGCTTCGAGCAGCGCGAACACGCGCTCCGGCTGATACCACGGGTACTTCGCTATCGAGTGCGCCGCAGTGAGCATGTCAATGGGCGTCGTCCCCATCGGCCCCTTGGCCGCAGCATAAAGTTTTCCGCATGCGTCCGGTGTTTCGCGAGCAACACAACCGGCGAGCACGTTGGCGAGCGTCGCGAAATTCGCCATCGTCGGCGTCTGGCTGCTGTTGAGCGAATTCTGGATCACGCCACCCCAGCCTCCGGTCGCTAAATCGACGAAGCTCGGCACGTTGCCTGCGGCGATCTTCAGTTGCAGTGGCTGGCCCTTGATTGCGGTCCCGTCGATGAATTGGTTATGCGTCCACACGGACGCGACGGTCGTCATCTCGTTGATCGTGACCTTGGGGGGCGCCTCGGCACCGAGGACGGCCATCAATGCGATCGCGGGGTTTTCACTTGCATCCTTGCTCGCTTTCGGCTGCCCGCCCTGCGCGACCAGGTAGAGACTAGAGCCTGGTGCGACATTGGGAGGAACCGCCATGGTGAAGCGACCGTTGCCATCGGTCTTGGCTTGCGCAAGTTCGACCGGCTGGGCGGCGCTTGCGCCCCACAGCGTAACAACCGAACCGCCGATGGGGGCACCGCCGCCGAGGACCTGGCCGTCCATGGTCTGGGCCGCGAAGCTCGGCAGAGCACATAGCAAGCCGGTTGCGGCGGTGACGAGTGCGCCGCGAAGGAGGCGTGATGTAAAACGCAATTTGCACATACAGCAACTCCAGGAGGACGCAACGCGAGCGGTGAAAAAGCGACCCAGCGGCTTGGCTACGCGCATCCGTGGAATCGGGAGAACGAGCAGCGTGAAGACACGGCACGACATTCTTGAGCGGCTGACAAAGGAAACATATCCCGGCGGCCACCTAGCTCCACGTACGTGATGCCCTGAAGTGCTATCCCCGAGCATTCAAACATTCGTGGCCAAGGTCTTGCCGATTCCCGACTTTGCGTGCCACAAGGCCGGCTCTCGGGTGAAGAACGGACGTTCAGGGGCCAGAGTGCTACGACGGCAGTGGGCCCGGAGTTCCATTCCGGCTGATTGGATAGCTGCCATTCGATGGGCCTTGGTCGCCGAGGCGGGGTCCAGCTTGAGCAACGGCAACGGCAACGGCTATGTCTGCACCACCTTGAAACCGGCCGTCGATGCTGAAATCCCCATGGCATCGGGATGACAGGAATCGGGCTTACAGCGTGAGTTCGCCGGGCGGCAGGGAAGGGCCGCAAACGCTGCTCTGCAGGCATTGGGCCGGTGCCAGTTATTGAAGTGTCGCGACGGCCTCGGCTCATTTAGCCAATCCAAGCCGCTTCAAGTCGGCGCAGTTTCCGGCACCCCAGCGATCACGCGTGCCAGAAGGCGAAGCTTCTGCTGGTGGGTAAGTCCGTGACCCTTGCGGACGGAATTGAGCCCCCTGGCGCCCGGATGAGCGATGCGCAGCACCTCGGCATCGTGCGTCATGGGGTAGGTCAGTTGCATCCTCTCGAAGGCCTCCATCGCCTTGTTGCCGCAGAGAACGATGAAGCAGTGCGAATAGAGGATGGCCGAGAGTCTTCGGAGGTTGTCCGACTGCGAGATCTCGCTCATGCTTGCCTCGGACCGCTCATCACTGGGGAATCGCCAGAGGGGATCTGGCCACACGTTCGCGATGGTGACGCGGCCGTGCCAGAGCCATGAGGGGTCGATGTCGCGCCGCTTGAAGGTGGAGCTTTCATCACCGATGCCGCGAAGCTCCTGGAGCAGGCTTGCAAGGTTGTACCCAGTTGTTCCGACCGTCGGGGTGGCCGTGACGGGCCTCCTCCCTGCCTGGGCAGGACAAGACGAACGCAACCAAGCTCCCCGGCGGATGCTCGAGATCGGGGGTGGCGATTGGAAGGTGAGCGGCGTCTTGGAATCCAAGGCGGTCGATCTGTGCCGCGGTGAAGTCCCTGGGCGCGGGCCAATGGGCCGGGCGGGGATTGCTTGCACGGGATGATAGGCGAGAGCTGCGGTCGCCTGGGCCGCAGCACCCGATACCCGCCACATCCAACGCCGCTTCGATCGCATCGATGCGCACCTTGCGGCAAGATTGGCTGAGATTTGGATCGGCGCGGACTCTGCATTCCAGATTGCGGGCGCAGGTTGGTCCCGAACGCGCAGCCGCCCGAGCGCCGCTCACGCGCGACGATCGACGCTTGAACTCGATGGGCGGACCGCACGCCAAGGCTTGCAAGGATCTGTTGATGGTCCAGTAGCTTTAGCCACCCGGCGGGCCTTTGAACTCGACCACATTGCCCTCCGGATCCGTGACATAGATGGACGGGCCCTGCCCCTCGGCGCCGAACCTTTGCTCCAGGGAGCCTGCGTAGTAGCCATACTGGGCCAGTTGGTGCCGGATGGCCACCTCGTCGAACGGCTCGATACGCACACAGAAATGATCCATGTTCCGGCCCTCCGGCCCAGGCGCAGCGCCGCCAGCCCGGCCAAGTTTGCCGTCAACTGGCACCAGGTCGATGAGCGAACTGCCGGCGCGGAGTTGAACCAATCCCAGTGCGTCTTCGCGGCGCTCAATGGTGCATCCCAAGGCTTCGCAATAGAAGCGAAGCATCGCTTCGAGATCTGTTACGCGCAGAACAAGGTGGTCGATTTCGCGGATGCGGATCATGGCTTGCATTTTAGGTTGGTCCCCGACTGATTGGACCGCTGAGGGCCGGCTCCAAGCGCTGCCGATCGGACCTGCGACAATCGCCGGTTCGACCGCATGTAGGCGACTGCAGAGTTGCACCGAAGCACCGCTGAGGTGGCTCGCCTCCACTGTTGCGCTGCGCCGCCCTACCTTCGGCGATCTTCTGCTCCATGGTGGCCGCGAAGGCCAGGCGGGGCGGATCCGTCATCGGCTCGGTGGCGAAGTGGGAAAGCACTTCATCGAATGCGGCCCGCACACTGGCCAGATTCTCCGTGTGCGCCAGCACGCAGGCGTCATTGCGCCGGACCGCGCCTTTGGCCCAACCCCCGGGCGCGAGAGCCGGCCTCGCCGGCCAGATCATCATGCCCTTAACAGTAGGCCTGAGGGATTGACCGGACGATCGGCTCGAAGGTGCCGCGTTTGATGGGCGAAGCCGGGTTGGTGGATATTCGCGTGCAACCGTGGGTACACGCATACCCGGTGGGTCATGGGCGTCGCATGCTGCTGATTGATTTCATAGAGAACGCGCGGACCAGGGTCCTCGATCAACAACTGATCGGAGAACGCGAATTGAACGAGTTGACAGCCCTTCTGAGGCGCCACCTCGAAGACCCTGAAACACTGGTGCTGTCGAGCGTCTTCGGTCAGGCTTGGGGTCGCATACCGGAGCGGCCATAGGTGCCGCTAAAGCTCCAGCCAGCCGTCCCCTTGGCACGCAATCCGCAGGGCAGGAAGTCATTCGCCATCGCCTTCCAAGCATGCGCTCGGAGCTGTCGGTCGCAATATGCCTTCGACACCAAGTTCGACTTCAAACAGTCGGTCGAACTGTCGTGGAACGAGGATTTCTTTGCGGTGCCTCCACACGCGCCCCACGGCCAAATATCCGAAGATGGGCAGCCTTCACGCGTCGATGATGCGTACCGCGAAGGCTGCTTTTCGAGCCTCAATGGCTGGAGACTGAAAAGTCAGCGTTCATTGGGGGTCGACGATACCGGTCTGAGTGGCCGGTGACGGCCGGGGTCGCTGACGCGCGACCGCCTTTCGGACCGCACCTTCATGACCGTTTGCTGGCGGCTGCGGAGCGACAAGCCGTCGATGTCGAGAATGCGCCCCGACATTGCCGCGTTCTCAACAGCGAGCTGCAACGACTGCGCGCTTCGTTCAGATGGCGTGAGTTCGTCGCAACACTCCTTGGCTTTCGCCATCTCGTTAGGACGGCAAGCCCCCTAATCTCATAGACTTGCGGGCATCGTTCCCAAGGATGACAAACTGATGTTGCGCGTGGTGTTCAATCAAAAGGGTGGCGTGGGTAAATCTACGATCGTCTGCAATCTCGCCGGCGTCAGCGCCTCCCAGGGGTTGCGCACTCTCGTGATCGACCTCGACCCGCAGGGAAATTCAAGCCAGTATTTGTTGGGCGAGCAGGCGCAGGACGCAAAACCCAATATTGCCACCTTCTTCGAGTCGGCCCTGAGCTACAGCTTCAAGGAGCCGAAGTTCGAATCATTCATCCATGAGACGGAGTTCGAGAACCTCGACATCATCCCGTCGCATGCTGACCTCGACTCGTTGACGAGCAAGCTCGAGTCCCGCCACAAGATCTACAAGCTGCGCGATGCTCTCAAGGAGCTCGACGGGTACGACGCGGTGTACATCGATACGCCGCCAGCGATGAACTTCTTCACGCGATCGGCACTCATCGCAGCCGCACGCTGCCTGATCCCCTTCGACTGTGACGATTTCTCGCGCCGCGCACTGTATTCGGTGCTCGACGTCGTGAAGGAGATCAAGCACGACCACAATCGCGCCCTGAGCGTCGAAGGGATCGTCATCAACCAGTTCCAGCCCCGCGCCGTGCTTCCTCAGCAGCTGGTGAATGAGCTGATCGAGGAGGGCCATCCGGTCCTGAATTCCTATCTCTCGCAATCCGTGAAGATTCGCGAGAGCCATCAGCACGCCACGCCGATGATCTACTTTGAGCCGCGTCACAAGCTGGCTCAAGAATTCGTGGCGCTGCACGACGAGCTCAACGTCTAGGTGAGGTTGCCCCTGTCTGAGTTCGTCATCGGGCGGGCCCGACCCCATCGTGGCCTGCGTGCGGTGCGTCGCCCCGCCCATGCATCAGGAGGTGCACAGCTTCGGCACCACGACCACCCAACTGCTCGAATTGGCTGATTGGCTGGCCGAGCACGACTGCACCCACGTGGCCATGGAAGCCACCGGCGTGTACTGGAAGTCGGTGTGGTACGTGTTGGAGGCCGAGTTCGCGATGCCCGGGGTCAGTGACCTGACGGCCAGCGTCGTGGTGGCGGAGATCGGCGTGGACATGTCGCGCTTCCCCAGTGCCGGCCACCTGATCTCCTGGGCAGGCCTGTGTCCGCGCAGCGACGAGAGCGCCGGCAAGCGCCGATCCACCCGGGTGCGCAAGAGCGGCACCTGGATCAAGACCACCCTCGTGACCGCCGCCTGGGCCGCGGTGCGCGTGAAGACCAGCTACCTGCGTGCGCAGTTCGTGCGCATCAAGGCTCGCCGCGGAGCCAAGAAGGCCATCCTCGCCGTGGCCGCCTCGATGCTCACCGCCGCGTATCACATGCTTCGTGACGGCAGCGAGTACAACGACCCGGGCGCCGATCACTTCGGTTAGCGTCCGCCCGCCGCGCCATTTGAATCGCTCTCTCACCCTGGGAAGGCTCCGATGGCGGAAGTGCCTTCATTGGCGGGGCTTCAAAGTCGGAAGGCGTCGTCTGGTCCAGCCCCGCCGCGTGCGGACGGGGCTCCCTAGGATTTTGGTTCCACATCGATGATGTTGTCGAAGCCGGCCTCTGCCACTTCGGTCGCCTGCTTGACAGCCAGTTGCATACCTTCGGCGGCGCTGCTCGCACCTTCGACGGCAGTCTTCACAAGCGCCACTGCGTGTTCCGATCCGGCGGGCACGCTCTTCGCAGCAGAGTCGACCGCCGCCAATAGCGTCCTGCGCGCCTCGGTGACACTCACTTCGGCCGCCTTGGTGAACTCGGCCCTGGTCGCGGCAATGATCTCGCGCACGTGGCGGGCATAGGCGGCGGCCTTCTCGCCGGCAGGCTTGAGCAAGCCCGACTGCAGCGTCACCAATTCCTGCGGATCCTTGATCGACAGCACGGTCAGAGCGGCTTCCCGCGCTTCGCTGACCAGCGTCTTGATGGTTTGAAGGTTCAATTCGGCGAGCTTTTCGATGCCTTCGAACGTCTTGCCAGCAAGACGGAAGAAAGTGTCGATGCTGGATTCTTGCGCGGCTTTGAATTCGGCAGCGGTAGTCATGTGAAGCCTCATGCGGTGGGGTGGTCGGTGGGATCTGATGTCGCTTTGCTGCGGTGCACCATTGACCTCAAGCATGCGCTGGTTTTGTGACAGCTCGAGCGGCATTTGTGTAAGCGGGTGCTGCATTCCAGATTCCGTTGGTTACGAGCAAAAGGTTTCACATCTGTAAGCGCGGCCTCAAGGCCCTCTTGACCCGGGCCGGTTGAACGGGTCCACGATGCTCAGACGTCGAGCACATGACGCAGCGCCTGGAACGGTACCCGCCAGGTGCCGCCATCGCCGGTGCCGAGGGTCGCCGTGCGTTGGTTGATGCGCACGATCACGCCAGTGATGTTGCGACCATCTCGGTCGTCGAACGTCACTGTGTCCCCGCGTTGGAACTCGCGCGCATGGCTTGTCGCGCTGGCAGGTTCTGGCGGCGGCACATAGGGAGCTTGGTCGTCGCGACGTTCTGCACCATACTTGTTGCCCGAACTTCGCACCGACAAGTCGCCGTTCTTCGCACGCGATCTGCATCACCTGCTCCTGGAAGATCGGCGCGCCCAGATAGCTTTCAGGACGATAGGAAGGTTTTCAGCTCAGGATGGGCTGTTGCGGCCAGCGCCCTGATTACCAGCTTGGACGCGAATTGGTCGACTGCCTGCTAAACCCGAAAGCAGGAACCGTCATTCGCCTTGCGTCGACCCATGCTCAGTTCGGCCCTGACCGGGCATCGGGCGGCCGACGCGAACTGGCGCTTCAGACTGGCTGCCGCCATTCGCCTATGCCCTGTCGAATGTCGGCGGCTGACGAAAGCTGACCTCGGCACTTTTCTTCGCGAACGGCCGGTCTACCTTCGGAACTTGACCTTCGCCGACATCGTCGAGGAAATCCGAGTTCGGCGACAGCGGACGGATCGCGGGGGCCCACAGCAGCGCATCCACCTGGCTCTCCGTCGGGCCAAATTGCTATGAATTGGCCAATCTGGTTTGCGCCTACCGGAAGTACGTGCTGCGCCATCCAAGGCGACTGGAAATCTCCGCCGCTGCATTGCGAACGGCGCTCGCAGCGCTGGAGTTTCAGTCGGCCGAAAAACTGTCCTGATGTCCCAACGCGGTGATCACGAGCACCGGCTCATGTTCGTGATCAAAGACCGGTGCACTGAAGGCATTGACGCCAGGAATGGGCTTCCCTCGGCACGTGCCAAACCGTGTTCTCGAATTTCTGCGACTGCTTCCTCCACCTCTTTGGCGGTCGCCTTTAGCAGCGGAGCCTTCCTTCCCCGGATCTCCCAGCGCCACGGCCATGGACTTCAGGATCCGATCCATTGGCATCACGCCAGCATAGGCGCGGCCCGTGGCGGTGCCGAGGATGGACATGACTGTTCCGACGCCCATGGAGACATGAAGCGGCTCGCGAGCTTCGATCATCCGAATGATGGTCGGTCTGAAGTTGCCCCAAACAGCCAGTGGCGTGTCCGGTCGATGCCGCGAGCTGCTGCACGACGGGTAATGCAGTTCTTACGGGGTCCAACTGGTGCAGGCATGTCAATCCCAATTGCAACGCCGCGGGCCCCAGCGCATAGCGGCCTGTTTCGGCCTCCTGCTCGATCAGTCCGAGCTTCCCAAAACTCACCAGGTACGGATGTGCGCGCGACGCCGGGAGGTCGGACTGGTTTAGAGATCCCTGAGTGTCAGCGGCGTTGGACTGTTCGCCAGAGCCAGCAGCAGTCGCCCGCCGGGACGTGAATCCCTATTCCTATCGGCGACTGTAGCCAGGCTTGACGGCTTGTTCCACTGGCATGCCGCCGCTCGCGCCCTTCTCCCCGCGCGCCTTGCGTTCGTTGATCCAGCCGCAGATGCCCTGGCGGAACAAGAGCACGCAAACTACAAAGATGGCGCCCTGGAGCAGGGTGATCCACGGGCCAAGGCTTGCGAGATAGGCGCTGATCCCTAAACGACTTGAGCCAGGTCTCGGCATGCCTGATGCGCTCTTCCAGCGCGTGAATCTGCTGCGAGATCTCCGGCACCATGGCCTGACAGACGCGCGTCACTTCACCCTCGCACGAACTCACGAGTTGAACGGGATGCATCGGAAACCTGCCGTTGTTCGAGGGGCTGTGAGGCGGGGCGCCAGCGCAGTCTGGTGCGTGGATCATCGATGCTAGTGAGTAAAACTCAACAAATCAACGTGCCTGGCACGACGACCGGGTCTCATCGTTATCCCGACCAAGGGAAATCACCAATAAATGCTGATGTTTCCCTACGAAACCCCGCTTGAAATTGGGTCACCGAGAGGCTGCCGGACGTGGCTTGGCACCGCCAGATGGCGCGAGGGTTGTTGACATGGTGAGTTGGACTCACTAATAATGGAATCGAACCCAAGCGAGGGGCGAGCGATGCAGATCGCCGGCCCGTTGAACTCCCTAGCGAAGGGCACGTCAGGCGCGCGATCGTGCCTGGGTCGCCCGAACTTGTTGGCACGTCACAGATGAATCCGATCCTTGAAACCTTGCGGTCCGTGGCCGAGCAACCCTACCAGCGCGCCATCGAGGCGAAGCAGCGCGGTCAAAGGGTCGTGGGCACCTTGCCCATGCACTGCCCGGCCGAACTGATCCATGCCGCGGGCGCGTTGCCCGTGCTGGTGCAGGAGCTGCCCGATCCGATCACCAGCGGCGGCGGTGCGCTGGCGCCGTTCTTCTGCGGCTATACGCGCAGCCTGGTCGATCAGGTCACCGAAGGCAAGATCGCGTTCCTCGATGCGATCCTGTTCGTGGATCACTGCGTGCAGCTGCTGAGCGCAGCCGATGTGGTGCGCATCGCCCGTCCGGAGACCACGATCCACTTCCATCAGCTGATCGCCTCGGTGGAGCAGCCCTGGTCGCTGGAGAACTCGATCAAGACGTTGCGCGCCTTCCTGGAAGACCTGGAGGAGCTGTACGGCATCTCCATCAGCGAAGATGACCTGCGCCGCAGCATCCGTGTCTTCAACGAGAACCGGCAGCTGATCCGCAAGCTCTACGACCTGCGCCGCAGCGGGGCCATCGACCTGTCGTCCACGCAGATGCAGGCCGTCATCAAGTCGAGCATGGTGATGGACAAGGCCGAACACAGTGCGATGCTGCGCGGTCTGCTGCCCGCGCTGGAAGCCGCCGGCCCGGCCAAGGTGCGCAAGCTGCCGCTGTACGTGTCGGGCCACATGTGCCATGCGCCGCGGCCCGAAATCCTCGCGCTCATCGAGGAGTGCGGCTTCTCGATCGTCGACGATGACCTGTACCACGGCTACCGTTATGTCTCCACCGATGTGGATGAAGCCATTGGCGACCCCATCGTCGGCCTGGCCACGGCCTACCTCGACAAGAACCGCAATGCGCCGTGTCCCACGCGCATTGCGCCGGGTGTCGAGTTGAGCGACTGGCTGCTGAAGAAGGTGCAGGACAGCCAGGCCCGTGGCCTGATCGTGCTGCTGGCCAAGTTCTGCGAGCCGCACTACTTCCAATATCCCCGCATCAGGCAGCTGTTCGAGCAGCACCACCTGTCGCACCTGCTGGTGGAGACGGAACACGAAGGCGTGCCGTTGGAGAACCTGCGCACCAAGGTCGAGTCCTTCGCCGAGATGATCAAGCTGCAGGCCTGACATCGTTCAGACAACCGGAGGGCCGCAGCAGCCCTCCTCAACGGAGTACAAGTCATGAGCACAGTTATCGAAAGCGGCGTGCCGCCGGTCAAGAAGGCGAACCGCCTGCAGTCCACCAAGCTCAACAACAAGATGGTGAACGCGTATTGGGAGGATCTGTTCCGCGCCAAGGAGCAGGGCAAGCTGGTCTGCTGGACCGAAGGCATCCAGCTCAACCCCATCCTGCAGGCTGCCGACATCGCCTGGTGCCACGGCGAGGCGGCCGCCGCGCTGTTGGCCGCCCGCAAGGAATCGGCCGCGCCCCAGGCGCACATGGAAACGCTGGGCTACGACCGCGAGCTCTGTTCCTATGCCCGCACCCACATCGGCTGCGGCGTGATGAACCAGAGCTCCACGGTCGAGGCGCAGACCCTGCTCGACGTGGATGCGCGCACGCTGGGTTCGCGCATCCCCGAGCCCGACATGATCATCAGCGCCTACCCCTTCTGCAGCACTGGCCAGCAGTGGGACAACGAGCTGTACCGCACCTTCGGCAAGCAGGTGCCGATCTACAACATGTCGCTGCCATGGACCTGGGGCAATAAGCCGTCGGCCCAGTACATGAGCGGCCCGGAGTTCCGCGAGAACGTGGCCTTCCTGAAGAAGCAGCTGCAGGACTGCGTGCGCTTCATTGAGGGCATCACCGGCAAGCCGTACGACTGGGATCGCCTGAGCGAGATCATGGGCTACACGAAGCGCGCCGCCGAGCTGCGCCTCGAAGCCATGAAGCTGTGCAAGGCTCGCCCCTCGCCGGCCAGCTTCTTCGAGTGGACCAACAGCATCGCCCCGGTGAACTTCCTGCCCGGCGGGCCGGAGATCGTGCACTACTTCGAGCAGAAGAAGGCCGAGATCGAAGCGCGCATTGCCCAGGGCGTGGGCTCGGTGCCGGTGGAGAAGTACCGCCTGTGGTGGGACGGCATCATGAACTGGAACAAGATCGGCTGGCTGTCCGACAAGTTCGCCGGCTATGACGCCTGCATGGTGGCGGGCCGCTACACGCACATGGGCTTCTGGCAGGAGCCGCAGGTGATCGACCTGCGCGACCCGCTGGACGGCATGGCGCAGAATTACCTCACCTGCCCGATCAGCATCTCGGCCCCGCAGGTAATCGACAAGATCGTGGAGCACTGCGAGTTCTACGAGATCGATGGCCTGATCCTGCATGCGGCGCGCACCTGTCGTGCCTTCTCGTACCCGCAGCACATGATCGCCGATGCCGTGGGCAAGCGCCTGGGCCTGCCGGTGGCCATGTTCGAGGGCGACATGGTGGACGAATCGTTCTACAAGGACGAGATGGTCAACAGCCGTGTCGAGGCCATGCTCGAAGCTATCGACGCCAGCCGGGCCCGGATGCGCTGAGGTGGTGAGGCAGAGCGAGGAACACATCATGCAGCGCTACGCGATGGGCATCGACTTCGGCTCCACCACAGCCAAGGTGGTCATCCTCGACGAGGATGGCGAGGTGGCCGGCTCGGCGATCTCGCAGAAGGGGGCCGTCAGTGACGAGGGCGTGCGCATCGCTCAGGCCGAGGCGCTGCGTCAGGCCGGCATCGTGCAGTCGGCGGTGGGCCGAGTGGTGAGCACCGGCTACGGCCGGCGCATGCTCGACATCGCCGACCGCACCATCACCGAGATCACCTGCCATGCGCGCGGCGCTGTGGCGCTGGTGCCCGAGGCCCGCGTGGTGATCGACATCGGCGGACAGGACAGCAAGGTCATCGCCATCGATGCCAATGGCCTGATGTCACGTTTCGCGATGAATGACCGCTGCGCCGCCGGCACCGGCAAGTTCCTCGAAGTGCTGGCCCGCGCGGTGAACATCGACCTGGAGCGGATGGGCGGCATCGCCCTGGAGGCCACCGAGACGGTCAGCATCACCAGCATGTGCGCCACTTTCGCCGAGACCGAGGTGATCTCGCTGCTGGCTGAGGGCGTCACCAAGCCGGTGGTGCTGGCTGCGGTGCATCAGTCCATCGCCAACCGCACCGTGGGCCTGGTGGCCCGGGTGGGCAAGCGTGACCCGCTGGTGATGACCGGCGGTGTGGCGCAGAACGTGGCCGCGGTGCACTACCTGCAGAAGGCGCTGGAAACCCAGCTGATCATCCCCGAAGGGGCGCAACTGGCTGGCGCGCTGGGCGCGGCACTGTTTGCCCTGGACGACCTGCGCCTGGACGAAGCCGAACGCAGGAAGATCCTGCTGGGCGACGACGACATCGGCGACCTGGCCGCGCCGCAAAGCTGCGCACCGGCGTGTCCGGCCAAGCAGGCCAAGCCGATCGTCTTCAGGCCCGCCCTCGCTCAGCCTGCGGAGGCACCTCATGGGCGTGCTTGATGGCGTGCGCATCGTCGAAATGGCGGGCATCGGGCCGGCGCCGTTCTGCGCCATGCTGCTGGCCGACATGGGCGCCGACGTGCTGCGCATCGACCGGCTGGCGGCCAGCGACCTGGGCGTGGACACTCCCACCCACCTCGACCTGCTCAACCGCAGCAAGCGGTCGGTCGCGGTGGATCTCAAGTCCGAGCGGGGGCTGGCCACGGTCAAGCAGCTGATTGGCCGCGCCGATGTGCTGATCGAAGGCTTCCGCCCGGGGGTGATGGAAAAGCTCGGGCTCGGCCCCGACCCGTGTCTGCAGCTCAACCCCAGCCTCGTGTTTGGGCGCATGACCGGCTGGGGCCAGACCGGCCCGTTGAGCCAGACGGCGGGGCATGACATCAACTACATCGCCATCACTGGCGTGCTGGACGCGATCGGCCGGCGCGACCAGCCGCCGTCCATCCCGCTCAATCTGGTGGGCGACTTCGCCGGTGGCTCGCTCTACCTGGCCATGGGCGTGCTCGCTGCGGTGATCCAGGCGCGCAGTTCCGGCCACGGGCAGGTGGTGGACGCGGCCATCGTCGACGGCGTCACCAACCTGCTCACGATGCAGCGCGCCTTCGACCAGATGAAGGTCTGGCCGCGGCAGCGTGGCCGCGGTTTCCTGAGCGGAGGGGCGCCGTTCTACGACGTCTACGAAACCCAGGACGGGCGCTTCATCGCCATCGGCAGCGTCGAGCCCAAGTTCTACCGGGAGCTGCTCACGCGCCTCGGTCTGGGTGACGAGGCGCTGCCCGGGCAGAACGACCAGCGCGGCTGGGACACGCAGCGTGAGCGCTTCGCGGCCGTGTTCAAGACCCGCACCCGGGCGCAGTGGTGCGCGGTGTTCGAGGGCTCGGACGCCTGCTTTGCCCCGGTGCTGGACATGGACGAGGCCGTGACCCACCCCCACAACGTGGCGCGTGAACTGTTTGCCGAGGTGCAGGGGGTGCTCAACCCGCAACCGGCGCCGCGCTTCAGCCGCACGCCTTCGGCGATCTCGCGCCCTCCCGCCAAGACCGGCGCCGATGCCGACGAGGCCTTGGCCGACTGGGGCGTCACCGCCGCGCAAGTCGCGGCGCTGCGGCGTGACCACATCGTCGGCTGACGCGGCCGTGTTTCATCCAGACATCACCGTGAACCAGGACGAGACCCTCGACGAATTCCGCCGCCAGGTACGCCGGCTGGCCGAGCGCGAGATCCAGCCCCATGCGGCGGCGGTGGATGACGACGCCCGCCTGCCGGTGGAGGCGATCGCGGCCTTCCAGTCCATGGGGCTGTGCGGCCTGGCCTTCCCCGAGCTGCTGGGCGGCGGTGAGGGCGACCTGATGGCCCAGGTCCTGGCGGTGGAGGAGGTGTCGCGTGTGTGCGGCTCCTCGGCCCTGGTGATGCTGATTCCCTGGGCAGCGCTGACGCCGCTGATCCGCTTCGGCAGCCTGGCGCTCCAGCAGGAGATCGTGCCGGCAGTGGCCGCCGGCACGCATGGTGCGAGCTTCTGCCTCACCGAGCCGGGGGGCGGCTCCGATCTGCCGGGCCTGAAGACCCGCGCCGAGCGTGTGCCCGGGGGCTGGCGGCTGCAGGGCCAGAAGCGCTTCATTTCCAATGTGGGCTGGTCGGCCTGGTACGCGGTGCTGGCCAAGGTGGGCGATAGGGCCTACGGCGTGTTCATGGTGCACCGTGACGACCCGAGGTTCTCGATCGGCCGGCACGAACGCAAGATGGGCGTGCGCGGCAGCCCGTTGGCCGACATCTTTCTCGACCAGTGCTTCTTGCCCGACCATCGCGTGGTGGGCGATCCCGAACAGGGCTACCACTACATGATGGAGACGCTCACCTATACACGGCCCCTGGTGTCGGCCCAGGCGCTGGGGCTGGCGCAAGGCGCGCTCGACGAGGCGGTGCGCTACACCTCCACGCGCACCCAGTTCAACACCGCGGTGTCGCGCTTTCAGATGGTGCGGGGCATGGTGGCCGACATGACGATTGCCGTCGAGGCTGCCCGCTCGCTGCTGTACCGCGCGGTGAGCATTGCGCATGCCAATGACGATCGTGCCCGCTCGTTCGCCTCGATGGCCAAGACCTTCTGCTCCGACACCGCCATGTCGGTCACCAGCGACGCGGTGCAACTACATGGGGGCTACGGCTACACCAAGGACTATGCGGTCGAACGCATGATGCGTGACGCCAAGGTGTCGCAGATCTGGGAGGGCACCAACCAGATCCAGCGTCTGCTGGTGGCCAAGCATGCCTTCCACGATTGAGCCTGTCATCGTCACCAGACACACGTCCTCACTCTCCTCTTCACTGAGCTCTCCGCATGTCGACGCCCAGCATCCCCTCGAAGGAAGTTTTTGTCCCCCGTCTCGAAGCCAGCGGGGTGGTGATCACCGGCGGCACCTCGGGTGTCGGCCTCGCCACCGCGCGGCGGTTTGCCGAGGCCGGTGTGAAGCGCATCGCCCTGCTGGGGCGCAACGTCGAGCGGGGTCAGGCGGCGCGTCAGATGATGATGAACGCGCACCCTGAGGTGCAGGTGCTGTTCGTGTCGGCCGATGCGAATCATGTCGATCAGGTCACCGGCGCGGTGGCGCAGGTGACGGCCGAGCTGGGCAGCATCGACGTGCTGGTCAACTCGACGGTGCCCACGTTCGTGCCCACGCTGTTCCATGAGCTGCCGATCGAGGACATCGAGACCCTGCTGGTGCAACAGATGCTCGCCCCGCTGCTGATGAGCCGGGCGGTGTTGAACGGCATGCGCGAACGTGGCGGCGGCGTGATCATCAACATAGCCTCGGATGCCTGCAAGGTGCCCACCCCCGGCGAATCGGTGATCGGCGCCGCGATGGCCGGCATCGCGATGTTCTCGCGCGGCCTGGCGCTCGAAGCCAAGCGCAACGGCATCCGGGTCAACACGCTCACCCCGTCGCTGATCCAGGGCACGCTCACCTACGACCGGGTGATGGCCGACCCGTTCAGCGCCAAGCTGTTCGGCAGTGCTGTCAAGCAGGCGCATCTGGGCGTGGTCGAGCCCGATGACCTGGCCGGGCTCATCGTGTTCCTCGCCAGCCCTCAGGGCGCCCGGCTGACGGGACAGACGATCAGCGTCAACGGCGGCATCAGCATCGCCTAGCCCCACTCGGTTCGCAGATGAAGACCAAGACAACATCGGTAAAGGAGACAAGCATGGACGAACTGATCGCCACCCGGATGGTCCCATCGCAGAGCCCCCGGCGCTGCGATGGCCCCTGGTTGCCCGGGGCCGCGCCGGCGCCCGGGCGGTTGGCCAGGGCCTGGCTGAAGTCGCGCGAAGACGTGCTGGCCATCGAGGCGCACGAGCCTGCCGATCTGCTGCCGGGCGCCACGATCCACGACTGCATCGCCAGTGCAGCGCAGGCGGATCCCGAGAAGCCGGCCATCATCCAGCTGCTCAGCGCCGACCTGACCGCCGCGCCTCGCATCATCAGCTACCGTGACCTGGTGGCCTCGATTGAGCAGGCGGCCAACCTGTTTCACACCCTGTCCGAAGGCGAGCGCCCGTCGGTGGCCATCATCCTGCCGATGCTGCCTGAGGGGCTGATCGCCACCTGGGGCGCCAGCACCGCCGGCGTGGCCTGCCCGATTAACCCGTACCTGGAAACGCGAGTGATCGCCTCGATCATGAACGCAGCGGGTGCCACGGTACTGGTGACCACCCATGCCAAGTACGGCCCTGGGGCCTGGGACCATCTGGATGAAATCTGCCGCGCGGTGCCCACCCTCAAGCATGTGGTCGAGTTTGACAGTGCCGATCCCGGCCGCGACTACGCCACCCTGGTGGCGGCGCAACCGAAGGGTCGCTTCGTGTTCACGCCGATCCGGGATCCTCATGCCGAGGCCACCTACCTGCCGACCGGCGGCACCACGGCTGCACCGAAGCTGGTGCGCATGAGCCACCGCGGCCACCTGCTCAACTCGTGGCTGGTTGGGGCCTTCACCGGGCCGGAGCCCGATGGGGTGTTCGGCCACGCGATGCCGAATTTCCACATCGGCGGGCTGGGGGTCATCGGCCTGCGCACGGTGCTGTACGGGCAGACGCTGCTGACGCTGACGACAGACGGCTTCCGCAACCGAGAGGTGGTGCCGCACTTCTGGGACATCGCGCGCCAGTACCGCATGACCAACGTGCTGGCCACGCCCACCACTGCGGCCGCGCTGTTGGCCGTGCCAGAGGCGACGTCGCAGGGGCACTGCATCCGCACCTTCAACTGCGGCGCAAGCACCGTGCCGGTGGAGCTGATGCGGGGTTTCCACGAGCGCTTCGGCATCTGGCTGCGCGAGGTGTGGGGGCAGTCGGAGCTGCATGGCGTGGTCACGGCCAACTTCAATGACGGCCGGGAGCCGCGTGTGGGCTCGGTGGGGTTGCGCCTGCCGTACCAGCCCGTCAAGGCCATCGAGGTGGACGCCGACAACCGCTTCGTGCGCGAATGCCGGCCGGGCGAGCGCGGCGTGATTGCCGTGTCCGGGCCGGGCGTCTCGAAGGGGTACGTCGATGCAAGCCTCGACAAGGACTTCTTCGTCACCGGCATGCCCGATGGCCAGCGCTGGGCCAACACCGGCGACATCGGCACCATCGATGCGCAGGGCTTCGTCTGGCTGTTCGGTCGCGCGAAGGATCTCATCATCCGCGGCGGTCACAACATCGACCCCAAGCTCATAGAGGAGGTGCTTTGCACCCATCCGTCGGTGCTGATGGTGGCGGCCATCGGGCGGCCCGATGCGGCCAAGGGTGAGATGCCGATCGCCTACGTGACCGTCAAGCAGGGCCACAGCGTCACACCGGCGGTGCTGATGGACTTCTGCCGCGAGCACATCCAGGAGCGCGCGGCGCTTCCGGCCGAGATCATCTTCCTGCCCGAACTGCCCCTGACAGCCGTGGGCAAGATCTCCAAGCCCACGCTGCGCATGGATGCCATGTCGCGTGTGACGGCTTCGGTGGCGCGCCAGGTGCTCGGTGATCAGGCACAGATTGATGTCCGGGTGGATGACACCGGGTTGAGACCATGCGTCGTGTTGCAGGTGAGTCTGCACACGGGCGATCCGCAGCCCACGCTGGATCGTTTGTCCGAGGCGCTGGGCGCCTATTCGTTCGCGCATCGGATCGCGCTGGCCTGATCCGACCGCTGCCACGCAGCTGCCCGCCAGCGCCTGATTGACCAGGAATCCAACAGCGCGCCACCGAACGGATGGCAGGGCGGCGATAGTCTACCCGTCGACCGCTGAATGTACAGAGAACATGAGGAAGACAGACCCCATTCGCGACCCAGCGCCACCCGCATCGGCGACGCGGGCGCGGCTAGCGCGACTGCAAGCTGCTCATTTGCCACATCATCGAATCGAATGTAACGACCGAGCCATGACAGCCAAGTGCGAGGCAGCCATCCCGTTTGCGCACCCCGTCTACGTCCGAAGCATCATGGACTGCCTGAACAGTCCCGGCATACGGGCGGCGACAGTACTCGCCAACGCAGGCTTGGCCTGGCAGGACCTTTGCGATGGGCAACACATGGTCGACTTCTCGGTTTTCCGCCGATTCGTCGCGCATGCCATCCAGTGCAGTGGTGATCCGGCGCGCACTCCACCAATCGATCTTCCACTTCTTCCATCAGTCGCTCCTTGGCGTGAATGGGCGGGGTAAATTCGATTGCCACGACTGGGGAATATTTGATGCCACTGACTGCTGGCCGCGGGAATCCGGCCGCTGGCGGGTGCGCACCGAGTTGCGAGCCGTCCTGAGGCGGCTCAGGTCGTGGCTGCGTCGGCGCCCTACTTGGCAGCGGTGATCTTCTTCGCGGCCTTCTTGGCGTTCGACCGAGGCGTGCGAGTGCCGGCTGCCGGATCGACCAGCAGGCCGCGCGAGATCACGCTGGCAATCTGATCTGCCGCCTCGTCGACGTCGAAATCACCCTCGCCGCGCAGGTAGGCCCAGGTCGTGTGCTCGATGCTGCCGAAGATCATGTTCCTGACCACTGCCAGCGAGATGTCGGCCCTGAACTCGCCCGACTGCACCGCATCCTTCAGCACCGAGATGACCCGGCTCGCGTAGCGCCGGTTCAGCTGATAGACGTGCATCGACTTGTAGGTGGGGTCGGCGCGCAGTTCCATCAGGATGTAACGCGACAACGCGCGCTCGTGCCGGATGATCGACAGGCTTTCCCAGATCACCTGGCGCAGCCGGGCCGCGATGGGCAAGGCCCTGTTGTCGGTGCCCTCGATCTGATCGAGCACTTCGCCGAACCATTGTTCGGTGACGGTTCGCAGCAGATCCCGCTTGGTCGGGAAGTACTTGAAGATGGTGGCTTCGGAGATACCGCAGCGTTGGGCCACCTCCGTGGTCAGCAGGCCTTCGTAGCCCTTCTCCAGGATGATCTGCAGGGAGGTGGCAACGATCTCGGAAATCCGCAGATCGGGCGTTAGCCGGGTGATCGTCTTCTTCTTGGGGCGGCGGGAAGGCATCGTAGATGTTGTGGTTGAGGCGTGTTGTGCACGTGCGAATCAGACGCCCCGAGAGACCGATCCCCGGTGCTCGTGGGGCGTTGCGCTCGACTAGACTAGGTGAACGTCGGTCAATTTGACCATGACCGGACGTTGTTGTTCACCGCGGCAGCAAGCGGTGGGCGCGGGCGTTGGCCAGCGCGGCCGAGCGACGGCCCACGCCCAGCTTGGCGTAGAGATTGCGCAGATGTCACTTGACGGTGGTGAGCGAGAGCGCGAGCTGGTCTGCCACCTGCTGGTTGCTCAGCCCCCGGTCGAGCATGCCGAGCAGTTGTAGCTCCCTCGGCGTGGGTCGGCGTGGGGGCTTCGGTGCTGGTCTTGTCGTCGGCTACCCCAAGCGCGTGGCCGCCGGTTGCGTCGTGCACGCCCGACGCCAGTTTGACGAGGTGGCCAAGGCAGGGACGAGCCCAGTCACCGAAGCGGCGATCAAGCGCTTGGGCAAGATCTACCACGTCGAGGGGAGCTTCGCGGGTATGCCTGCGGACCATCGACATGAAGGGCGGCAGGAATTGACCAAGCCGCTGTGGGTTGAGTTCAAGCTGTGGCTCGAACTCGAGCGGCGCCGCGTGCCCGACGGCAGCAGCATCGCCGCGGCGATCGACTACAGCCTCAACCACTGGGTACAGCTCACCCGTCATCTCGACGACGGCAACGTGCCGCTGGACAACAACTTCCTGGAGCGGCAGATCAAGCCCTGACATGAAAGAAACAACTGGCTGTTTGCCGGAAGCGCACTCGCCGGCCAGCGCGCGGCCGTGGTGATGAGCCTGGTTCAGTCCGCCAAGCTCCAAGGGCACGACCCTTGGCAGTACCTGCGCGACGTCCTCGCGAGACTGCCGACCCTGGAACAGCCGGATCGAGGAGTTGCTGCCACACCGCTGGCGGGCCGGCGACGAGATCAACGATCTCGCCGATTGACCGGCACTGCCGTCAAGATGGGACGGCAGGAAGCTCACACTGACCTTACGTAGGCGACCTATTGGGCAAGACCACGAATGCCTGCCGCATCAACTCCTCTGGTAACGCGGTGCCGAATCATTCTCGATGCTTGTCGCGCTCGCGGGCGATTTCGTTCAACATTTCGCCCGCCCAGATGAGTGCGCTAAAGCCGCTCGTGGGCATGGTCATTCGATGCTTCCTTCCATGAGGCGATGAATCGCTCTTGCGTTTATGCGGAGCTCCGCATAAGAGGAACAACTGGCTGTTCACCAGCTCATTGCGAGCGGGCAGCATCGTGGAACGAAGCGCGAATACTGTGGCGCGCCGGCGACGAACTATGTCTGCATCACCTTGAAACCGGTCGTCGACGCCGCGATCTCGTCGGCTCCTTGACGACCGGAACAGGCCTCATAGCGTGAGTTCGCCGAGCGGCAGGGAAAGACAGCTACCGCTGCATACCTGCCGGACGATGGCGCCGACGACAGGCAGGGTAGGTCGCCAAGGCGGACGGTAGATCCGCTCGACTCGCATTCGAGAAGCAGCAGGGAAGCGGGTCGAAGATCGCGAACATGGGCTGGATCGTCGCCCCGCAGGCAGGGCGCCAGCTTGATCGCGAGACGACCCAGGGCCATGCGCACGCCACGTGCGCCCGAGCTATCCTCTCGTTCACGACTCGTAACCAATGCGGTTGGAAGGCCGTGACCAGCGGCGCAGGTAGCTTACAAGAGATGGCTGTCCGCCGGCTGAGCGATCGTCAGGCAACGGGCAGGTGTTGGCGGGTTAGCCGGCCGGCTGCAGAGGAGATGCACCGGAACGGTCTGCCAGGACCGAATCGAGACGGCCTTTATCCAGGGCGCCTTCCCACTTCGAAATGACGATGGTGGCCACTGCATTTCCGAGCAGATTGGTAGGCACCAACCCTTCAGCCAGCAAACGATGAACGCCAAGGATCAGAGCGACACTCGTCACAGGGATTGATCCAATCGTCGACAGCGTCGCTGCCAGTACCACGAAGGCCGCGCCGGCGACCCCGGCTGCTCCCTTTGACGTCAGCAACAACACCGCCAGCAGGAGCAACTGCTGATAGATGTCCAGCGGCGTGTTTGTGGCTTGTGCGAGAAAGAGCGCTGCGGTAGCTAGATAGAGACAAGTGCCGTCGAGGTTAAATGAATAACCAGTCGGAATCACGAGACCGACGACGCTGGCCTTGCAGCCGAGGTTCTCCATCTTGATCAGCATGCGCGGCAGCACGGCTTCGGAGGAGGTTGTCGCAAAGCAGATCAACAGTTCCTCCCGCAGGTATCGGATCAATTGAAAGAGACTGAAGCCGAAAAACTTGCACAGGGGCGCCAAGACCAGGAGGACAAACACGAGGCAGACGAAGTAGAAGCAGGCGAGCAGATTTCCGAGGGAAGCGAGGGCTCCTGCGCCATAGCGGCCGACAGTGAATGCAATCGCTCCCAAGGCACCGAGGGGCGCGGCCCACATGACAAGCGCAACGGCGCGAAAGAGCATCTCCGATCCAATCTCGAGCAAGTCGATCACGGGCCTTGCTCGAGGTCCAATGGCCACCAGCGTGCTACCCATGATCACCGAGATCAGGAGCACCTGCAGCACATTGCCCTCGGCGAAGGCGCCAACCATCGCCGAGGGAATAATGTCCAGCAGGAAGTCGGCCACGCCATGCGATTTGGTCTGGTCAACGTACATTTTGACCGACCCTGCATCCAGTGCGGCGGCGTTGATGTTCATTCCAGCACCTGGCTGCCAGAGATTGACGATCACGATCGCGATGGCCAACGCCACAGTCGTCATCACCTCGAAGTAAATCAGAGCCTTGATGGCAACCTTTCCAACCTTCGACATGTCGCCCATCTTGGCGATGCCCAGCACGACCGTACAAAAGACGATGGGCGCGATCAGCATTCGAATGAGCTTGATGAAACCATCGCCGAGCGGCTGCAAGCGCTGGCCAGCCGTGGGATAGAAGTGACCCACGACGATCCCAACCGCCATGGCGATGAGCACCTGGACCCATAGCTGCTTGTACCAGGCTCGACGCGACCGGGACTGCGGCGAAACTGCTGTGACGTTTTCTGAGTTCAAAGTTGTCTCCTTTAGTCTGCTGCTTCAGTCAGGCACCCGCACGACGACTTTGCGTGCGAATCCGCGGTGGTCGCCCAGGCGAACAGTTGATCGCTACTGCCATTGCACTGCGTGCCATCGCGCTGCGTCGGATGCGAAGCATCGACGTTGCGTCGAACACATGTCGACGGCGTGCCCCGTCTGCTGGCCACTACGGTATCGTCCGTAGGTTCTGCCCGCGTCGGATCGAATTTTGCGAAACTCCGGGCGAGTCACGGTTGCTTTCGGCCGTCAACTTCGTTCGAATGCATTGATGGCTCGTCAAATGCTCGCTCTGCGGCACCTGAGAAGGCTTGCTCTGCGCTGAGCGGATGCGGTTCGATCCAGGCACACTCGTCGTTCCGAGGGGCACCGGCCCCGACCTGGAAGCTGTCGTTCATCGAGACCGAACGAACTGTCGGTTTAGTTGGAAGAAACGGCGAGGTTGTGACTGCTCTTTTGCGATGTGGTCTGCACCATTTTCCGATCACGCGATTCATGAGGTTCAGGAAGCGTTCGGGATGGCATGGTCCCGACGTTTGGCTCCTTCAGTCCGTTGGCAACCAAGTAGCTGTTTGTTTCGCAGCGAGACTGCATCCACTGTCAGGGTGGCGAGGGCGAATCAGTGCGTCCGGCGATAGTCAGGCGGCGGATCTCGCACAGCAGCGCCTGCCCCGTGGCCGAAAGGCGGGCGCCTGCCCTCATCGTCACTCCGATGCTTCGCTCGAGGCCGGGCATCGGCAATGGCAGGGCCTGAAGGTGGCCGGCTTCGATCTCGTAGTGAAGTTGGTGAACTGACAGAACAGTCAGCATGCGGCCCCGCAGCAGCATTCCGCGCACGAGTGCCTGGTCGCCGGTTTCGACCGTTGCGCGAGGCGGCGCCTCGCCATGCTGGACGAAATAATTTGCGAGCGATTCCCGCAGCGGAGTGCCTGGTCGGGACAGGATCCACGGGTATTCGCGTAGATCGGAAAATGTCAATCGCTCGCGGCTAGCGAGCGGGTGGCGAGCGGATGCGATAAGTCTTAGTTGATCGACAAAAAGCGCCTCGCTGACAAGGTCTCGATCGGTGATGGGCCGCAAAGCTCCCACGATGAAATCTACCTTTCCTCCAAGCAGGCCGGCGCAAAGTTGTTCGTAGGGGCTCTCGAGCGAATGGACGCGCAGCCCCGGATGCTGTGCGAGCAACGCGTCGATCGCCATCGGAAGCAGGCGCGTGCGGGCCAGCGGCAATGTGCCGACTGTGACCAGCCCCTCGAGCCTGCCTTGGGCGGCGCAGACGTCATCTTCGATATGTCGCAACTCCGCCAGGACGCGATCGAAGCGCATCAGCCATCGTGCGCCCGCATCCGTGGCTATGAGCCCTCGCGCTGTTCGCAGGAACAGCCTTTGGCCCAGCACCTCCTCCAGGCGTGCCACCGCCGCGCTGATCGCGGGCTGGGTGACACCGAGCTGGCGCGCGACGGTGGGCATGTGGTGGACATCCGCCAGCAAGGAGGCTGCGAGTAGCCTTCGTTCATCGAACAAGACCTCCAGCGTCGCCGGCGAACGCGCCCGACCGCGGGCGGACGTCGCTTCGTCCATGACGACCGACAACTCGTGTTCGATTCCTTCGAAGCGGCTCAACACCAGATCCGCCGCAGGCGTGTTCAGCATGCCCTGCCCACGTCGCTCGAACAACGGCGACGCGAGCGCCTTCTCGAGGATGACGATGGAGCGACTGATCGCCGAGGCAGCGCGAAGCAGCGTCTCCGCCGCTGCGCGCACGCTGCCTGCCCGCGCGACCGCGGCGAAGGCGCGAAGGTGCCGAAGCGGCAGCATTTCGTGGGTCTGCATCGTGCTTTCATGATGCCACGAGCGGGGTATATCGATCAACAGATTCGAACACTCAGGGGGCCAGAAAGCAACCTTGCCTGGACCCTTGCTCATTCACAATGGACTCGGCTGTCGGGATAGGAAAGCACCGGCAGCCTTCCCCCGAACGAGCCCCCAAGTTGGAGACACAAATGACTTTCGATTCCCATCGCCGTGACGTGATCCGCACCCTGGCTGCCATGGCTGGGGCCGTCGCTCTTCCCTTTCCCGTCCGTGCTGCGGAGTATCCGGAGCGCGCCATTCGCTTCGTCGTTCCCTTCAACGCGGGAGGCAACGTCGACGGCGTGGGCCGACTGCTTGCGGCCGCGATGGGGCCGCTGCTGGGTCAGGCGGTGGTGGTCGACAACAAGGCGGGCGCAGGTGGGAGTCTGGGCGCAGGCACCGTGGCTCAGGGACCGGCCGACGGCTACACGCTGCTGGTGGGTTCGAACGGCCCGCTGACCATCAATCCGTTCGTCCAGGCGAAGCAGGTCTACGACTCGCTCAAGGATTTTTCGCCGATCGCGTTGGCCGGCGTGGTGCCGCATGTGCTGCTCGTCAACAACGATGTGCCGGCCAGAACGCTCAAGGAACTCGTCTCGCTTTCGCAGCGGCAGGCCGTGAGCTGCGGCTCCTCCGGCATTGGCAGCGCGACGCACTTGACCATGGAGCGCTTCAACACGGCCACCGGTGCCCGTCTGGTGCACGTGCCATACCGTGGCGGCAATTCCCTCGTGCCGGACCTGCTCGGAGGGACGGTGCAGACGGCCTCCATGGAGTTCTCGACCGCCTTGCCGTTTCACAAATCGGGCAAGGCCCGGATCATGGCTGTGGCCGCGCCCAAGCGCAGCCCCTTGGCGCCGGACGTCCCGACCTTTATTGAGGGCGGTGCGCAAGGCTTCACTGCCTTCAGCTATGTCGGACTGCTGGCACCGGCGCGGACCCCTGAACCCGCCTTGCGCAAGCTGGTCGCTGCCGCCGAGGCCGCCTTGGCGGCGCCCGGGATGGGCGAACGGTTGCAGGCGCTGGGTGTCGAACCGGCCACCGCTGCAATGCGTGGACCGGCAGCCTTCGGCACATTCCTTCGCGAGGAATACGAGCGGTCTCGCGAGACGGTGCGCGTTGCGGGCATTCGGGCGGAATGACGGACAGGGCGAGACCCATGAACACGCCGCCCAAGGTCACCTCGCCGTTGGTACAGCCACGCCGCCCGCGCATCGAACTGCCATCCGGCAGCTGTGACAGCCACGTCCATGTCTATGGACCGGCCAGCCGCTTTCCATTCGACCCGTTGCGGCCCTATACCCCGGACGAGGCGCCGGTCGAGCGGGTCGAGGCACTGCACCGGCTGCTCGGCATCGAGCGCGCCGTCTATGTTCAGGCGACGGTCCACGGATTCGACAATGGCGCGGTATTGGATGCCATCCAGCGCAATCCGACGCACGCACGCGGCGTCGCGTTGGTGCATACCGACATCACGGATCGCTCTCTCGGCGAGCTCCATGCCGGCGGCGTGCGCGGCGTCCGTTTCAATTTCATCAAGCACCTGGGCGATGCGCCCGATCCGGATGCCGTGCTGCGCCTGGCCGAGCGCCTGTCACCGCTTGGATGGCACGTGCAGCTGCACTTCAGCGCGCAGGATCTGCTCGAGCAACTGCCCCTGCTGGGCCGTGTGCAGTGCCCCTTCGCGATCGACCACATGGGGCGCACGCCCGTGGAGGGCGGACTGCGGCAGGAGGCGTGCCTGGCGCTGCTCGCAGTGCTTGCCGACCCGCGCGCTTGGGTCAAGCTGAGCGGCCCTGAGCGCATTTCGGCCGAGCTCGCGCGCGGCGGCGCATTCCCCTATGCCGACGTGGTGCCCTTTGTTCGGCAGCTTCTTGAAGCGGCGCCGGATCGCACCGTCTGGGGAACCGACTGGCCGCACCCCAACGTGCGCGAGATGCCGGATGACGGCGACTTGGTCGATCTGCTCGCGCACTACGGCGATGCCGACACGCTGCAGCGAGTGCTCGTGACCAATCCCGCTCGCTTGTACGCCTTCGACTGAACCGACTTCTCTTCTTTCTTGACAAGGACACGCATCATGGGCATGACATTGGGCATCATCGGCTACGGCGAGGTGGGCGGCATTTTTGGGCGCGGATTGCTGCCCCAAGGTGACATCGACGCAATCTGGGTCTGGGACTTGAAGTTCAACGAGGCAGCCGGCGTCGCGGCGCGTGCTGGCGCAGAGGCCGACGGAATGTGCGTCGCAGACGACCTGGAAGATCTGTGTGCCAGGGCCGACCTGTTGATCTCGGCCGTTACCGCCTCCAACACGCTGGCTGTGGCCGAAGCGGTCTCGGGCCACGCGAGGGCCGGCGCGCGCTTCCTGGACCTCAATTCTGCATCGCCCGGTACCAAGAAGCTCGCCGCGGACGCGCTGGAAGCGGTCGGCGTCGGTTACGTCGAAGCTGGCGTCATGACTTCGGTCCCGCCCTACGGTATTCGCGTGCCCATGCTGCTGGGCGGTGCCGGGGCCGAGGCGCTTGCCGTGACGCTGGTGGCCTGGGGGATGGACGCCCGCCACGTGAGCGAAAGCCTCGGCGTGGCATCGGCCATCAAGATGAGCCGCAGCATCATGATCAAGGGCCTCGAAGCCCTGGTCATCGAGAGCTACACGACGGCCCGCCGGCATGGGGTCGAGGCGCATGTGCTGCCCACCCTGAAGGAGACTTTTCCCCAGATCGACTGGGAGGAGCAGGGCGCCTACTTCTTCAGCCGCGTGGTGCAGCATGGCAAGCGTCGCGCCGAGGAAATGCGCGAGGCCGCACGTACCGTTCAGGAAGCCGGCTTCGAGCCGATGATGACCGCAGCCATCGCCAGCAAGCAGGACTGGGTGGCTCAACTAGCGCGAGACGGTGTTTTCAAGGGCCTGGATGGCAGCAGCCCTTGGGAAGCGTATGCGGACCGCCTGATCGCGCAGGCAGGCAGGGGCGCTGCGCCATGAGCGTGGAGCAGCCCGTCTTCGAGGGCCGATGGCTCACGAAGCAGGATGAAATGGCGCCGTTCCTGACCGATTGGCGTGGACGCTGGACCGGTCGCGCGCTCGCCGTGGCGCAGCCATCGACCACCGATGGCGTCGCAGCGGTCGTGCGGTGGTGCCACGCGCGACGATTGCCGCTGGTGCCCCAAGGCGGCAACACGGGACTGTCTGGGGGGGCGACGCCCGACGACAGTGGCCGTGCGGTCGTTTTGTCGACCGCCCGCATGACGAGCATCCGTGCCGTGGACACGGTCAGCGACACCCTGACGGCGGAGGCCGGCTGCACCTTGCAGCAGGTGCAGGAGGCTGCGCGCGCAGCCGGTCGGCTGTTCCCGCTCAGCCTGGCGGCCGAGGGCAGTTGCACGATCGGCGGCAACCTCGCCACCAATGCCGGAGGCGTGCAGGTCCTTCGCTACGGCAACGCGCGCGAACTCTGTCTCGGCCTGGAAGTGGTGATGGCCGATGGCGAACGCTGGGACGGACTGCGCGCTTTACGCAAGGACAACACCGGCTACGACCTGCGCGACCTGTTCATCGGCAGCGAAGGCACGCTGGGCATCATCACGGCGGCAGTTGTCAAGCTGCTTCCGCTGCCGACGCACCAAAGCTGCGCCCTGGCGGCGGTGGCATCGCCCAAGGCGGCGCTCGAGCTGTTGACGATGGCACGCGATCGCCTGGCCACATCGCTCACGGCGTTCGAATTGATCTCGGATGTCGCCCTGGGGCTGGTCCTGCGACACTTGCCGTCGGCCCGCCCGCCCTTCGCCGCGGAAACCCCCTGGTACGTACTGATCGAAGTCAGCGAGACGGGGGCGGTTCAGCAACCGTCCGCGTCTCTGCAGTCACTGCTCGAGGAGGCGCTCGAGCGCGACCTGCTGCAAGACGCCGCCGTGTCAGCCTCGCTGGCGCAGTTCGAGGCTCTCTGGATGTTGCGCGAAGGGATCTCCGAGGCTCAAGGCGCCGAGGGGCCGACGATCAAGCACGACATCGCGTTGCCCATTTCCGCCATCGACTCATTCTTGTCCGAAGCGGGCGAGGCCGCGCGCCGCCACGCCCCGGAGCTGCGGCTCGTCGCATTCGGGCATCTCGGGGACGGCAATCTCCACTACAACTTCTCGCCGCCGTTGGGCGGCATGCCGGCAGCCGAGTTCGCGGCGCGCGAGGCTCCGCTCAACCGCGTCGTCCATGACCTGGTCTCGAGCTACGGCGGCTCTATATCTGCAGAGCATGGGCTGGGTGTACTTCGGCGCGATGAGGCCATCCGCTACAAGCCGCCGATTGAGTTGCGTCTGCAACGCAGTATCAAGCAGGCACTGGATCCGCTGGGTTTGCTCAACCCGGGAAAAGTGCTGCGAGCGACCGAAGACGCCGGATGAGCGGAACTCAGCGAAATCAGATGCGACTGCTGCGCGGCCGGGACTGCCTGTTCGCCAAACTTGCCGATAGCAGCCCTTGGCCAACAGCGCGATCATGCGAAGGTCAGCTACCAAGCGAGGACGCGAACTCGTGCTCGCGGCCGGGGCGTCGCGAGCGCCATGGCACCGGCGGCTCCTTGATGCCGGAGGCCGGCGTCCATATCGCAAGCCGCTACCTCATTGAGCGTCCAGGCGGCTGAGCGGCGATTTCGGGCCCCAATCACCACAAGCGCCACCATGGTCGCCGGCCTATTGCTCGCCAGTCGCTTGGGAATCAGGCCTCAAATGTCCAGTCATGTCGGCCTGCGCCAGAGCTCGCTGCCCTGCGGCGATGAAGTCCTATCCGGCGGGTCCGTGAAGCTGGCACCTCATGCTGCATGCGCGCCAGGCGCGCTGGCAGGTTCCCGCTTGGCGAAGCGCCTCATCTGCAAAACCGGTCACGACAGAGACGTGACCCTGCGGTTGCACGGGCGCTTCGACCATCGATCATGATGTTCGTTTAGCCTCGATAAGTGATGCGGCGCCAGGGCATCAGGCCTGAGCTGCTCCTTGAGGGTGTGGTGGGACTTCCGGTTCAGACTGTCCGAAGCCGGGTTGGCGCAGTCGGTGAGGGGGCAGCTCGGGCGATTTCCGTAATACCTTTGGGACCGGTCGTAGATTCTGAGGTGCTGTCGGCGCCTGAATGACCGCACTCGGCGTCACAGCGTAAGTTCGCCGACCGGCCGGGAATGGCAGCACACGCTGCACAGCTGCCCTCCAGCGTTCGACGGCGACCGGCGAGACAGGGCCCTGACCCGCCATCCACCCTCGACCTACGAGCGGCAGCTGTGCGATCGAAAGCGGTCGGAGATGTCGGGGCCAGGACTCCGATGCCCAGCTCAGGAGCGCTTTGCCCCGACAAGGACGAACAGCATGGTCGCCGGCTTGTCGCTCTTGTTGCGCCAGGCGTGGCGTGTGCCGTTCTGGACGACCACATCGCGCGGCGCAAGCTTCTTCGTAGCGCCATCGTCGAGTTCGAGGTGTAGCTCGCCGTCGATCAACACGCCGTAGTCAACGGAGTCGGAGGTATGCATGCCGGGGTGATCCATCTCGAACTTCTCAGCCAAACCGGGCAGCACTCGCATGTACTCACCGCCGGCGGCAGCTGGATCGAAGTCGGGAGTCATCATCACAGCGTCGGGAGGAAACGTGATGAACATCAGGTTCGTGCCACCTGGCGGCGGCGTCCATGACGCGGCAGAGACTGCCGGGTCACCCTCGCCCGCGGGCACTGTCGCGTTGGGAGCCGTCTCCCACAACAACGAAGTGACGAAGCCTGGAACGTGCTCGAACTCGGTGGTACGCGGTGCAGCCGCGTCCGATACGAAGACGGCGTTTCCTTTCCGGTCGTGGCCGGTGACGATGCGTCGGATGTGCATGGTGTGCTCCTTTGTGCCGCTCAATGCATGATCACGACGTTGGTGAATCCGCCGCTGCGCTGGTCGATCGCATCCAGCGCATCGTTGACACGCTCGAGCGGAAAGCGCTCGTGCTCGAACACTCCGAGGTTCAGCGTGCCCGCGTGGGCCATCGCCGCCATGTCCTGGCCTTCAGCGGTCGTAAACCACAAAGAGCCGATGTAGGACTTCTGCAGGCACATGAGGGGGAACGGTTCCAGCGGTATGGGATCGGCGACGCCGCCGATGTTGATCGCCTTCCCACCGCGGCGTAGTGCGTTGAACGAGTCGAGCACCGTCGCCACCGCGGCGTTGGGGCCTAGCGCCTCGATGAGCGCATCGACACCGAAACCCCCGGTCGCTTCCATCACAATCTCGGAAGTCGGCCGCGATCCGAGAGCGATCGGGACGATGCGTTGCGGGTCCAGTTGCTGCAGCTTTTCGAGCAGCGTGGTGTTGCGCCCCGTCGCGAAGATCCTGGCCGCGCCCATGGCCAGCGCAAGAATGACAGCGCCCAACCCCAGCGTGCCCGTCGCGCCGTCAATGAGCACCGTCTGACCTGGGGAGAACTGTGCCTTGCGCAGCGCCGAGTAGGCGGTGCCCAGATAGCCGAAGCGAGCGCCTTGCTCGAAGCTGATGCTGTCTGGCAGCTTCACCAGGTTGGCGGCGGGTGCCGTAAGGTATTGGCCGAAGCCTCCGTATGGATAGTCCTCGAAGAGCTGCTGCGAGCCCGGGCCGAAGCCGAAATAGCCCTGGAACGTGTAGGCCGTGCAGTTGATGTGGTCGCCCCGCCGACATGCAAGGCAACTTCCGCAAGACAGCCCCGGATTCACATACACGCGGTCCCCGGGCTTGATGTCCGCGCGGACTTGGCTGCCCACCTGCGCGACCACCCCGGCCGAGTCGAGGCCGTAGATCGCGGGCAGCGCGGGCAACGGCAGGAAGGGGAACCACTTCGGATAGCTGGTCACTACATTGCGCAAGTTCGGCACCACGCCGGCGGCCTTCACTTCGACGAGCACGTCGGTGGGTCGAACTTCGGGCACCGGGATCGTGTCAACCTGGAATGGTTCACCGATCTTGTGCAGACGCGCAGCATTCATCATCTTGGCCATGGTTATCTCCGTTTGAACTGAGGGAAAAATGACCGGACTGCTACGCCCGGCCGGGGGATCGCTTGACGAGCGTCAGTCGCTCTCTTCGATTCGCGCTGACTTACGGACGCGGCTGTCCAAGCGCCACGCATCGAACGCGGCGTCCGAGGAAAGATCAGCGCCCGAGTGGGCTCAGCGCGCCAAGAAGTCCAGCACCATGCGGTTGAACTTGTCGGCGTGCTCCCACTGCGCCCAGTGGCCGCAGCGGCTGAAGACGTGTAGGTCGGCCTTTTGCAGCCCCGTCACCAGCCGCAGGCCGATGTCCAGCGGAACGAAGCGGTCGTCGCGGCCCCAGATCACCAGTGTGGGAGATGCGATCTCGCCAAGCCGGTGCCCCACGTCCGGAAACTGCTTCGGGTTGGCCTCAGCGCTCTTGACGAAGTTCTCGAGGTGATCGCGACGGCTGAGCATGTTGTCCAGGCGCGCCTGAAAGAGTTCCTCGGTCAGGTTGCTCGTGTCGTAGACGAACACGTTCATCATGCGCTTGAGGTTCTCGATCGTGGGATCCCGGTACAGGGCGCCAATCAGCTTGATGCCCTCGGTGGGCATGGGCACGAACGGGCTGAGGCCGCCGGTGCCGCCGCCCATAAGCACGAGCTTGCCTACGCGCTCGGGGTTGGCCAGCGCAAAAGCCACGGCGCTGTGCCCACCCATCGAGTTGCCGACGATGTGCACCTTGTCGAGGCCAATGACGTCCATCAGGCCCTTGAGCGCTCGTGCGTTGAGGTCGGAGCGCGAGCCGGTGCTGACCACCGGGTCGCTCCTGCTCCAGCCCGGACAGTCCATCAAGACGACGCGGTAGCCGGCGGTTACGAACGGCTCGACGTTGCGGTTGAAGTTCGCCCATCCACTGGCACCAGGGCCGGAACCGTGGAGCATCACGACGGTCTCGGCGCCGCTGCCGGCGTCGTTGTAGTGCAGTTGCAGGTCAAGATCGTCTTCCTTGATGCGGACGAAGCGGCTTGTGTCGGATTCGGTGATCGGAGCGTTTTTGGTGGACATGACTTGGTCTCGGATGTTGATTGAAGATGGGGATCAGGCGGCTTCGCTCATGGTGGGCGGTTGGTGAACGCGCTCGTGTTCGATACCCTTCAACAGGTCGAGGGCCACGTCAACGATCATGTCTTCCTGGCCACCGACCATGCGGCGCTTGCCCAGTTCGACCAGGATGTCCACGGTCTTCAGGCCGTACTTGCTGGCGGCCACTTCCGAATGGCGCAGGAAGCTCGAATACACGCCGGCATAGCCGAGCGCCAAGGTCTCGCGATCCACGCGCACCGGGCGGTCTTGCAAGGGGCGCACGATGTCGTCGGCCGCATCCATCAGCTTGTAGAGGTCAGTGCCGTGGTTCCAACCGAGGCGTGCGGCCGCTGCGATGAACACTTCCAGCGGCGCGTTGCCCGCCCCGGCGCCCATTCCCGCCAGGCTCGCGTCAACGCGATCACAGCCTTCTTCCACCGCGACGATGCTGTTTGCCACACCCAGGCTCAAGTTGTGGTGCGCGTGCATGCCCGTTTGCGTTTCGGGCCTCAGCACTTCCTTGAATGCACGGAAGCGATCTCGCACTTCGTTCATGCTCAGCGCACCGCCCGAGTCCACGACGTAGCAGCAGGTCGCGCCGTAGCTTTCCATCAGCTTGGCCTGTTGCGCCAGCGCTTGCGGCGTCGTCATGTGACTCATCATTAGGAAGCCCACGGCCTCCATGCCAAGATGGCGCGCGTACTCAATGTGCTGCCTGGATACGTCGGCCTCGGTGCAATGGGTTGCAACTCGCACGATGCGCGCTCCTGCTTCATAGGCGGCCTTGAGGTCGTGCACGGTTCCGATCCCTGGCAGCAGCAGCGTTGCGATCTTCGCGTGCTTGACCACGCTGGCGACCGCCTCGATCCACTCGACATCGGTGTGGGCGCCAAAGCCGTAGTTGAAGCTGCCGCCCTGCAGGCCGTCGCCATGGGCGACCTCGATGGAATCGACTTTTGCCTCGTCGAGCGCCTTGGCGATCTGTTTGGCCTGCTCGACGCTGTACTGGTGGCGGATGGCGTGGCTGCCGTCACGCAGGGTCACATCAGAGATGTAGATTTTCTTTTCGGGTTGGTGGCTCATCGCTGTCTCCTTCAGGCTGGCACGGCGGCGAGCATGCGCTCGGCCATGGATTCGGCGGTCCGCAAGGCGGCGCTGGTCATGATGTCGAGGTTGCCGGCATAAGCAGGCAGGTAGTGGGCGGCGCCCTCCACCTCCAGGAAGATGGACGTTTTCAGACCGTGCATGCGGGCACCGACGCCGGGAATGCGGATGGGGTGCTCGGCCTCGATTCGGTCGAACTGCACCCGCTGCTTGACGCGATAGCCCTGCACATAAGCCTGCACGTCTGCGGCCATGCGCTCGACCGACGCGGCGATTTCGTCCTCATCGGCGAAGTCGCTCAAGGTGTAGACGGTGTCGCGCATCATCAGCGGTGGCTCGGCCGGGTTCAGCACGATGATGGCTTTGCCCTTGGCAGCGCCGCCCACCACTTCAATGGCCTTCGACGTGGTCTCGGTGAACTCGTCGATGTTGGCGCGGGTGCCGGGGCCTGCGCTCTTGCTCGAGATGCTGGCGACGATTTCGCCGTAATGCACCTTCGTCACACGAGAGACTGCAGCGACTATCGGGATGGTGGCCTGGCCGCCGCACGTGACCATGTTGACGTTGAGCGCGTCCAAGTGCGCCTGGCCGTTGACCACGGGAATGCAATACGGACCGATCGCTGCGGGCGTGAGGTCCACAAGGCGGATCTCAGGCTTGAGACTGCGAAGGAAGGCGTCGTTCTTGACGTGAGCGCCCGCCGAGGTGGCGTCGAAGACGATGTCGATGTCATCGAAGACGGGCAGGCGCGAGAGACCTTCGACCCCTTCGTGGGTGGTGGCCACGCCCATGCGTGCAGCACGTGCCAAGCCGTCGGATGCGGCGTCGATGCCGACCATCGCCCCCATTTCGATGTGGCGACCATGGCGCAGGATCTTGATCATCAAGTCGGTGCCGATGTTGCCGCTTCCGATGATGGCGGCTTTCAATTTGCGGGTCATGAATGTTCCTTGTTGGATGGAGCGATGTGAGAAGTGATTGGGCTGCTCATGCTGCGGAGAAGCGCGCACGCACGCTGCCCACTCCCTCAATCCGTGCCTCGAAGTGGTCGCCAGCCAGAACGGGCACCATCGGACCCAACGCGCCCGTCAGGACGAGGTCGCCCGCACGCAGCGGCTGGCCAAGCGAAGCCAATTTGCGTGCCAGCCAGACGGCTGCGTTGAGCGGATGGCCCAGGCACGCCGCACCGCTGCCGCTCGACACGGTCTCGTCGCCGCGCACCATCGTCATGCCGCACAACTTGAGGTCCAGGCCATTGAGCTTGGTGGGTACGCCGCCGAGCGCGACCAGACCGCTGGAGGCGTTGTCGGCGACCGTGTCGGCAAACCGGATGTTCCAGTTGGCGATGCGGCTGCCGACGATCTCGATAGCCGGCAGGACATAGGCCGTGGCCCCGATCAGTTCCACCAGTGTGGTGTCAGCTGCCAGCAGGTCACGCTCAAGGACCAGCGCGACTTCAGCCTCGACCTTGGGCTGCAACGTGCGCGAGAGCGGGATTTCTTCGTCGTCCCCATAGAGCATGTCGGCAAACAACGTCCCGAAGTCGGGCTGATCCACGCCGAGTTGGCGCTGCACTGCAGGGGATGTCAGGCCGATCTTGCGGCCCACCACGCGCCGGCCCTGCGCCACGGCATGCGCGACGTTGGCCTGCTGGATGGCGTAGGCAAGGCTGCCGTCCGGGTCCGTGCCGAGTTCGTCGCGCAACGGGGCGATCGGCTCTCGCTGAGCCTCGGCCATGCGCAAGCGCTCGGCCCACTGTTCGATGCGGGGGTCCATTTTTGCTTCTCCTGTTCAGTTGAGTTGCTTCAGCAACATGAGGCCGAAGCCGGCGATGTATTCGGGGATGGCCTGGTAATGGCGCAAGGCGCAGGTCAGCGGGCGGTCCACGGCGAGGGCGCTGCGCGCAACGAGCCAGCTTTTGGACTCGTGCGCCGACAGGCCGCCCTCCTTTTCGATGCTGTCCTCGCTCATGGCGCACAGCGCAGCGAGACCCGCCGCGCCATCGACCAGACCGTCCATCCACCGGCGGTCCCATTCCGGGTTGATGGGCTTCATGGCGCTGTCGCCCGCTGCCAGCGCGAGGCCAGCGGCCATCACACGCTGCGTCTTGGCCTCGCGCTCCTCCGGCGTCGGCTCGCTCCGGCGGGTGATGCGTTCGCGAACGGCCGCATCCGGATGCGAGAGCGTGGGGACTGGCGGCTCATGCGAGAGGCCACCGGAGCCAATCAGCAGGGTGCGCCGCGGCTCGTTGTCGAGAAAGCGGCCGATCGCCTGACCCAGCGCGCGGCAGCGACGCAGGCGCGGGATTCCCGGCTGGGCTACCGCGTTAAGAAAGATCGGCAGGACCGGCGGCGTGTCGAGGCCACCCCACAGAAGCTGCAGCGACTGTGCAAAGCCATGATCGACCTGCATGCGGCGTGATACGGCGAGGTCGAAGTCCTCATCCATCAGTCGTGTGGCCAATGCCACCGCCGCGTCGGCATCCACATGGAGGTCGCCAGCCGGCGTCAGATAGTCACCCACCGAGCGCGCCTGCGTGCCAATGCAGAACGGCGGCATCAGCTCGTTGAAGAAGCCGTTGTAGTGATCCGGCGCAACGAGCACGACGAGCTCCGGTGCGAATGCCAATACCTGATCGCGGGCGCTGGCGATGGCGGCGTTGAGGGCTTGCTCCACCGCCGGTGCGACGGGGTTGAGTCCCATCAGCGGTGAATGCGAGATGCCCAGGAAAGCGCGTTCCATCACGCCGCCTCCAACACCCGCGACTTCTGGTCCAGCAGCGAAGCCAGGGCCTGCTCAAGCTCCTCTCTGGCTTGCGCGGAGTCGGCGACCCCAGCATGCTGGCGCCAAGCCACGACACCATCAGGTCGCACCAGCAAGGCACCTGCCTCCTCGATTTCGCGCACCGCGTGCCAACTGCAGTAAACGTCCTGGGCAGCCGGGCCTCCGATCACGACGGTGCGGAGGAACGGCAAATTCATTTCCTTCGCAGCGTCCGCCCACGCTTGGCCAGCGATCCCCGTCACCAGAGAGACCTTGCCCTTGCCGACCAGATCGAGCGTGGACACGCGACGGCCGTCCTGTCCTACGAGCCAGGCGTGAGGTAGCTTGGCGCCGGGGCGCGTTGTGGGTTGGACGTGAAGCTGCGGGTCGCGCTTCCAGACCTCTGCGGTTGCGTCGCCCTCCGGAATGACGGCCTCCGACACGCAGCGCTGGTTGAGCTCGACACCCTGGGCATTGAACTCGTAGTTCTTCAGCTTCAATGCCTCGGCCAACGCGGAGCGCCGAGCGATGCCCGCCGGACCTGGATCGGCGAGTTCGTCGATCCCCGCGGCGAGCGGATCCGGTGAACCTGCCTTGCGGAAGGCCTGTTGGAGCGGGGCATAGTCCAGTCGCGATTGGTTGGCGCGCTTCACGATCTGCGCGCCGACCGGGGCGCGCTCCAGGGTGTAGGAGTCCAGCAGTTGCTCGCCGGCGTGCCCCTTGACCACGAACGCCAACTTCCAGGCCAGGTTGAAGGCGTCCTGCATGCACGTGTTCGAGCCCAGGCCGCTCGAGGGTGGATGGCGGTGGACCGCATCGCCACCGCAGAAGACACGACCGGACGAATAGACCGGTGCATGCGCCTGGTTGACGTACCAGACTGACGTACTGTCGATCTTGAAGTCGAGCTCCGGATCGCCGACCAGCGCGCGCACCTTGCGCTGGACTTCTTCGGGCGAAAAATCGGGCTCGCCCTTCGACATGTCGAAACCCCAGCCGGCGATCCATTGGTTCCACGGCTTGATGGCTCGCAAAAGTCCCATGCCGATTTCACCGAAGGAGGCGTCGGACGTCACCATCCAGTACAGGATGCTGGGTCGGTGAGCCACATAGCGCGTGAGGTTGGCCGTGAACAGCACGTAGGCAGTAGCGGCGCGCGCCAACTGTCCTTCCACTTTCAGGCCCGCATCGTCCATGACTTTCGATTTGGCCCCGTCCGCGCCAACAAGATAACGCGCCCTGACCTGATACTCGCGGCCGGTGAGCACGTCGCGCAGCTTCACGGTTACGCCTGAGGTGTCCTGCTCGTGGCTCAGGTACTCGGTGTTGAAGGAAAAGATCGCCCCGCGCTCGACGGCGTTCTTCACCAGCAGCGGCTCCATCTTGTCCTGCGGCAGATCCATCATCGGGCAGGGGCTGCCCTGCAGGTAGTCCCCGATGCGCTCGTCACCGGTTCCCCAGGTGCGCAACCGGGCAATCTCCGGTCCGGCAAGACTGGTGGTGAATAGGGTGTCGCCCATCCATTCCCAGGGTGTGGCATCGCGCCGTGCCTCTTGCTCGACGCCCAGGTCGCGCAGCACTTCCATGGCGCGCTGGTTGGTGATGTGCGCACGCGGTGTATTGGCCGTCCAGTTGTAGCGGTTGACCACGTGCACGCGCACGCCATACGTTGCCAGTGCAAGGGCGGTCGTCGCCCCCATCGGGCCGGTGCCGACCACCAGCACGTCAGTTTGAAACTCTTGCGATCGGGTCATGATTGGCTTCCCTGCTTGGTTACTTGATGGTTGCCTGGATCACCGAGCCGTAGGTCTCGATGTCGCGGCGTACGCGTGCTGCGAGCTCGGCAGAGTCCGCCGGATAGGGGTCACCCGAGATACCCAGCTTGTCCTTCATCGCCGGCTGCTTGAGCGCCGCGTTGAATTCGCGGCCCAGCTTGTCCACGATGGCTTGCGGCGTTCCTGCAGGAGCCACAAAGAAGAGGTAGTTAGAGATCGCCAAGCCGGGGTAGCCGCTCTCGGCCAAGGTCGGAACCTCTGGCAGCAGCGGATGGCGCTGCGCGCCCAGCGTGGCAATCGGCACCAGCTTGCCCGCCTTGATGTACTGCTGCGCGTAGTGCACCGGCATGACCATCGTGTCGATCTGTCCCGCCAACAGATCCGTGGCCGCCGGCGCCAGACCTTTGTAGGGCACGTCCACAAAGTCAGCGTTGGTCAAGCCGCGCAGCTGGTGCATGTGAATGAACCACGGGCTTCCCGTTCCCATGGTGCCGAAATTCAGGCCCGAGTTCTTGTTGTCTTTGGAAAGTTGGACCAGGTCCTTGACGGTGCGAGCCGGTACCTTGGGATTTACGACGAGCACCAGCGGCACGATGATCATTCCTGAGACCGGAACGAAGTCCTTCAGCGCGTCGTAGGGCACCTTGGCGCCGAGCACGTCGGCGGCCTTCGGCAGCTTGGCCATCGCATGGTTGATGGCGTGGGAATCCGAGACCACCCCGATCGTGTAGCCGTCCGCCGGCGCCCTGGCCACGGCTTCCGTGCCAATAATTGAGGAGGCACCGGGGCGGTTGTCGATGATGATGGTTTGCTTGAGATTGGCCGACGCCGCCTCTGCGACCGCACGCGCCGCCGAGTCGGCATTTCCGCCGGCCGGATACGGCACGATGATCTTGATGGGTTGCTTGGCAGGCCACTCCTGTGCCCAGGATGGGCTGGCGGCGAAACCCAGTGCGGCAATGGTGCAAAGGGCACGGCGAGTGATGGACATCTTGTCTCCTGATAGGGTGGGTGAGGCTTCTGTCGTCGCATTCCTTGCGACTGGTTGGCAGTGTCTGAGGGGGGCCTCAAGTCGTATAGTCCGTGCACACAGTGCACCGAACGAAAGCGACGAATGCCCGTATCCGCAAATTTTGGGGACTCGACCCTCTACCGGGAGGTGCGCGGCCTGAGCCGCGGGCTGGCCGTGCTGCGGGCCTTGAACGCGATGCCTGGCGGCATTGGCGGGGTCGTGGAACTGGCTCGCGTCACCGGGCTGCACCGCACCACCGTCAAGCGCCTGCTCGAGACACTAAAGACAGAAGGCTTGGTGCACCACAAGGACGACGGGTTGTCCTATGCCTTGGGCTTTGAAGTGAGGCGCTTGTCCGAGGGGTACGTGGGCGCCGACTGGATCGACCGGGTGGCAGCACCAGCGATGCGCGCGCATCTACGCGCCCTTTCATGGCCGAGCGACTTGGCCACGCCAGACGGTGGTTTCATGATCGTGCGGGAATCCACCCACCGGGTGAGCATGCTCTCGCAACACCGCGCGACGATCGGCATTCGCATTCCTATGCTCGTCTCTTCGCTCGGCAGAGCGTGGCTGACCTGGTGCGCAGACGAAGAGCGCGAGGCCACGCTATCGTTGCTGCAGGAACGCACCGACGCCATTGGAGAAATGGCGCGCGACGGCGCCTATGTGAAGCGGGTCCTGCGGGAGACTCGACGACGTGGATACGCGATGAACAAGGGGGAATGGCTCACCGAGGCCAGCGTGACGGCCGTGGGCTTCCCGATACGAATCGGCGAGCACGCAATCGGCGCGATCAACTTGGTTCTGCAAAACAACGCCGTAACAGATCGCGAGATTGCCACGCGCTATGTGCCGCTGCTGCGCACGCTGGCAGATGAGATCTCCAGAGGAGCAGCGAGTTCGCCTCGCGGCTGACCACGCATTCGATAGGGTTTACGGGTAAACCCTTGATTTCGGCGTAGGCCTCTTGGCTCGCGAAGGGCGCTTCCGCCCAGTAGCCAACGGCAAGTAAACGAGCGAGACCGGTCCTAGCAGGCGGGCGAGTGACTGTCTGGTCATGGCCGGCAGTTCCAGTTCGAGGTCCAAGCTCGAACGCGTGCTCCAGACTGATAGCTGAAGTTCAAGTGCGGAGCTTGAGCGGCAAGGATGGGCCCGTTGCCGTCGTTCGAAGTTCAGGATTGCCTGACCCAAAGCTGCCGTTGAGAAGTGCAAACGCAAGCGCTGAATCGCCGGCATCAGCTGATCCAGACGCAGTCAGGCGCGGCTCGGATCGACGCGCGGCATCCGATCAGCTCGACCCGGCTCCTGGCGAGAGGGTGCGCTCCGCCTGGTCCGCAGTTACGACGCTCACGGGCACGCCGAACCTCTCGATGCGGTGGGCAAGGTCGAGGTGCAACCACCGTGAGATCCGCTCTGGCAGCGTCGAGATGATGACCTCGTCGTACTTCTCGCGCTCGAGTGTCTGGCGCACGGCCTCGTACGGGTCGGTGGCCCCGACGATCCCTTGCACATGTGAGCCCGCGGCCGTGTCGAGCAGCGGAATCGCGAGCTCGAGCGTGATGGCCGCCTCCTCGGTGTCCGGGTCCCAATACGGCCGAGGAACCAAGAGCGTGAACTCGCACGGCTCGCGTGCAGCCCGCTCGGCGACCGCGGCGAGCAGCTTGGGCGAGGCCGCGGTCCGGTGCGCCACGATGAGGATGCGCCGGTCACTCATGATGTGAGCCTTGCACCATGGAACTGCTCCGCACCGGGGGCATTGTTAGCTCTGAGGTATGGATTGAGCCAAGCGATGACCTTTGGGCGTGGCCGCACTCGCGTGAGCGACCCCAGAGCGAACCCCAATGGCAGTCCGACGGACAAGTTGCGTTGAGTAATCACGGTTCTCCAGCTCTTGGCCGCTCTCAACTCTCATCGAGACCACACCGAGTCAAGTGAAACAGCCTGCCGAGCGCAACGGCTGACACCCCCGGGCGGTCAGCAACATGGTAGTCCTGTCATTCGCTTGGTGCAAACCGAGGGAGCCGAGCTGCCGGACAGCTGCCGTTCACAGATACCCGCTCCTGGCCGATCTGAGTCATAGATCGGCGAGCTGGGAACGACGGCTCCCGCTGCATTGCTGTCATATCTATCGAGATCAGCTTCGCCCCCCGCTCAAGGTCGGTCATATTGCACAGTCCCGGCCTGAATGATCACGAAGACGCGGCCGAGCAAGACTCGACACCGCCATGATGCCCAGTTCATCGCCCTCAGAGCCCCATGGCCGTCCTCCTCCCCGCCCTCAGCACCTGCGTCGCCCGCATGACCTCCGGCGAGCGCCGCCTCGCCGAGCGCCTGCAGCAGAAGCTCGACGACGACTACCTGCTCTGGTACGACGTGCCCATCGGCCCCAAGCAGTGCCATCCCGACTTCGTCGTGCTGCACCCGCGCCGTGGCCTGCTGATTCTGGAGACCAAGGACTGGCGCCTCGACACCATCCGAAAGGCGAGCCGGGGCGACTGGCTGATCGCGCCCGACGGCGTGCCCAAGAGCGTGCCTAACCCCATCGAGCAGGCCCGCCACCAGACGCTGCAGGTGGTCGATGCCCTCAAGCGCGACGCGCAGCTGATCGTTCACGAAGGCAAGTGGCAAGGCATGCTCACCTTCCCGTGGAGCTACGGCGTGGTCTTCACGCGCATCACGCGCAAGCAGTTCGATGCGGCGGGCCTCGGCAACGCGATCGAGCCGCAGCGCGTGATCTGCTCCGACGAGATGCTGGAGGAATGCGAGCCCGAGCCCTTCCAGCGCCGGCTGTGGGAGATGTTCCCGCGGCTCATGCGCGGCACGCTCTCGCTGCCCCAGATCGACCGCGTGCGCTGGAACCTGTTCCCCGAAGTGCGCGTGGCCGAGCAGGGCACGCTCTTCGCTGCGTCGCCCTTCGACGATGCGGACGAAGCCGCCACCATCCCCGACTTCCTGCGCGTGATGGACCTGCAGCAGGAGCAGCTGGCGCGCAGCCTCGGCGACGGCCACCGCGTGATCCACGGCGTGGCCGGCTCCGGCAAGACCATGATCCTCGGCTACCGCGCCGAGTACCTGGCCAAGGCCTTTGGCAACGCCGACGCGGCCAAGCCGGTGCTCGTGCTTTGCTACAACGAGCCGCTGGCGGTCAAGCTGCAGGCCGTGATGCGGGCCAAGCAGCTGGACGGGCGCGTGCATGTGCGGCACTTCCACAAGTGGTGCCGCGACCAGCTGGTGGCCTTCGGCCAGCCCTTGCCGCGCAATGGCTTGCCCACGGCTGCGTTCATGGAGCAGATGGTGCAGAACGTCATCGACGGCGTCGACCGCCGCATGATCCCTTCGGGCCAGTACCTGGCGGTGCTGGTCGACGAGGGCCACGACTTCGCGCCCGAATGGCTCAAGCTGGTCACGCAGATGGTCGACCCCCACACCAACAGCCTGCTGCTGCTGTACGACGATGCCCAGAGCATCTACGACAAGCGGCGCGGCGGTAAGCCCTTCAGCTTCAAGAGCGTGGGCGTGCAGGCGCAGGGCCGCACCACCATCCTGAAAATCAACTACCGCAACACGCGTCAGATCCTGCAGGTCGCCAGCGCGATGGCGACAGAGCTGCTGCGCCCGCAGGAGAACGGCGACGACGGCATCCCGCTGCTGCACCCCGTGAGCTGCGGCCGCGACGGCGCCGAGCCGATCGTCATCAACCTGCCGACCCCGCGCGAGCAGGCCGAGCGCATCGCCGAGCTGATGGCCAGCGCCCACAACGAAGGCCACGCCTGGGGCGACATGGCGGTGCTGTGCCGCAGCTGGGCGCTGATGGACGAATGCGCCAAGGCCCTGACCCGCCGCCGCCTGCCGCACAAGGTGCGCAAGGGCACGCACGACTTCGACCCGCTGGCCGACACCATCAAGGTGATGACCCTGCATGCGAGCAAGGGGCTGGAGTTTCCGGTGGTGGCGGTGATGGGGGCGCGGCAGGCTGTGGCGGGCGACCCGGCCGGCGCGAAGGCGGAGGAGGGCGATCCGCTGGAGGAGATGCGGTTGTTCTATGTGGGGGCGACGCGGGCGACTTCGCGGTTGATCGTGGCGAATGCGGTGAGGCAGTGACCGTCGAAGGCGTTCTCGTGCCGCGTAGCGGTTGCGAAACTGCAACGCAGAAGTGCCAACCATCGGCCAAATCGCTAAACTTTGCGCCGGTGCCCACCGTACTTGCACACGAGTAAAACAAGGCTCTCCCTCTTCTCAGTCATCAGCAATTTCCTTTTGGCGCTGCCGCGTCGAGGCTTTAAACGTGTGCGTTCGCTTCGTCGCGGTGTTGCCACTACGAAAGGATTGCCATGACTATCAAGAAGCTTGCATTTGAGGCGCAATGCGCCATCAAGGCGGCAGCGGGTTCCTCGTTCTCGCTCGGACACGTCTACCAGGTTCTGGCCGCGACGCTGGGTTTCGACTCGTACGCCGCGTTGTGCGCTAACCATGTCTTCGACGAAGACCCCGACTATCGCGTTCGCGCAAAGAAGCGATCCTTCGGCGACGCCGGCACACGAGCCCTTGAGCTCGGGCACGCGCCGGAAGTGGCGCTTGTCGCTGCTGCGACGATCAGGCGCGCCGTCGAAGAAAGAGGAATCCGCGTGCGCCATCTCGACGACGTGGTGGCGTCGGCCCGAGAGGGCTACGGCTTCGTCAACGATTTCCATGCGAATCACGAGGGTAAGGAATTCGACGACGAGGATAGGGACGTAGATTTCGATCGGGCGCTTTGGGATGCTGACGCCTACTCGGCTGTTCTGCGAGAGAGCCTGGAGCGTGCCGCTGCCTCGGACGATCACCGCGCGCACTACGCGTTGGCGCTGTTGGCAAGCTCTGACGTCGATGACTTCGACGATGAAGCGGAGGAGGGAAGTGCCCATTGGTACCGCGTTCAGCAAGAGGGGACGGAGCTTCACGGCGTGGAGAAGGAATGGGCGGACGCCTACGCGGCTGCTTTGCGCCGAAGCGAATCGCCTGAGCGCCCTGATCGAGTGGTCCAGCAGCATCTCGAACGAGCCGCCGAACTCGGCAACCCTGACGCGCTGATGGATCTGGCAGAACAGAGAGATGACGCGACCTGCTTCCATCGGGCCGCCGAGGCGGGCGGCGATCCCAGCCGCCTCGTCGATCTCGCCTATCGCTTCGATCAGCCGAATGTCGAGTACTGGCTGACTCGTGCTGCCGAAGCCGGAGACAGCGAGGCGATGCGCACGTTGATCGAGCAGTTCAATGACCACGATCTGCGGACATGCTGGAAATGGATCTACTTTGCGCGGCTGTTGGACGTCGATCTGATGAAGAACAACCTGAATGCCTATCACGATGGCGGCCTCTATGACGGCGAGCTCTACGACGACGACCAAGGCGGGCCCCTGTACGTCGACGGCATCGAGGGCGTCCGCCTCGAACCTCTTGAGCCGACCGAGGATGCGGAGGCACACAAGGATGCGGCTGAGCTTTTCAGTCGCCTCGGTTGAAAGTTGCCCATGCGTGCGGCAATGAACAAGACCTACCTGCTGATCGATCTGCAGAACCGAAAGCCGTCGCCGGAGTGCGTGGCGTCGTGGATGGGCGCCAACGGCGAAGCCTGGATCTTCTTCGGCGAGCATGAAATCAACATGCTTCCGCGGTACCAGGAGTTGGGCGTGCAGGTATCCATCGTCGACATCTCCAGGCCCGGCAAGAATTCGCTCGATTTCCACCTCGTGCTGTATCTCGGCTACCTGGTTGGCAGGCGCGAGGGCAACGCACGATTCTTGATCGTCGCCGGCGACGGCGACTATGACCCCGCGGTTGCGCATGCCCGATCGAAGGGGGTGGCGGTCGAGCGTGTGGACAGCCTGGATGTCGTTCCCGTGGCCATCGCACCCGCACCGAAGTGCGGACCTGAGGGCGGGAAGCAGAGGTCTGTGGAAATCGTGTGCGACGGCATGCTGAAGGACATTCGCGGCTCCAGCAGACCGCGCAACCTGGCAGCGTTGAAGACACGCATCCAGTCGCGCATCGGCCAGCAGCCGGAGCCTGACAAAGTGGCTTGCGTGATTGCCAAGCTGGAGACCATGGATGTGATCGAGGTCGTCGATGGCACCCTGAGCTACGTTCAAGCCGCGGAGGAGTTCAAGGCGGGCTGAGATCGCTTGGGAAGAGCCCACGCCGCCGCGCCGGCGATCCAGCGAATCGGCGGGACGCAATCCCACGCGGCCCCGTCGGGTGATGCGGGTGGCGTGAAGTCCAGTTCCATGGGAAACGGGCTTGGCTCTGCATAGCATTTGCACTACAGCTGAGCCATGAAAACCGCCCAGTTGCCGCCCGTGCGTGTGGAGCCTTCCGTGCGCGAAGAAATTGAAAGCGTCCTGCGACCGGGAGAAACGCTGTCGCAGTTTGCGGAGAACGCAGCAGTGCAAGCCGCACAGCGGCGCAGATCGCAGCAGGATTTTCTCGAGAGAGGCCGCGCATCCTTGAAGCGCGCGAGCAAGAGCGGCGAGTATTACTCGGCGAAGGATGCGCTCGACGCCATGCAGGCACGCCTCGATGCGCGAGTCGCTGAGCTCGCGCAGGCGAAGCGCGGCACGGCCTCTCGCTCGTGACCTACACCGTCGCCCTCACGCATGAAGCCCACGAGGATCTCATGCGTCTTGAGGACTTTCTCATTGAAGCAGCGCTGCAATACGGAGACTTCGATCTGCCGCGTCGCGCTGTCGCCGCGATTCGCGTGGAAATCAGAATCCTGGAGACCAATCCCTTCACCTGCCGCATCGCTGACGAAGACCGACTCGAGCGAGAGTTGTTCATTCCCTTTGGAGCGTCGGGGTATGTGGCCTTGTTTCGAATCGTCAGCGACAAGGAAATCGTGGTTGCCGCGATCCGCCACCAGCGTGAAGACGATGACCACTAGCTTTTGTCGGCGCGCCGCCGGAGCCGTTCAATCCGTTTGCTTCAGCGCCCGCCGCAAGGCATCGCGCAGCTGCAGGTATTCAGCGTGGTCCTTGTCCTTCAGCAACGCCAGGTCGGACGCGATCCGCCCAAGCCGTTCCGCCGCGCCGTCGAGCTTCACTTTCTCGATCTCGTCCCACATCGTCATGAATTCCCCCAGCGGTCCGGTCTCGGGCGGCTTGGGGTGCGCATCGAGGATCAGCACGCGAAGCGCATCCGAGATGCGGCCGATCTGGCGACCGTAGCTGTGCTTGGCAACGATGTCGACCTCGGTCTCGGGCGCCGTGGAGTTGTGGCTGTTGATGTTGAGCGACCAGCCGGGCAGTATGGGCTGGACGAAGGCACCAGGCGGCTGTCGCAACCACTGGCGCCAGAGGTCGAAGGCACTCCAGTTCGCGTTCGGGTTTGCGGACATCGACTTCCTCCTCTATGGAAATGGCCCACAGGCGCGCCTGGGCGGGTTGTTGCCAGCGCCGAGTAGGCTAGGCCCGAGCGCCGGTGCCCGAATCCCCAATTCTGTGGGCGCGATGCCGTTCAGTTGCTCGCAGGCAGAACGGCGTCAGGCAGCCAGGCGCGCTGCCAGCTGCCGCGCGGTTCGCGCGCTGGCGCCCTTGCCGGTGATCGCCAGCGCCGGGGGGGTGGCCAGCATCCGCTCGAAGACCGCCCGCACTTCTTCCGCGCCGATGTCGTCGATCATCGCCATCGCTTCGGCCATCGGCGTCACGGTCCCGCTGGCGAAGAGCTCTTCGACGGCCTGCTCCATCGCCGCGTAGGTCCGCTCCCCTGCGCGCACGCGGGACACGATCAGCTGGTTCTTCGCCCGCTCCAGGTGCACCGGATCGATGGTGGCGGCCTGCGCGCGCAGCAGGCCGCCGGTCGCCGTCACCAGCGCGTCGAGCTTGTCCGGGGTCGTGACCGCATGCACCACGAAGTTGGCCCAGACGTCCCCGCTGTCCAGCGTGGCATCGGCCGTGTAGGCCAGGCCGAGCCGCTCCCGCACGGTGTCGACCAGGGGCGCCGACATCCCGCCTCCAAACAGGTTGGCCGCCAGCGATGCCGCAAGGCGCCAGCGCTGCTGCGGCATCTCCTCCTGCCGCGCGGGCGCCAGCGGGTAGGCCATGTTCAGGAACACCTGCGACACCTGGGTGAAGCGCCGGGCCATGGCATGACCGACGTACTTCGCGGGCGTCGGCTGTCGCGGCACGGGCAGGTCGGCCGACGCGGGCATCGCTGCAAAGAGTTCCCCCGCGAGCGCCACCCAGGCTTCGACGTCGAAGTTCCCGGCCGCCGCGACGACGGTTTTTTCCGCCACGTAGTGGGACTGCACGTGGCGGACCAGGTCGTGCCGGGTAAAGCCTTCGATGTTGCCGACGGTGCCGATCACAGGCATGCCCATCGGGTCGTCGCCCCAGATCGCGCGGTCGAGCAGTTCGCTGGCGCTATCCAGCGGATCCTCCTCGTACTCGATGGCCTCCTGGCGGATCACTTCCAGCTCGCGCTGCAATTCACCGTCGGGAAATGTGCTGTTCAAGACGATGTCGGCCGTCATGCGCAGCAGCTGCGCCGCGTGCCGGCCCAGGCCGGTCATGAAGTAGCCGGTGGTGTCCTTGCCCGTGAACGCGTTGACATCCGCTCCCAGCCGCTCCGCATCCAGGTTGATGGCCTGAGCGGAGCGGGTGGCGGTCCCCTTGAACGCCATGTGCTCCAGCACATGGCCGATGCCGTTGCTGACCGGCGTCTCGTCCCGGGAGCCGACACGCAGGAACACGCCCACACTGGCGCTCTGCACATGGGGAATGTGAATGGCGAGCAGCCTCACCCCGTTGGGAAGCGTGTGGAGGACCGTGGTGGTGCGCTCCGCCTGCAGTGGGACCATGGCTCAGCGGCCTTCCGGCTGTTGCAGCCTGACGCCGATGTCTGCCGAGATGCGCTTGCCTTGAGTCATGGGTGCATTGTCGCTGCGCCCGCGCCACCAGACGCTGCAGGTGGTCGATGCCCTCAAGCGCGACGCGCAGCTGATCGTTCACGAGGGCAAGTGGCAAGGCATGCTCGATGCGGATGAAGCCGCCACCATCCCCGACTTCCTGCGCGTGATGAGCCTGCAGCAAGAGCAGCTGGCGCGCAGCGCCGGAGGCGTTGGATCCGTTTGTTCCCAATTCTGTGGGCTCGATGCCGGTGGGTGCTCGCAGATCGAGAGAAGTGCGGTGCGCAAACCCTCGTCGACTAGCATGCTTGGCATGAATCAATTGCAGTTCGAACTTGATCGCCTGTACGGACTGGGCGCGAACGCCGCAGATGGCGCCGCCCCGGGTGTCGGAGATGTGGGGCGCCAGCGTGGCATCCGCGCCCTGGTGCTGGAGCTGGCGCTACCCGGGGGCTGGGGACAGCTTTCTTCCGTCTGGAAGGGTGTCCAATCGGATCTCGACCTTCCTCCCCCCGCCATCGCGGTCTCGGGCGTCGACGGACTGCAGCTGTGGTTCTCCCTTGCGTCGCCGATTTCGCGGCGTGCCGGCGAGCACTTTCTGCAGGGCCTCCGTGCACGATACCTGTCAGACGTCGTGTCGACGCAGGTACGCCTGGCCACCGAGGCGGCTGGATTCCCGGCTGCGCCGCCCGTCGAGATCAGCCCGGATCGCTGGTCGGCGTTCGTCGCCCCCGATTTGGCGTCGGTGTTTGCCGATACGCCGTGGCTGGACTTTCCGCCCAGCGGCGAAGGCCAGGCGACGATTCTGCGCGTGCTCGAGCCCATCCAAGAAGTTGCTTTCGAAGCCGCGTTGAATCAGCTTGGCGCAATCGAAGGGGATGCGTCTCGCGAACCGGCTGCCTTGAAGTCACCCGTGCCGGCCGAAGTGCGGACGTGCGAGCAAGGGGACGCCGAAGCGGTACGTTTTCTGAGAGGCGTCATGAACGACGACACGGCGCCTTTGGCTTCCCGGATAGAAGCCGCAAAGGCCTTGCTCTCCAATGCCAAGCGCTCGTAGACAGCCGCTGGGCCCGACCGATCAGATCGGACACGCGAAGACGCTGTCCATCGCGGCGCAGCCGGAGATCGGAAGGTCGTCCCACACGGAAGCGCAAAGCGCGACTTTTTCCCTGCGAAGATTCTGACATCTTGTGCAAGATAGGGCGGGTGGCGAAGCGCCAGCCTTCAGGCGCCACATCGAACCGCATCGACACAAAAACATTGGATGGACATGATTCTTCGCGCGTGGACGTTCTGGATACTGACGCCCCTGCGCGAAGAATGCCGGGAACACCTCGAGCGGACCAAGCTCAAGGAGTACCGGTCCGCTTCAGGCTGCCAGCGTGCCGTCGCATTGTTTCGGGATCTCGGTGATGGAAGCACGGAGGTCGCCTTCGTCTCCGTCTGGAACTCCATGGAAGACATCGGCGCCCATGTCGGGGACGACCTTCGACGATCCACCATCGATCCGTCGGACCAGCGAAAACTTCTCGACCGCGAGCCGACCGTGCGCCATTACGAGGTCACGAGCTCGAACAAGGTCGGGACCATGCCTCAGGCGTGGAGAGCGCTCGTTCCGCCTCTCAATGACGTGCCGAAGGGCCCCCGGGGACATTCCTCGCAGGGCGAATGATCGTTGTCGGCGATGCCCGGCGTGCGATGGCGACCGAGCTGCTGCGCCCGCAGGAGAAGGACGACGATGGCATTCCGCTGCTGCACCCCGTGAGCGGCGGGCGACTGCGCGGCTCATTGTTGCCAACGCGGTGCCCATTGGCCGATGATTTCGGCAGGAGGCGCCTCGCGATGACCATCTTCATTACCGCCTATGAACGATCGCCCGATGGCGGCAAGGGGCTGGCGCGTGATACGCGCGTTCGGTGGGCGCTTGAGGAAGTGGGCCAACCCTACGAGGTTCGCCTTGTTTCGATCCGTGCGATGAAGGAACCTGCGCATCTGGGTCTTCATCCTTTCGGCCAGATTCCGACCTATGAGGAAGGCGATCTCGCCCTGTTCGAGACAGGCGCGATCGTCTTCCATATCGCCGAGCATCGTGCGGGCCTGCTGCCCAAGGATGCCAATGCACGGGCGCGCGCAATCACATGGATGTTTGCCGCGCTCAATACGGTGGAGCCGCCGATCCTCGAGCTCGCAATCGCCCGGCTTGTGGAGGGCGACAAGCCCTGGAGCAAGGAGCGCATCCCGCTGGTCGCGGATCGTGTCCGCAACCGGCTGGACCCGCTTTCCGCTCGCCTGGGCAATGCCGACTGGCTCGACGGTGCTTTCAGCGCGGGCGACCTGATGATGGTGTCGGTGCTTCTCAGGCTGAAGCCATCGGGCCTTCTGGGCGAATTCTCGAACCTGGCTGCCTATGTCGCCCGCGGCGAAGCGCGGCCCGCCTACCAGCGAGCTTTCGCCGCTCAATTGGCGACCAACACCGGCAAGCCGCCGGCCGCCTGAATGCGTGCCGTGCTGGCTTCGAAGCCGTCATCCCGGCCGACTCACTCGAAGACAGGCCTGAAGAAGCTGCGCTCATAGCTGAGGATGCAGCGGGTGTCTTCCGCATACTTGAACGCCGCCTGGCACTCTGCGTCGGCAGCAGACAAGGCGCGATATTCCTCGTACGCCGCGAGACTCGGAAACGTGAACATGGCGAGCGCGATGTTGTTCGCGCCTTCCGATGGCAAAAAGTAGCCATGGTGCTGTCCTCCGAACTTTTCGACGAGAGGAATCCACATCCGTCCGTAGTGCTCGAACTCCTTGAGCTTGAACGGATCGATGACATAGCGCAGGTAGCAGGTGACCATGGGAGAGATCAGGTTGGGTGTTTGAACGGGGCAACTGCCCGAAGGTCAGTGCCGAGTATCGGCTGATTGCCTTCTCGACACCGAGCAGGTGAGCTCCGCAAACCCGGCCCGACAAACCTGGCCTTCTTGAGTTGCGAGGACGGCGAAACGATGCGACGCGGAAGCAAGGGTTTGCCGTGCACCGGCCGCACATCGCCTCGGACGAAGTGAACGGCCGCGGAGGGCACGCCGGGCAGCGCGCGGCTGCTGAACACCCATGTGGGTTGCGTGTAGGGCCATGCGGCCCCCGGCTCGACGACGTGGCGCAGCATCCATTCGTAGGTCGACGATCCCATCGCGAGTGTTTCGGAGGGGTTGTGCGCTCAGGGACTGCACGTCGGGCCGTTCTCGGACGAAGGCCCCACGGTGGAACGACTGCACGATTTCATCGATGCGCGAAGTGGCCGGGCCGGCAAGCATCACGAGATCTACTTGACGTGCGATCGATACCTCAGGCCGCCTCCACGGCAACGACCCACAGCTGCGCTCCTTGCTGTGGCGTTGGGGTCCAGGTCACGTTGTAAGTGCCGGCCACGCCAACCTGTCTGACGGCAACGGCGCACTGCACCAATGGACCCGATTCCAGTACCGAATCGATCACCGTGAACCCGTTGTTGGGCACGGCCGTCTGCTCCGGGCCGACACCCGCGTCGCCCCACCACCATGCGACGAGCAGCGCAGGGCCGGTGGTGGTGACACTGGCGCTGGTCAAGGGCTGACCAGACAGCACCTCGCGCCACTGCACATCCCGCACGAAGCCACCACCGGTGATCTCGACAACGCTCAGGGTCGTCTCGTCGGTGGCTGTGGGCTTCGCCACGGTGACCGTGTGACCGACCAGGCCCCGGGCCTGCGCGCAGGCATACAAGACCGTCCCCGAGCTTGGCCAGAAGGTGTAGGTGTGCGCCACATCGAGCTGGACGAAGGAATTCCCCGCGTTGTCCGTCGGCGCGATGGCAGAAAGCACACCCCGCCCGACGCAGGCCAACACGGTGCTTCCGGTCGTGCGGGTGGACATGCCGGAAGTGGACAGCGATGAGGACGACACGCCGTCATGGTTGAAGACGATCGCGTGGGCGCCGAGGGCGGGCGTCGTTGTTGCAGGTGCAGGTGCAGGTGGAGGTGCAGGTGGAGGTGCAGGTGGAGGTGGAGGTGGAGGTGGAGGTGGAGGTGGAGGTGGAGGCGAAGGCGAAGGCGAAGGAGCAGGTGGCGATTGAGGAGCAGCGAGTGTTGTCTGGCCGCCGGAGCCTCCGCCACAGGACGTGAGCGTTGCAAACCCGGATGTCATGCTGACCGCCGCAAACGTCCACATGCGGCGCAACAGGCCGCGGCGCTCGCTGATGCGCGCAAACGCCGCGCTGTGGGAGGGAGGTGAAAGCGAGCACGACGCGGTCGAGTCGGAACCAGCCGCTTGTTGCTCGGCTTGCTGTTCATTCATTGAGACCTCCATGAATATGTGGTTTCAATTGGGCGAACGCGCCAGCGCCTGTGGGCGTGAAAAAACTCGAATCGTCCTCGCGCCTTGGCTGTAAGTCAATCTGCCCCATTTCCGCTGGAGGGGCGTTTGCGGAGCCCCCAAAAGCCATCGAGCAACGCGGCGGGCAGCCCGACTACGAGGACTGCCTGCGGTCATGAGCCGGCTCTGGTCGAGCAACACCGAGGACAACGCAAGAACGATTCTTGGCCGCACCCATCTTGGTCAACGCCCAAACCGCTGAAGTACGGGCCATCCAGTCGATGGACCGTGAGGTCGTCGCCCTTCGAGAACAGGGCAAGATCTCCGTTGCCACCGAGGCGGCGCAGCGCATGGTCGAGGCTGGCGCAGGTCTACGAAGAAGCAGGCCGCCTCAATGAGCGCTGGCCGCGGCCGGCGCCAGCAAGCCTGTAGGCAACGAAGGCCATGCCGATGCGCAACGCCCATCACGGCGCCTCGCGCCAAGACTAAGATGCAGGCCTCCATGCGCAATCCTCGACATCGCCCAGGTTCGCCGCGCCGCCGGGTGTGGGTGCTGTGGCTCGCGCTGTTGCTGCCGGTGGCCCAGTTCGCCTCTGTCGTGCATGCCCTGTCGCACACAGTCGAGCAGAAGATCGGCGACAAAGGGCCTCCCCATTCTTTCGCATGTGAGCTTTGCCTGACGGCGGCAGCGTTGCATGGCGGCGCGCTCCGCTCCGAGCCGCCGTGCCTCCCTTGTTTCACCGCCCGCCACGAGGCACCGCAAGGCGCCTCGGGGGGCACCTGGCAGGCGCTGCTGGCCCCTGCCTACAGGAGTCGAGCCCCACCGCACGCTTCGCTTTGACTGTTGACCGACCCGCCCTTCTCCGGGCGGATGCATTGCAACGTCCTTGCCGCGAGCGTCGATCCATGAACCAGCTCTATCGGGCGAGCCTAGCGCTGGCCCTGGCCGTGCCATTCGCGGCGACGGCCGAATCCTCGTCTTCCGATGTCGACGCACTTCGACGGGAGATCAACGCGATGCGCGCGGATTACGAGGCGCGCCTGCAGGCACTCGAACAGCGAGTGAAGGCAGCCGAAGCGACATCGTCCGCCGCGGCCTCGGCCGCAACGGCAACCCCGGCTGCGGTCGCGCCGCCGCCAGCCACCGCCGTGGCTTCCGCCGGCGCCACGTCCGCCGGCGCCAACGCGTTCAATCCGTCGCTGTCGTTGATTCTCTCGGGCGGCTACATCGACACGTCGCAGGATCCGACGAAGTACGCGATCACCGGTTTCCCGCTGCCGGCGGACGCCTCGATCGGGCCTGGCAAGCGCGGTTTCAGCCTGGGCGAGACCGAGCTGGGCTTCGCGGCCAACATCGATCCATGGCTGCGCGGCGCGGCCAGCATCGCGCTCGAGTCCGACAACTCGGTGTCGATCGAGGAGGCCTTCATCCAGACGACCTCGCTCGGCAACGGGCTCTCGGTGAAGGCGGGGCGCATCTTCTCTAACATCGGCTATCTCAACCCGCAGCACGCGCACACCTGGGACTTCGCGGACAACCCGCTGGCCTACCAGGCCATGCTGGGCACCCAGTACATCAACAACGGCCTGCAGATGAGCTGGGTGGCACCGATCGAGCAGTACGTCGAGCTCAGCGCCGAGGTCGGAGGCAGCAGCAGCTACCCCGGCACCGCGCCGAGCAGCAATGGCGCCGGGATGAGCGCGCTGGCCCTGCACACCGGCGGCGACATCGGCGACAGCAACAACTGGCGCGCAGGCGTTTCGGTGCTGAACGCGAAGGCCACCGACCAGCAGCTGGTCGCGATGAACGCAGCCGGATTCCCGGTCAATGATGTCTTCAGCGGCAACACGCGCGTCTGGATCATCGACGGCGTCTGGAAATGGGCACCCGACGGCAACGCCACGCGGACCAACTTCAAGCTCCAGGGCGAGTACCTGCACAGCGCGCGCAACGGCAACCTGCTCTACGACGTCGGCTTTGCGAACGCCTTCGGCAACTACAGCGTGGCGCAGTCGGGCTGGTACGTGCAAGGGGTCTACCAGTTCATGCCGAACTGGCGCGTCGGTCTGCGCACCGAACGGCTCGATCCCGGCACGCCGACTTTCGGACCTGCCTCGATCGCGTTCCTCGGCAACTATCGCCCGAGCAAGAACTCGGTGATGGTTGACTTCAACCCCAGCGAGTTCTCCCGCATCCGACTGCAGTTCGCGCAGGACCGTGCGCAGATCGGACATGTCGACAACCAGGTCTTCCTGCAATACCAGATGAGCCTGGGCGCGCACGGCGCACACAGCTACTGACGGCACCATTCCCATCCCAATCGAAACACAAGGCAAACGCCATGAACCTCCATCGCCTCTCCCTCGTTTCATTGATCGCCGCGCCGCTGCTGCTGACGGCGCCCGCCCACGCGGCGCTTCGTGTCTTCGCCTGCGAGCCCGAGTGGGGCGCGCTGGCCAAGGAGCTCGGCGGCAGCCTCGTCGAGGTGTCGGTCGCCACCAACGCGCTGCAGGATCCGCACCAGATCCAGGCCAAGCCGAGCCTGATCTCCCGCGCACGCGGCGCCGACCTCGTCGTCTGCACCGGCGCCGAGCTCGAGATCGGCTGGCTGCCCGTGCTGCTGCAGCAATCCGGCAACGCCAAGGTGCAGCCCGGCCAGCCGGGCAACTTCGCGGCTGCCGATTACGTGCGCAAGCTCGAAGTCCCCACGCAGGTCGACCGCTCGCAAGGCGACGTGCATGCTGCGGGCAATCCGCACATCCAGACAGACCCGCGCAACATCGCGACGGTGGCTGCCGCCCTCGGCACGCGCCTGCAGCAGATCGACGCGGCGAACGCGGCGGAGTACGCCAGGAACCAGGCCGATTTCGCGGCGCGCTGGCAGCAAGCCATCACGCGCTGGTCGGCGCAGGCCGCCCCGCTCAAGGGCGCGTCCGTGGTCTCTCAGCACAACGCCTTCGTCTATCTCTACGATTGGCTCGGACTGAAGGAAGTGGCCGTGCTCGAACCCAAGCCCGGCGTCGAACCGTCGGCATCGCACCTGCAGGAGGTCCAGGCCAAACTGAAGGGCACGCCGCCGCGAATGGTGGTCTATGCCGCCTATCAGGATTCGCGCCCGTCGGACTGGCTCAGCAAGAACGCCGGCATCCCGGCAGTGAAGCTGCCCTTCACGGTGGGCGGCACCGAGGGCGCGAAGGACCTGTTCGGGCTCTTCGACGACACGCTGGCTCGATTGCTCGGCGCCGGGACCAAATCGTGAACTGGAACGCACTCGACTGGAGCATCCTCGGCCCGGCGTTGATCGCCGGCGTGCTGGTGCTTGCGACCCATGTGCCGCTCGGCATGCAGGTGCTGGACCGCGGCATCGTCTTCATCGACCTCGCGATCGCGCAGATTGCCGGACTGGGGGTCATTGCCGCCGACGCGCTGGGCATGCCCGAGGGGGGCATCGCGGTGCAGTTGGCCGCGGTGACCGCGGCCCTGCTCGGCGCCTGGCTGTTGACCTGGACCGAGCGGCGCGCGCCGCAGCAGCAAGAGGCGCTGATCGGCGTGATGTTCGTGCTCGCCGCTTGCGCCGGCATCCTGCTGCTGGCAAGCAATCCCCATGGCGGCGAGCACCTGAAGGACCTGCTCGTCGGGCAGATCCTGTGGGTCGACCTGACGCAACTGCTGGGGCTGGGTGGCGTCTCGGCCGTGTTGCTGCTCGCACTGGGCCTGGGTTGGGTGCAACGGCTCGGCCGCTTCGGCTTCTATGCGGCGTTTGCGCTGGCCGTCACGGCTTCGGTGCAACTCGTCGGGGTCTACCTGGTGTTCTCCAGCCTCATCATTCCGGCCCTCGGCACGCGCAGGCACCGTGGCGCGAGGCAGCTCTGGCTCGCCTATGGCATCGGCGTGGTCGGTTACGCGCTGGGGCTCGCGCTCTCGGCCTTGTTCGACCTGCCGTCGGGCGCAGTGATCGTGTGGGCCTTGGGCGCGTGTGCGCTCGCGGCGGTGTTGGCCCTGCGCGGAAGGCCGGACTCCGGGCCCGCGCCAGCCGATCCGGCGGGTCAAGCGCACTGATCGGGGACCAGGCCTTCGACAGCTGGCAGTCCAGCGCCTGGCGCGGGTGGCCTTGGGCGTGGCGGTGCACGAATCCGTTCCGCCGTCCAGGAAATTGCGCAATGGTCGACCCAGGGCGTTCGCGTGCCCGCCGGGCCGCTGCCGAGCGCGCGTGCTGCAGCAGCGCGGCAAAGCCGCACCCGCGCGCCGCGAGCGCCTCGTGCAACAGACGCACCGGAATGCTCAGCGATTGCGCCACGTCCGCCGCGCACAGGCCGGCCTCGGCGCGGCGCTGTGCCAGCACGCTTGACTCGGCGGGACGATCACGAAGAAGGGCTGCGTCGGCACTTCGCCCTGGCACTTTTGTCGGGCAACTGTGACATCTGCCCTTGGCGGCGGAGGCACATCAGCGGTTCAATCCGAGCACATCGAATTTGCCGCTGCTTCGATGGGTGCACCGACACCGCGTGGCTCCAAATGCCGTCCTACTCCATCCAAACGACTCCTGCATTCGAACGCGTCGTACCTTTTGCCACCGTTTCCATGTCCCTCTTCAGGCTTTCCGCGCTCCTCATTTCGCTCGTCTGTCTGCCGCTCGCGGCCCAAGCCGATGCCGTCTCCGTGTCCGGAACGGGAGCAAGCTTTCCGGCAGAGGTGTACGCCGAATGGGCGAAACAGTATTCGCACGACACGGGCATCGCCCTCACCTATGTGCCCAGCGGCTCCTCGGCGGGCGTGAAGCAGATGATTGCTCGCGCCGTCGATTTCGGCGCGACGGATGTTCCATTGAGCGCCGCCGATCTCGAGAAAAACCAGCTTTTCCAATTTCCCACGCTGGTAGGCGGCGTGGTGCCGGTTGTGAACCTGCCGGGGCTGACATCCGGATCATTGCGACTGAGCGCGGATGTGCTGGCCGGAATCTTTGCCGGCGGGATCTCACGCTGGAACGACAAGGCGATCAGCGCGTTGAATCCGAGTCTCTCGCTGCCTGACTTGCGAATCTCGCGCGTGGTCCGTGCGGACGGATCAGGCACAACGGAGGTGTTTGTGCGCTATCTCAAGCAGACCGCACCGACCGTTGCCGGATCGATCGAAAGCCAGGGGAACCTGGCCAAGTGGCCCGGCGCGACTGTCGCGGTGGACGGCTCCGGCAAGCTCGCTCAGGCTGTCAAGGCAACCCCGGGCGCTATCGGCTACATCTCGTCCGACTACGTCCTGCGAGATCGGCTCATTGCGGTCCGCCTCCGCAACAAGCGCGGCGAGTGGGTCGAGCCGACCGTGGAAGGGTTCAGCGCCGCGAGTCGCGCCGGTGCGCTTTTCAAGACCAGCCTCGAAGCAGCGCCCTTGCTCGACATCGACGGGGCGGGGGTCTGGCCGATCGTCACGGCGACCTACATCCTGGTGCCGCGTTCGCCCGCATCGGTAGAACGGGCCGGCCGCGCGCTCAACTTCTTCTACCGCTCGTTCCTGCTCGGTGACAAGGCAGTGGCCGGTACAGGCTTCGCGCCGCTCCCCATATTGACTCAAGCAAGAATCGTCGGCCTGCTGACGAACTTCCGTGCGCTGGATGGTCGGATGGTTCCTGTGCTGAGCCAGGGAGCGCCCGGTGTGCCTGTGGCGCTGCGCTAGAGCGGCCTTCCCAATCTCTGGACGACGGCATCCCGCTGCTGCACCCGTGAGCTGCGGCCGCGACGGCGCCGAGCCGATCGTCATCGACCTGCCGACCCCGCGCGAGCAGGCCGAGCGCATCGCCGAGCTGATGGCCAGCGCCCACAACGAAGGCCATGCCTGGGCGACATGGCGGTGCTGTGCCACGTGTCAACCAAGCCGTGCCGCGTCAGCAGCAAGACCGAGGACAAGGCCGGTACCGTTGCCCGCGGCAGGAAAGCCCGCGGTGCCGGCAGCAGAGGGCTCGAAATTCACGCGTTTGTCACGCCGAGCGACGAGCATCCGGTGACGCCGGCCACGGCGCATAGGAGAAGCTCATGTTCAAAAAGACGCTGTTGCTGCGCGCGCTGGCTGCCGCTGCCCTCATACCCGCCGCCCATGCCAGCGTCGATCTGATCGCGATCGGCAGCATCAGCGGGGCCTACGAAGATCTGTCGACCAAGACGTCCGCACCGCTCGAAAACGGCATTCCGGGCAATCGTCTCGGCGGGCTGGGCTCGGGCCTGGCCTACGCCGGCGGCATGACGTTCCTCGCGTTGCCCGATCGCGGACCGAATGCAAAGCCGTACAACGCGCTGGTCGACGACACGGTGTCGTACATCCCGCGGTTCCAGACCTTCAGGCTCGCGCTCGCACCGAGCGATGCCGGTTCGACGCTGCCGTTCACGCTCACGCCGACCTTGAGGAAGACGACGTTGCTGTCCAGCCCGACGCCGCTGGTCTATGGCACCGGCGCCGGCCTGGGCAATCGAATCGACGGCGTGACGCCGATCGGTTCCGGCGCGCCGGCGCTCAACACGGGGCGCCACCGCTATTACTTCACCGGGCGCTCGGACAACTTCGATCCGGCCCAGCCGTCGACCAACGCCCTCGACGCGCGCCTCGACCCGGAGAGCATCCGCGTTTCCAACGATGGTGAACGCGTGTTCGTCTCGGACGAGTACGGGCCCTATGTCCACGAATTCGAGCGCGCCACCGGCAAGCGCGTGCGCAGCTTCAAACTGCCTGCGAACCTGGCGGTCACGAAGCTCAGTGCGCAGGGAGCGGTCGAAATCGCCAGCAACCCGGTTGGAAGAATCGCCAACAAGGGCATGGAAGGACTGGCCATCACCCCCGACGGCCGCACGCTCGTGGGCTTCATGCAGGCCAACCTCGAGCAGGACAAGAAGGGCAGCCTTCGCATCGTCACGATCGACACTTACACCGGTGCCACGCACGAATACGCGTACAGCCTGACCGACGGCTCCGGCGTCAGTGAAATCCTCGCCATCAACAACCACGAGTTCCTGGTCGACGAGCGCGATGGTTCGGGCAGGGGCGACACGCCCTTGCTGACCGACACCGCATCCGCGGCCAAGATCAAGAAGCTCTACGTGATCGATCTCGACGGCGCGCGGGACGTGAGCGCCATCTCGGGCGACCTGTCGGCCTACGCCGTCACCAAGAGTGCGGCGCCATTCCTCGATATCGTGGCCAAGCTGACGGCCGCAGGCACCGATCCGCGGCTGATCCCCTCGAAGATCGAAGGCATCGCCTTCGGCCCGGACATCACCGTCAATGGCGCCACCCGACACACGCTCTTCGTCGCAAACGACAACGACTTCCTGGCCACGGTCGCGGATCCGCTGAAGCTCCCGACGGATGCCACGCGCGGAATGGTCGCCAATCCGAACCAGTTCTTCGTCTTTGCTTTCGACGATCGGGACTTGCCGCGCTTTGTGCCGCAGCGAATGAACGACGAGCGGGAGCGCGAGCGCGACCGAGAGCGCGATCATGACGATGATGACAACTGATCTGTGCGGCGACGTCTCTGCGACAAATCGATCCCATTTGAACCGAGTACTCCGCGCAGTCGAGGGCTCGACGGGAAGGGAATCCAGGGGTAGAACGCGGTACTTGGCCACCGCCTCTCGAAATCGCAAGCTTTGACTGGCGACTCTCATAAATGCGGCGCTTCCTGGCAACGGCCGGTGGGACGGCGATGCAGCGCCACGATGAGGAGATCTGGCTATGAGAAGTGGATCCGACGCCCTCGATATTTCCGTCTTTCGCGCCGTCGCCGCTCGATTCGCACGTTCTGGCATGCACCGCTCCCTTGCGCCTTTTCTCCCGTCCGCGCTCGTGCTGGTCGTGCTGCTCACTGGCTGCGCCTATCCCGTGCCGGTTGCGGTGCAGCAACCAGCGACCGTCACGACCACCACCACGACCATCACCACGCCGAGACCGGCGGGCACCGCAACGACGGTATCCACCGCGCCCGCGGCAGACGGCACATTCAATCAGGCCCAGATCGACCAGATGATGGCGCCCATCGCCCTGTATCCGGACTCGCTGCTGTCGCAGGTGCTGATGGCGTCGACCTACCCCGCCGACGTGGCTGACGCCGCGAAGTGGTCGAAGGCCAATCCTCAGCAATCCGGCGACGCCGCGGTGCGCGCCGTCGAGAACCAGCCTTGGGATCCAAGCGTCAAGTCGCTGGTGGCCTTCCCGCAGGTGCTGCAGACCATGGGCGACAAGCCCGACTGGGTGCAGAACCTGGGCGACGCCTTCCTTGCGTCCTCGAAGGACGTGCTCGACTCCGCCCAGCAACTGCGCGCCCGGGCGAGAGACAGCGGCAACCTGAAGACGACCGAGCAGCAGACTGTGACCGTCCAGCAAGAGGCGATCATCATCGAGCCGGCCAACCCGCAGACGGTCTATGTGCCCCTCTACAACCCCACGGTGGTGTACGGCACCTGGCCCTATCCGGCCTACCCGCCGTACTACTGGTACCCGCCGGCGATGTATTACCCTGGCTACCATCCCGGCGCGGCGCTCGCCACCGGCATCGCCTTCGGCATCGGGGTCGCGGCCACGGCGGCGCTGTGGGGCGGGTGCAATTGGGGCGGCGGCGACGTCAACATCAACACGAACCGCTACAACAGCATCAACACCAACCGGCAACTCAACGCCAATCAGAACCGCTTCCAGCACAACGCGCAGAACCGGCGCGGCGTGCCCTACCGCGACAGCCGAAGTCAGCAGCAGTTCGGCAAGAACATGCCGGGTGCGGAGAACCGCGCCGACTTCCGCGGGCGCGACGCACAGCGGCAGCAGGCGCAGTCGGCGCTGCAACAACGCGGCATGGACCCGGGCGCCGGACGCGAGCAGTTGCGCAACGATCCGGCCACCCGCCAGCGCGCCGACGCAGCCGCACGAGGCCAAGGAGGGTTCGGCGGCAACGATGGCCTGTCGCGCGCAGGCGCGCGCGGCGGCGCAGGTGGTGAGAACGCCTTCAGCGGTGTCGGCAATGCCGGGCAAGCGCACCAGCAGATAGACCGCGGCAACGCCAGCCGGCAGATGTCGCAGCAGTCGGGCGGACGCGGCGGCTATGGTGGCAGCGGTTACAGCGGAGGAGGCAGCCGCGGTGGATATAGCGGCGGCTACGGCGGTGGCGGGGGCCGCGCTGGCGGTGGCGGCCGCGGAGGCCGCCGATGAACAAAGGAGCACGCCATGCACATGCCCAACTGCCGAACCCCTGCACGGCTCGCAGCCGCCGCGCTGATTGCCGTTGCGCCCCTGCTCGTCCCCGGACTCGCCGGGGCGCAGCAGCCCTATCCCAGCGCCGAGGCGGCCGCCCAGACTTTCCACGATGCTGTGTCCCGCGATGACTCCGTGGCGCTTCGCAAGGTACTGGGGGCCGACTGGAAGCGCTTCTTTCCGACCGACGAGATCGGGCGGGCCGACCTGCAAGCCTTTCTCGCCGCCTGGGACAGGGCGCACAAGGTCGTGGCGACCGGCCAGGACAAGGCCGTGCTGGCCGTCGGCGACGGCGGCTGGACATTGCCCATTCCACTGGTCATGAAAGACGGCAACTGGCGGTTCGATCCGCGAGCGGGCGCCGACGAGATGCGGACCCGGCGCATCGGCCGCAACGAACTGGCCACCATGCAGGCGGTGCTGGCCTACTTCGACGCTCAAAAGGAATATGCCCAGCGCGATCGCGACGGCGACGGCGTGCTCTCGTACGCCCACAAGTTCGCGAGCACACCCGGCCAGCATGACGGACTGTACTGGCCCGACGACGCACAGGGAGAAAGTCCACTGGGACCGCGTTTCGGTGGCGTGAGGCCGGGTGAGGGCTATCACGGCTACCACTACAAGATCCTCACGGCACAGGGCAAGGATGCACCGGGCGGCGCCTACGACTACATCATCGGCAATCGCATGCGCGCCGGCTTCGCCCTGGTCGCCTGGCCGATTCGGTATGGGGACACCGGCGTGACCAGCTTCATGATCAGTCACGAGGGCGTGCTCTACCAGAAGGACCTGGGACCAAACGGCGCCGCGATCGCGCGGGAAATGAAGACCTTCAATCCGGATTCGACCTGGAGCAAAGTGAATGCGCCTTGAATGCAGCGGCGGGCGTGCGTCAAGCATCAGGGCACACTCCGAAGCTCCTTCAGGTGCCGAACGATGAAACCACTTTTCCTGGAAATCCGCCAAAACCCACTGCTGTGGCTTCTGGCGTTTGTGCCGGTGGTATTCATCACCGGAAAGCTCAAGCCCGAAGCCCACACATGGCTCTTCGTGCTGTCCGTGCTCGCCATCGTGCCGCTGGCCGCATTGCTGAGTCACGCCACCGAATCCGTTGCGGCCAAGACGGGCGATGCCGCGGGCGGGCTGCTCAACGCGAGTTGTTTGCCAGCACGGCACATGGTGACGACGGCGAATCGCCCTGGCCCATTGGGCTGGCCCTGGCCACCCTGGCCGGCGTGACGGTGCTCGTGGCGCTGGTCAGCGAGGTCTTCGTCGAGTCGGTGCAGAAGGCGGCCGATGCGTTCGGAATGACCCCGGCGTTCGTGGGCTTCATCGTCGTGTCGCTGGTGGGCGGTGCGGCGGAAATGAGCTCGGCTTTTTCCGGCGCGCGCAAGAACCGCCTCGACCTGAGCGCAGTGGAAAACTGGCGCGATCGTCGTCCGCTCGGATCCGGACCCACGAAAGCGCAATCCCCTGCGACGGCGTGCGTGCCACCACTTCAACCGACGAAAAGGAGCCCGGGATGACAAAGACGATGAAGGCTGCCGTGGTCCGCGAATTCGGCAAGCCGTTGACGATCGAGGAGGTGCCGGTGCCTGAGGTCGTTCCAGGGCAGGTGCTGGTGAAGATCGCCGCTTCGGGCGTATGCCACACCGACCTGCATGCCGCCGACGGTGACTGGCCTGCCAAGCCGTCGCTGCCCTTCATACCGGGTCACGAGGGCGTCGGTCATGTCGCCGCCGTTGGCGCCGGCGTGAAACACGTCAAGGAAGGAGACCGGGTGGGTGTGCCCTGGCTGCACACCGCGTGCGGTCATTGCGAACACTGCATCACCGGATGGGAGACCCTCTGCGATCAGCAGCAGATGACCGGCTATTCGGTCGACGGAGGGTACGCGGACTATGTTCTGGCCGATCCCGGCTATATCGGGATCCTGCCATCGAACGTCGGATTCTCCGCGATCGCCCCTGTGCTCTGCGCCGGCGTCACGGTCTACAAGGGCCTGAAGGTGCTCGATTGCAAGCCGGGCGACTGGGTCGCCATCTCCGGCGTCGGTGGGCTCGGGCATCTCGCTGTTCAGTACGCGAGAGCCATGGGCTTCCATGTCGCGGCCATCGATGTCGATGACGCAAAGCTGAAGTTGGCGATCGAGGTGGGTGCCGAGTTGGTCGTCAACGCCTCCCAGGCGGATCCGGCCGCGACGCTGCAGCGCGAATTGCGCGGGGCCCACGGTGTCCTGGTCACGGCAGCTTCGCGCTCAGCCTTCTCGCAGGCGATAGGCATGCTGCACAAGCGCGGCACGATGTCGATGGTAGGCCTTCCGCCCGGTGATTTCGGACTTCCGATCTTCGATGTGGTGCTCAATGCCAAGACCGTGCGCGGGTCGATCGTCGGGACGCGCAAGGACTTGCAGGAAGCGCTGGCCTTCGCGGGAGAGGGCAAGGTTCACACCGTCGTGACGGAAGACCGCATCGAGAACATCAATGGAATCCTTGATCGCATGCGGCGCGGCGAAATCGAGGGTCGCGTGGTGTTGCGCCTCACCGACGAGCCATAGGCCTGGCTTGCATGCCTGGCGGCCGACGCGCGGGCGCATGGTTCGTGCCCAACCCATCGGAATCGGCGGGCGCTGCGATCCGGCATGATGGCCGGCCGTCGCCGGGAGCGCTCATGGAAAAGATCGATCTCAAGAAGGAACTGAAGCATCTCTACCAATCTTCCGCCAAGGCGGTGGTTCAGGTCGATGTTCCGAGGCTCAGGTTCCTCATGGTCGATGGTCGGGGCGATCCCAACACGTCGCAGGCGTATGCGCAGGCCGTGGAGGCTTTGTTCTCCGTCGCCTACACCGCCAAGTTCATGGTCAAGAAGGGGCCGCAAGCGATCGACTATGCCGTCATGCCGCTCGAAGGGCTCTGGTGGGCCGATGACATGTCCGTCTTCGTCGCCAATGACAAGGCGAAATGGAACTGGACGATGATGATCATGCAGCCGGACTTCGTCGCGGACGAAGTCGTCGAAGCGGCCATTGCCGTGGAAAACCATCATTCGCCAGCCGATGAAATGATGACCGGTCGTTTGGCCAACGATCTGGCCGTGGGCGCGAAGGTGGAGCAGATGGTGCGCAACGTCATCGACGGCGTCGGCCGCCGCATGATCCCCTCGGGCCAGTACCTGGCGGTGCGGGTCGACGAGGGCCACGACTTCGTGCCCGAATGGCTCAAACTACGAAGCTTCACACCCTGGCCCTTCCCCCGGAGCAATCCTTGGCATCCAAAGTCTTCCGCGTCGCACTATCCGCTTCGGCCGCTGCCCTCGGAGGCATCGCGGCCTACTGGACCCTGCTGGCCACACGCCAAGGACACATCCTGTTCGACGCTCGCAAGCACCCCGTCGTTCACCTGTCTGACGACTTTTCCACGTACTCTCACACGGTGCCGGGCGGGATGGTCCGCGGCTATGTCTATCACCGCCAAGGCGAGGATGCGCTGCAGGACCTGTTCATCTATTTCGCGGGCCGAGGCGAGGACGTCCGCGCCACCGCACAGGCGCTGCACTGGCTTCCGGAAGGCTTCGGATTCGCCGCAGTCAACTATCGGGGGGTGGCCGACTCGCAGGGGCACCCCTCCGAGGTCGCCTCCGTCAACGACGCGAGGCAGTTTGCCAATCACTTGCGCCGAGCCTTCCCGCACGCACGCCTGCACGTCGTCGGCCGAAGTCTGGGGACGGGCGTGGCCATTCAGCTGGTGGCGCGACAAGACTTCTCGAGCCTGCAGCTGGTCACGCCCTACGACTCGATGCTGGAGGTGGCAAAGAAGCGCTTCCCGCTCGTTCCACTTTCCCTGTTGCTGCGGCACCAGTTCAACTCCCTGGCGCACTGCAGGGAGGTGGCAGCGAAAACCCAGGTCCTGCTGGCCGAGCGGGACGATGTCGTGCTGCCGGAGCGCTCGGAGAAGCTCATCGCTGCCTGGCCAACGCCCATCTGCGTGCAGACGATCCATGCCTCCGACCACCACAGCATCATGGGCTTCGAAGTGACCTGGCTCCATCTCATCGACTTCGCCCTGACAGCCGTCCTGCCCGAGCCCAAGGCAGCGTGAGGCGCGGCACATATTCGTTGCCGCAGGTCGCTTCGCGCAGGAGCACAATGGTCAACGACCCGTCGGAAACGGCGCTGCCGCGCCCGCGTCCGGCGGCGACCGATCAACTGCAACGCCATGGCAGGCGACCCTTCCTCCACCGAAGCGCCGGTGCTCCCGGATCGCTCGGGCCAACTGTTGCAACTGGTGCGCAGCCTGGCCGAAGAGTTGCATCGCGGCAGCGGGTTCGCGAAAAGCCTCGGCCTTGACCATTCGCTCGCGCGCGACTACGGGCTCGACAGCCTGGCGCGCGCCGAGTTGCAGATGCGGATCGAGCGCGAGTTCGGCACTGCGTTCGCCGAGGCAGCGTTCACCGAAGCCGAGACGCCGCGCGATCTGTTGCGCGCGCTGGCCCTCGCGCCCGCTGCCGACGGCGCATTCGTCGCCCTACCCGAGCCTGCCGCCGAAGCGACCGAGATCCGCTGCCCGCCGGACTCCATCGCGACCCTGGTCGACGTGCTCGACTGGCATGCCGAACACCATGGTGACCGGCTGCTCGTGACGATCGAATCCGATCACGGGGCGATCACCCAGCTCAGCTACGCCCGACTGCAGATCGACGCACGCGCGGTCGCCGCCTGGCTGGCCGAGCAAGGCTTCGGCGCCGGCGACGCGGTGGCCGTGATGTTGCCGACCGGCAGCGACTTCTTCGCTGCCTTCTACGGCGCGCTGTACGCCGGCTGCGTTCCGGTGCCGCTGTACCCGCCGGCGCGGCTGTCGCAACTCGAGGATCATCTGCAGCGCCTCTTCGGCATCCTGCGCAACGCCGAGGCCACACTGCTGATCACGGTCGCGCAGGCGAAGCCGCTCGCGCGGCTGCTGAACGCACATTGCGAAACGCTCAGGCAGGTGGTGACGGTCGCCGAGCTGGTCACTGCCGGCGCGCCCGCAGCGTCTTTCGTGCGGCCTGCGATCCGCTCCGATGCCACGGCGTTCCTTCAATACACCTCGGGCAGCACCGGCAGCCCCAAGGGCGTCGTGGTCAGCCATGCCCACCTGCTCGCCAACGTGCGGGCGATGCAGCGCGCGGCGCGAATCACGAGCAGCGACATCTTTTTGTCGTGGCTGCCGCTGTACCACGACCTCGGGCTGATCGGCGCCTGCATCGGCAGCCTGTACGTCGGCTACCGGCTCGTGCTGATGTCGCCGCTGGAGTTCCTGGCGCGGCCGGCGCGCTGGCTGTGGGCCATCCACCGCCATCGCGCCAGCGTCTCGGCAGCGCCCAATTTCGCTTATGAGCTGTGCCTGAACAAGCTCGTCGACACCGACCTCGAAGGCCTCGACCTGAGCTGCTGGCGGCTCGCTTTCAATGGCGCCGAGCCGGTGAGCGCGGACACGATCGAGCGCTTCGCGTCGCGCTTCGCACGCTGCGGATTCCGGCGCGAAGCGATGTTCACCGTCTACGGGCTGGCCGAAGGCGTTCTCGGCGTCACGTTCCCGCCGGTCGGCCGCGGTCCGCTCGTCGATCGCGTCGACCGCCGCGCGCTGCTCGAGCGCGGCGTCGCCAGGCCCGCCGCTGCCGGTGACGCGAAGGCGCTGCAAGTCGTTTCTTGCGGATTGCCGCTGCCCGGGATCGAGGTGCGTATCGTCGGCGAGGCCGCGCAGGAACTGCCCGAACGTGAGCAAGGCCGGGTCCAGTTCCGCGGGCCGTCGGCGACCAGCGGCTACTACCGCAACCCGGCGGCGAACGCTGCGCTCATCGACGGCGAATGGCTCAACACCGGAGACCTCGGCTACTTCGCTGCCGGCGAGCTGTACCTGACCGGTCGCGCCAAGGACGTGATCGTCCGCCGCGGCGCCAACATCCACCCCGCCGACCTCGAATCCGCGCTCGCAAGCCTGCCGGGGGTCCGCAAAGGCGGCGTTGCGGTGTTCCCGGCGACCGATGCACGGAGCGGCAGCGAGCGTCTCGTCGTGCTGGCCGAGGTGCGCGACACCGACGCGCAGGCGCACCGGCAGATCAGGGCCGCGATCACGGCAGCCGCGGTCGACCAGATCGGCATGCCGCCCGACGACATCGTCATTGCACCGCCGGGAACGGTGCTGAAGACCTCGAGCGGCAAGATCCGCCGCGCCACCGCGCGCGCGCTGTACGAGCAAGGCGCGCTCGGGCGTTCGCAGCGCGCGCCCTGGCGCCAACTCGTTCGACTCGTCGCCGGCGCTGCGGCCGCGCAGGCGCAGCGAAGCACGCGCAGCGCCGTGAGGCTTGCCTGGGCCTGCTGGGCCGGGACGGTTTTTTCGCTCGCCGGCATCGGCGCCTGGCTGACGACGATGGTGCTGCCGGACATGGCGCTGCGCCGGCGCGCAGCGCGCACCTGGGCGCGATCGGCGGCCCGGCTGGCCGGTGTCCAGGTGCGCATCGAAGGGATCGAGCGGCTGCCGGCTTCGAGCGCTGCCCTGCTGGTCGCGAACCATGCGAGTTATGCCGATTCGATCATCCTGACGGCCGCGCTGCCGCCGCGCTTCGGCTATGTCGCCAAACGCGAGCTGGCCGCCGCAATGGTGCTCGGCGTGATGCTCAAGCGGCTTGGTGCGGTGTTCGTCGAGCGTTCCGATGCCGCCGGCGCTGTCGAAGACACGGCGGTGCTCGAATCGCATGCGCGCGCCGGCGAGCTGCTGGTCGTCTTCCCCGAGGGAACGTTCAGGCGGGCGCCCGGGCTGCTGCCGTTCAAGCTTGGCGCTTTTGTTGTTGCCGCACATACCGCGACGCCGGTGATCCCGGTTGCGCTGATCGGTACGCGGTCGCTGCTGCGCGCCGGACAATGGTTGCCGCGCCGCACGGAGGTCGTGATCGAGGTTGGCGTGCCGATCGTCGCGTCGCAGCATGACTGGGCTGCAGCGGTCGCGCTGCGCGACGCTGCGCGGCACGCGATCCTCGAGCGGGTTCCGGAGCCCGACACCGGAGCCGACCTCGAGCCTGCGGGCGCTCTCGCGCTTTGACGGCGGTCGCCTCGCCGGCGGCGGCACACGGAGCTCAGTGTCTCTTCAGTGGGGCGATGGCCTTGTTGACCACGTCCCGTTGCTCAGCCTGTCTTCAGCTTCAGGATCATCGTCATCACGCCGGCCATGGCGGAATCGAGTTCCAGGTATCCCTGGAAGTCCTTGCCTTCCATCCAGGAAGCGTCCCAGTTCTGGCGCTTGAGCGTCTTCTGCCAGGCATCGGTCTGAACTGCGCGGCGTGCCGCAGCGACCAATTCCTGCTGGCGTTTGGGTGGCACCGCCTTCCCGGTGAAGATGCCGCGCCAATTGGCGAGATCGGCGTCGACGCCCTGCTCGCGCGCGGACGGAATCCCGAGGAAGGGACGTTTCGCGGACACGCCGATGGCGCGCAGCTTGCCGCTGGCGATGCTTTCGCTGAATTCGCTGTAGCCCGAGATGCCGGCCACGGCCTTGCCGGACTCGAGCGCCTCCACGACCTGCGCGCCGCCTGCGTTGGGAAGATAGACCAGATTGACGGTGCTGCCGGCAAGTCGCGCGAGCATGCCGGCAAACATGTGGTCGACCCCGCCCGAGGAGCCGCCCGCGATGGCCGTCGTGTCCGGGTTGGAGCGAAGCCTGCCGATCAAGTCCTTCACGGTGGCGATGGGCGAGTCGGCCTTCACCGCCACCACCTCGTAGTCACTCGTCAGCCGCGCAATCGGCTGAATGCGGCTCATGTCGACGGCGGGCTTCTGCAGCGCGACAGCGCCCACCATGACCATGCCGCTGATCAGAAGCGCATTCGGGTCCGCATCGTACTTCTCCACGTACTTCGCCAGCCCGATGGTGCCGCCCTTGCCGCCGATGTTTTCGTAGTCGATGGCGCTCGCCACGCCCGCCGCCTGCATCGCAGCACCCAATGCCCGGCCGGTTTGGTCCCAGCCGCCACCTTCGTTGGCTGGAATCACGATGCGCAACCGAGCAAGGGGGGCATTGCCCGCAGGATTGGACGGTCCCGCCTGGGACCACGCCGGGCCGGCCACGGCAACGCTTGCCGTCGCGGCAGCCAGCCAGGCGGCGAAGTCGCGACGCCGCAGGACTTCTCCGTTCGCGCGGGGCACGAGCTGGTTGGAAAATGGCGAGTTGCAGCGATTGATCTTCGGCATTTGTATCTAAAGGTAATTGGCGTTGCCCATGCTATTCACTGCGAAAGCCATGCCGACGCGGGTAATCCCTGAGCGGCGCTGCGCTGCGCGTATTTGGTCACGAAGCGTGAAACTAAAGCAGCGCCTTGCGCACGAGCCGACGTGCTGCGCCGGAGCACCGTAGCGCCCCCGGTGCGATGCGCGTCCGATCGGCAAACCGGCCACGGCTGGGCTGCTACGCCCGGGCGGGCTTGCCCCCCGTTCGCCGTCGGGTGAGCGCCAGGTTGGCCGTCATCATGGCCGCGACCAGCGTGACCAGCCACGAGAAGTACACCCACAGCAAGAACATGGGGAGCGCGGCGAACGCCCCATACAGTGCCTTGTACGTCGGCACCTTGACGAGGTAGGCGGTGAAGCCGCGCTTGCCGAGTTCGAAGGCCACGCTGGCGATCAAGCCGCCCGCGACGGCGTCGCGCAGCCGTACATGGGTGTTCGGAACGAGGTAGAACATGCTCGTCAGTGCAAGCACGCCGAGCACGAACGGCCCGAGGTCGAGCACGAATGCGAGCGATCGCGGCAGCGCGCCGATCAGGCCCACGGAACTGCCCAGCACATACGACGTGGCCCACAGGCTCAGGCCCAGAACGGGTGGCCCGACGGCCAGCATCAGCAGGTACAGGCCGACCCTCCTGAGCAACGGCCGATTCTTCCGGACCTGCCACATCTGGTTCAGTGCGTTCTCGACGGTCAGCAGCATCGCGATGGCTGCGCCCAGCAGGAAGAGCGAGCCGACCCCCGTCAGGCCGCTGGCGTTCGCGGCGAACTGGGTCAGGTACTTCAGGACCGTGCGTGCAATGTCCGCCGGAAGCAGCCTGCTCAGCAAGATCTCCTGCAGCGCGTCCTTGAACCGCCTGAAGACCGGGAACCGCGTGAACAGCGCGAAGCTTGCGGCCAGCAAGGGCACGATGGACAGCAAGGTCGTGAAGGTCAGGCTCCCGGCGACCTGGGGCAAGCGCTCTTTCCTGGCGCGTTGGAAGGTCAGGCGGGTCAGGGTGAACATGGATCGCTGAAAGAGAAGAAATGTGGACTGGCTTCGCCGGCGAAGCGGCGACCGCTGCCGCCAGGTGGCGATTGTCGTGGGTACCCGCGGCCTACCCCGGTGCCGTGCGTCTTCGGTGTTGCAGCTCAAGCCGCGGGTACGGCCGCGCCCACCTGCTGGTACACCGCCATCTCGAAACCCATGAGCGTCTCGACGACCGGCATGTCGAAGAAGGGCAGCAGCTGCGTCATCAGTACCCCGCCGATGCCTTTCGAGCGGTCGATCCAGTAGTACGAGTTGAAGACGCCCGCCCAGTCGCCGGTTCCGTTGCTTCGCATGCCCGGCAGATCGGCCAGCGTGAGATGAAAGCCCAGGCCCCAGGACTGCGGAACCGGAAGTGCGGGCACGTCGTTCGACAGCTCGGGCACCGTCGACTTCATCAGCGTCGGCAGCTGGATCTGGCCAAGGTGGTCTTGCAGCGCCATCTGCACTGTGGCGGGCTTCAGGATGCCGGCGCCGTCGTTCAGCCAGGCCTGCATGAAGCGGCCATAGTCCTGCACCGTTCCGTAGGAGCCGTGGCCGGCGGCGTCCCACTCCGAGGTGGGCGGCAGGTCGTGCGGCGATGGCGCGAGCGTGCCATCGGCTTGACGTTGCATCACGCGCAGCAGCCGTTCGCGCTGTTCGGCGCTGGGCGCGAAGGTCGAGTCGTTCATACCCAATGGCCCGTAGACGAATTGCCGCAGGTAGCTGCCGAGGCTCTGCCCCGAAATCTTCTCGACGATGAGCCCCAGCCAGTCGGTGTTGACGCCGTACTCCCACGCGGTGCCCGGGTCGTTGACCAGCGGTACCGACAGGCTGCGCTTCAGGCCCGACAGCGGGTTGGGCTCCCCCGTCAGTGCGTGGTACCGGAGCAGCTTTTCGTTGAGGAAGAAGTACCCCAGGCCGGCCGTGTGCGTCATGAGCTGGCGCACCGTGGCCTTGCTGGCAGGCGGCCGAAGGCGCGGCTTGTCGCCGTCGAAGCCGTCCAGCACGGACATGCGGCCGAACTCCGGCAGGATCGATTCGACGGTGGCATCGAGGCTCAGCCGCCCCTGCTCCACGAGCTGCAGTGCCGCCGTCGTGGCGACTGCCTTGGTCATCGACGCGTTGCGGAACAAGGTGCGTTCGCCCGCTTCGCCGACCGCATGGTGGAAAAGCGGACCGTTGCGGTCGACGACCATCGCCGCAACGCCGTGCAGGATGCCCTTCGATACGGCGCCGTCCAGCAATGTCGCGACGGCCGAACCGTTGAATGCCATGATCGTCTCCTCGTCTCAAGGTGATGCATCCGCGCGCAGGGTCTTGTTCGCCGGACGGGCGGATATTCTGCGCCAAACAGATCGGACGGTGCCGTTGAATTCTGGAGCGGATTCAGGCCTTGCTGTCGCGGCTCGACGCCGGGTTGCGGGGCGAACTGGCGCATGGCCCCATGAATGCGCCAGTCAGTCCAGGTAGTCGAGAAACAGCGGCGTCACTTCCTGGAGAAACGAAATCTCCTTCGCGGCGATGCTTCGGGGTTCCAGATCGAAATGGATGAACGTGCCATAGGGCGCTCCGCACTCGCGTGTCAGCAGCCGCCCGTAATACGACTCGACGAGACCGACATAGGGGCGGTAGCTCATCAGGGCCTCGTCCTTGGAGACGTGGCCGGTCACGAATTCGCCCTGCTCGATCGCGTGCTGGCAAAAGCTCTTGTCCAGAGGAACGGCTTGCAACCAGGTGCGGTATTCAGCGGCGCGGTCGAAGACGTGCTCCGCGCGCATCGCGTCGCCGCTCAACTTGTAGATGGCCGTGTACCGGTACTGTGTCCTGTCATTGAGCAGCGCCAACGCCGGGCGAATCCCATGGGTGGCAAGAACGCTGCGAACGGCCGCTTTCTGCGCGGACAAATCAATCTCGGACATTGGGGAATTCGGGTTGGGCGAAGTGAGCAAATCTTGGCGGGGGCGCCGGCACGGATTTTATTGACGCACCCAAAGCCCGGGGATGTGGGGTTATATGTCCCCGGCTGGCTGGGGCGATTCACCGTCGAGGGAAAAGCACGTGGCGTTTCATTGCAAAGCAACACGAAATTCCGTGAAACCCTGCCCGGAACTTCGGCGCGCCGTCGTGGCCCGGACCTGCTTGAAAGCAGGGCTCGTGCTGGAATAGGCGCGTGGCGATTGCAGTTGATCGGCTATGGCGAGCTGAGCATCGGCGTCAAGGCCTGATGCAGGCGAGTGCGCCGAAGACCTCCGGCGCCGTAGCGCTCAGAGCGCGGCGCTCACCAGCGGCCGCCCCGCAAAGAAGGCCGCCAGGTTGTCCGCCACCCGCTCTCCCATCGCCGCGCGCGTCTCGTGCGTGTTGCTCGCCAGGTGCGGCAGCAGCACGACGTTGTCGAGCGCGAACAAGACCTCGGGCACCCGGGGTTCGTCCTCGAACACATCGAGGCCCGCACCCGCGATGCGGCCGCTGGCGAGCGCATCGACCAGCGCCTTCTCGTCGACCACCGAGCCGCGCGAGATGTTGACCAGGTAGCCCTGCGGGCCGAGCGCATCGAGGATCTCTCGCGACACCAGGCCGCGCGTCTCGGCGCCGCCCGCGCTCGCGATCACCAGGAAGTCGGCCCACTCGGCGAGCTCCTTCAACGTTGCGGCGTACCCGTGGTCGACATCGCTCAGCGGCTTGCGGTTGTGATAGCGCACCGCCATGTCGAAGCCCGAGGCGCGGCGCGCGATGACGCGGCCGATGCGCCCCATGCCGAGGATGCCCAGGCGCTTGCCCGACACCTTGGTGGCCAGCGGGAACTGGCCCTTCAGCCAGGCGCCGCTGCGCACGAAGCGGTCGGAAGAAGTGAAGCGCCGCGCCACGTCCATCACCAGCGCGAAGGCGGTGTCGGCCACGCAGTCGTTGAGCACGTCCGGCGTGTAGCCGACCGCGATGCCGCGGGCGCGCGCCGCGTCGATGTCGATGGCGTCGAGGCCGACGCCGAAGCTGGAGATCACCTTCAGATCCGGCAGCGCGGCGATCAACGCCGCATCGGCGCCGAAGCGGGCCGAGGTGGCGAGGCCGACGAAGTCGCCGCCGTGCGCGGCCAGGAAGGCCTTGGCGTCGGCCTCCCTGTGCAGCGGATGGACGTCGTAGGTCGCGGCCAGGCGCGCCTCGAGCGCGGGCAGCAGCGGGCCGTTCTGGAGAATGCGTGGAACAGTCATCGAAGCCTTCATTCGGGCTGGATGCCCGCATCCTTGGCGACCTTCGACCACTTCACCATCTCGGTGCCGATGAAGTCGCCGAACTGCTGGGGCGTGCCGCTGCCGGGCTCGATGCCGTTGTCCTGCAGCGTCTTGCGCACGTCGGGCAGCGCCAGGATCTTGTTGACCTCGGCGTTGAGCTTGGCGACCGTCGCCTTGGGCGTGCCGGCCGGCGCGAGCAGGCCGCCCCAGGTGCTGGTCTCGTAGCCGGGCACGCCGGCCTCCTGCAGGGTGGGCACCTCGGGCAGCACCGACGAGCGCTTCGCGGTGGTCACTGCCAGCGGGCGCAGGCGCCCGGCCTTGATCTGCACGTTGGCCGCCGCCACAGTGTCGAACATCAGCGAGGTGCGCCCGCTGATCAGGTCGGGGTGCGCCAGCGTGCTGCCCTTGTACGGGATGTGCGTCATCTGGATGCCGGCCATCGACTTGAAGAGTTCGCCCGAGAAGTGCGGCGCGCCGCCGTTGCCGCTCGAGGCAAAGGTCAGCTTGCCCGGGTTGGCCTTGCCGTAGGCGATCAGTTCCTTGACCGACTTCACGGGCAACTCGGGCGAGACGATCAGCACCAGCGGCACCACGTGCGTCAACGCCACCGGCTCGAAGCTCTTCACGGTGTCGAAGGGCAGCTTGCTCACCATGCTCGGGTTGATCGCGTGGCTGCTGGCGACCAGCGCCAGCATGTGGCCGTCGGGCGGGCTCTTGGCCACCAGGTCGGTGCCGATGATGCCGGTCGCGCCGGCCCGGTTGTCGATGACCACCGGCTGGCCCCACGCCTCGGTGAGCTTCTGCCCGATCAGGCGCGCCGCCAGGTCGATGGCGCCGCCGGGCGAGGCAGGCACGACGATGGTGATCGACTTGGTCGGGAAGTTCTGCGCCAGCGCCGGCAGGGCCGGCAGTGCGCCGGCGAGCGCGAGCAGGGCCGCGGTGGCGGCGAAGGTTCTGCGGTGCATGGGGTCTCCTTGTGCTTCGTGCGACTCAGCGCCCGGCGGCGTCCTGCGCTTTGCGCCAGGCCTCATAGGCGGCGCGCGTCTCGGCGTTCGGCGGGTAGGTGCCGGCCAGCTTGGCGCCGCCCTCCACGCGCTGCAGGATGAATTCCTCCATCTTTTCCTGCTCGACGGCGTCGCGCGAGACTTCTTCCGCGAGGTGGTGCGGAATCACGACCACGCCTTCGTCGTCGCCGACCATCACGTCGCCCGGGTACACCGGCACGCCGCCGCAGCCGATCGGCACGTCGAGGTCGATGGCGTGATGGTGGATCAGGTTCAGCGGCGCGCTGCCGCCGGCGCAGTACACCGGGAAGTCCATCTGCGAGATCGGGCCGCTGTCGCGCACCGGTCCGTCGGACACCAGGCCCGCGGCGCCGCGCACCTTGAGCCGCGTCGTGAGGATCTGGCCGCCCGAGGCCACGCGCGTCTCGCCGCGGCAGTCGATCACCAGCACGTGGCCGGGCGGCACGCTCTCGATGCCCTTGCGCTGCGGATGGTTCGGGTCGTCGAAGGCGCTGATCTGGTCGATGTCCTCGCGCGCCGGGATGTTGCGCATCGTGAAGGCCGGGCCGACCAGGTTGCCGCCCGTGGGCTTTGTCAGGCGCTTCACGTGCTGCAGATAGACGTTGCGCAAGCCGCGCTTGAAGAGCTGCGTGCACAGCGTGGCGACGCTCACGTGGCGCAGGCGTTCGCGGGCTTCGTCGGAGAGGGGCGTGGGGGTGTCGGGCATGTTCGGTCAGGGGATGAAGAGAGGGTCAGTTCGCGCTGGCGCCGGACTTGCGGACCAGTTCGGCCCAGCGCGGGATTTCCTTTTGCATCAGGGCGGCGAGTTCGGCCGGCGAGCCCGCGGCCACTTCCATGCCGAGCTGGTTGGTCAGCTTGTCTTTCACCTCGGGGGTGCGCAGGATCTTGCTGATCTCGGTCGAGAGCCGCTGCGCGATCGGCGCGGGCAGGCCCTTGGGCGCATACACCGCCTGCCACGACGCCATCTCGAAGCCCGGCACGCCGGCCTCCTGCATGGTCGGCAGCGTTGGCGCCAGCGCCATGCGCTTGGCGCTCGTCACGGCCAGCAGCTTGAGCTTGCCGCCCTGCACCAGCGGCAGCGCCGCGGTGATCTGGTCGAACATGAAGGTGACCTGGCCCGACGAAACGTCGAGCATCGCGGGCGGCGTGCCCTTGTAAGGGATGTGCGTGAGCTTCACGCCGATCATGTCGCCCAGCATCTCGCCCGCCAGGTGGGTCGAAGTGCCGGCGCCGGACGATGCGAAGGTGCGCTTCGACGGATCTTTCTTGAGCAGCGCCACCAGCTCGGCCACCGAGTTGACCCCGAGCGCCGGGTCGACGATCAGCACGTTCGGCAGGAAGGCCACCAGCGCGATCGGGTCGAAGTCCTTCACCGGGTCGTAGGGCAGGTTCTTGTAGAGGCTGGCGTTGATGGCGTGCGTGCTGATGGTGCCGCCGAAGAGCGTGTAGCCGTCGGGCCTGGCCTTGGCGACGTAGCCGGCGCCGACCGCGCCTGCGGCGCCCGGCTTGTTGTCGACCACCACCGGCTGGCCGAGCACCTCGCCGAGCTTCTGCGCGATCACGCGGCCGATGACATCGGTCGAGCCGCCGGGCGTGAAGGGCACGACATAGGTGATCGGCCTGCTGGGCCAGGCATCGCCCTGCGCCATGGCGAGCAGCGGCGCGGCGAGCAGCATCGAGGCCGCGCCGGCGCGCAGCATGGCGCGGCGGGCGAGCAGGGCGCGTGGGTGTTGTTGCTTGGTGTTCATTCGACCTTGACTCCGCGGCTCTTGATGACTTGGCCATAGCGCTGCTTGTCCGCGTCGATGGTCTTTTGCAGTTCGGCCGGCGTGCTGCCGCGCGGCGTGGCGCCCTGGGCGATCAGGGCGCGGCGCATGTCCTCGGTGGCCACGGCTTCCTTCACGTCGGCCGAGATCCGGTCGACCAGGGCCTGCGGCGTGCCGGCCGGCGCCAGCAGCGCGACCCACGAGCCCGACTCGGCATTGGGCACGCCCAGCTCGGCCAGCGTGGGCACTTCGGGCATCGCGGGCGAGCGCTGAGTGCTGGTCACGGCCAGTGCGCGCAGCTTGCCGGTCTTCACGTAGCCCGAGGTTTCGAGGATCGATGCGAACAGCATGTCGACATGGCCCGCCATCAGGTCGGACATGGCCGGGCCGCCGCCCTTGTAGGGCACGTGGACGAAGCTCACGCCCGCGGCCTGCTGGAAGATCTCGGCCGTGAGATGCGGCGAGCCGCCGCTGCCCGAGCTGGCGTAGGTGAACTTGCCCGGCGCGGCCTGGGCCAGCGCGATCAGCTCCTTCGGCGTCCTGGCCGGCACGCCCGGGTTGACGACGAAGGCGAAGGGCAGCTCGGCGAACAGCGACACCGGCGTGAAGGCGCGGTCGGCGTCGTAGGGCATCTTGTAGAGCGAGGGGTTGATCGACTGCGTGCCCACGTTGCCGATCAGCAGCGTGTAGCCGTCGGGCCTGGCCTTGGCCACGAGCTCGGCACCGACCAGGCCGCCGGCGCCGGTGCGGTTGTCCACCAGCACCGACTGGCCCCACTTCTGGCCCAGCCGCACGGCCAGCAGGCGCGCCGCGATGTCGGTGCCGCCGCCGGGCGCGAAGGGCACGACGAAGGTGACCGGCCGGGTCGGCCAGGGCGCCGGTGCCTGCGCGCTGGCGGCCGTCGGCAGCAGCAGCGGCGCGGCGGCCAGCGCGATGCCCGCGGCGATGCCGCCGAGGGAGCGGCGCGGGGACCGGCAGGGGGTGGGGGTTGTCTCCATGGGCTTCATTCCTTGGTCTCTGGATGTCTTCAGTGGATCTCGGGCTCGCCCTTGCCGGCACCGGCTGCGTCGCCTGCGTAGTCGGGGGCGAGGAAATCGAAGTCGCAGCCGGTGTCGGCCTGTTGCACGTGCTTCAGGAACATCACGCCGTAGCCGCGGCTGAACTTCGGAATGGGCTTGCGCCAGTCGGCCCGGCGGCGGGCGAGCTCCTCGTCGCTCACGGCCATGTCGATGCGGCGCGCCTCGACATCGAGCGTGACGAGGTCGCCGTCGCGCACCAGCGCCAGCGGTCCGCCCACGTGCGACTCGGGCGTGACATGCAGCACGCAGGCGCCGTAGCTGGTGCCGCTCATGCGGGCATCGCTGATGCGCACCATGTCGCGCACGCCTTGCTTCAGCAGCTTCTGCGGGATCGGCAGCTGGCCCCACTCGGGCATGCCGGGTGCGCCCTGCGGGCCGGCGCTCTGCAGCACGATCACGCTGTCCTTGGTGACCGGCAGGTCGGGTGCGTCGATGCGCGCGGCCAGGTCGTCGTAGTTGCTGAAGACCAGGGCCGGGCCGGTGTGCTTGCGCAGGTGGGGCGCCATGGCGGCCGGCTTGATGACCGCGCCGGCCGGTGCGAGGTTGCCGTACAGCACCGCGAGGCCGCCGCCCTCGAGCAGCGCTTCGCTGCGCGGCCGGATCACGTCGGCGTTGAAGGTCTGGGCGCCTTCGATGTTCTGGCCCAGCGTGCGGCCGTTGCAGGTGCGCTGGCTGCCGTCGATCAGCGCGCCCATCTCCTTCAGGAAGGCGCGCAGGCCGCCGGCGTAATAGAAGTCCTCCATCAGGTACTTGCCGCCGGGCCGCAGGTTGGCGATGACCGGCGTCTCGCGCGCCAGTTCGTCGAAGCGCGCCAGGTCGAGTTGCACGCCGGCGCGGCGCGCCATCGCGATCAGGTGGACGATGGCGTTGGTCGAGCCGCCCAGGCCCAGCACGGCGGTCACCGCGTTGTCGAAGGAGCCTGGCGTGAGGAAGTCCAGCGGCTTGAGGTCTTCCCACACCATGTCGACGATGCGGCGGCCGGTGTGCGTGGCCATCATGGCGTGGCGCGAGTCGACCGCGGGGATGGACGAGGCGCCCGGCAGCGTGAGGCCCAGCACCTCGGCGGCGCTGGTCATGGTGCTGGCGGTGCCCATCGTCATGCAGGTGCCGGCCGAGCGGGCGATGCCGTCCTCGACTTCCTGCCAGTCGCTCTCGCTGATGTTGCCGGCGCGCAGCTCGGCCCAGTACTTCCAGCTGTCGGAGCCCGAGCCCAGCACCTGGCCCCGGTAGTCGCCGCGCAGCATCGGGCCGGCGGGCATGAAGAGGGTCGGCAGGTTCATCGCCAGCGCGCCCATGACCAGCCCGGGCGTGGTCTTGTCGCAGCCGCCCATGAGCACCACGCCGTCGGCGGGGTAGGAGCGGATCAGCTCCTCGGCCTCCATCGCCAGCAGGTTGCGGTAGAGCATGGTGGTCGGCTTCTGGAAGGCCTCGCCCAGGCTCATCGCCGGGATCTCGACCGGAAAGCCGCCGGCCTGCCAGACGCCGCGCTTGACCTCCTCCACGCGCTGCTTGAAGTGCGTGTGGCAGGAGTTCATGTCGCTCCAGGTGTTGAGGATGGCGATGACCGGCTTGCCGAGGTAGTCGGCGCGGCTGAAGCCCATCTGCGCGGTGCGCGAGCGGTGGCCGAAGCTGCGCAGGTCCTTGACGCCGTACCAGCGGTGGGAGCGGAGGTCTTCGGGCTGCTTGCGGCGGGGCGCGGGTGGGGTCGGGGCGGGCGGCGTGGTGTCGGTCATAGGGGCGTCGTTGGTCGTCGGCTCGTCAGATGCGGATGTTAGCGCTGTCATTTCAATTCGAACCCAGGGTTTACCTTCGGTAAATTCATGAAATACGAATCTGAATGTTTCCGCTGTCAGGGCCGGCGGAGGCCGCCGGAATGCCTCGACTCGCGGCCGCACCGCGGGCAGGCGTGCTGCGCCTCAGACGCTGTCGCGTTCGATCAGTGAAAAGCCGATGTCGACGATCTTCTGCGCGACCTCGATGCCCTTGGCGCGATCGACGATGAAGCGCGCGGCTTGGCGGCCGATCGCGGTGCCGTCGATGCGCACGGTCGAGATCGCGGGGTACGCATGCCGCGCGAAGGCCAGGTCGCCGAAGCCCATCACGCCGAGTTCGGCCGGCACGCGAATGCCGCGCGCATGCGCCTCGGTGATCACGCCGTGGGCCAGCGCGTCGGAGCTGCAGACCACCACGTCGGTCTGCGGGGCGGCCGCCAGCAGCGCGTCCAGTGCGGCCCGGCCGCTGCCCAGCGTGGTGGGCGCCGGGACGGTGTGCACCGGCACCTGCGCCACGCCCAGGCCGGCCATGGCGGCGGTGAAGCCCGCGCGCCGCAGGTCGGCGCGCTGGTCGTCGCCGGTCACCACGGCGGGGTGGCGGTAGCCCTTGGCATGCAGGAAACCCGCGATGGCCGCGCCGGCCTTCTCATGGGAAAAGCCGACCAGCATGTCGACCGGCGTCGGCGTCAGGTCCCAGGTCTCGACCACCGGGATGCCCGAGGCGAGCAGCCGGCGGCGGCCGTCGGCCGAACGCATGATGCCGGTCAGCACGATGCCGTCGGGGCGGCGGCCGATGATGGCGTCGATCAGCGCGTCCTCGCGGGAGTGGTGGTAGCCGCTCTGGCCGAGCATGAGCTGGTAGCCGCTCTCGTCGAGGGCCTCCGTCAGGGCCTGGATGGTTTCGAGGAAGACCGGACCGGCGATGGTCGGCACCAGCGCCGCGACCAGCCGGCTGCGGTTGGACGCCAGTCCGCCGGCCAGCCGGTTGGGCACGTAGCCGGTGCGCTCCACCGCCGCGCGGACCTTTTCGCGCGTCTGCGGCGACACCAGCTCGGGCGTGTTGAGCGCCCGCGAGACGGTGATGGTCGACACGCCCGCGACCTTGGAGACGTCGCTGAGGGTCATGCCGCCGCTGCCGCGGCGCGCCGAACGGCCGGAGGAATTCTGCTGGGTCACGAATGAGGGGCTCGGGTTGGAAGGAGGGCAAAGGGCGAAGGGCGCGGCAGCGCGTCGAATTATCGATCGATGCGTTCGCGGCACCACGAGGAACACCCCGGCGCGTCGCGCGCGATGTCATCGTCGCTTCATCGCGACGTCACGGCCGCTGCCTAGTCTTGGAAGGCCTCGACGCTCGTCGAGTCCCCACGATTCCAAGCAATGGAGTGTTCCCTCTATGTATTCCTGGTCCATCTTTCGCGCGCCGCTCGCGCTGTCGCTCCTGGCCTGTGCCCTGACCGCCTGCGGTGGCGGCAGCGGCAGCGGCGGCCTCGGCGAGGCCACCGGCGCGACCGGTACCGCCGGCGCCACGACCACCGGCACCGCCAGCAAGACCGACACCGCCACGGCCCCGTCCGGCGCAAGCAGCGAGCCCGGCGTGAGCTACGCACCCTGACGCCCGTTCCAGGCTGGCGGCAAGGACCGCCATGACGACCGCCGCGACGGCAACGGCCACGGCCACGACGATCACGACGACCGGGCCTGCTGCTGCCTCACTGCCCGGCCATCCGCAGCCCCAGCAGAACGAGCACGGCAGCGGCCAGCAGCACGGTGGTGCACTGCCAGAAGCGCACCGGGTTCCGCTCGATCAGGGCCGCCGGCCGCGGGCGCAGGAACTCCTGGCCCGGCGCCCTGAGGTCGTGCGCCAGTTCGGACACCGCCTGCTGGCGCTTGGCCGGGTCCGGGTGCAGGGCCTTCTGCAGCACCGCATCGACCCACGCGGGCAGGTCGGGCCGGAAGTGGCGCACCGGCACATAGCGCAGCCGGCTCGCGTCGGCGCGGGTCCGCACCCGCGAGACGTGCAGACCATACGGCAACTGCGCCGTCAGCATCTGGTAGGCGAGGACCGCCAGCGAGAACAGGTCCGATCGCGTGCTGCCGCCATGGCCGATGAAATACTCCGGCGCGGTGTACTGCAGGCTCCCTTCGATGGCGAGCGCCCGGGAGTCTCGCGCGCTGTCGGCCAGGCCCGCCACGTGGGTCGTCGCCAGGTCGATGATCTTGACGGTGCCGGTGCGGTCGATCATCACGTTCTCGGGGCGAAGGTCCTGGTGCAGCATCTCCTTGCCATGCAGCGCCTGCAGGCCCTTGGCCAGCTGCTCGACGATGCCGCGCACGTCGTCCAGCGGGGGGCGGGGGTGGTCGACCATCCATTGCGCCAGCGTCTGGCCGTCGACGTACTCCATGGCGACATACAGGTGGCCGCGCGGCCGATCGATCGCGCTGGCCTTCAGCACGTGGGGGCTGTCGATGCGGCGCGCCACCCATTCTTCGAGCACGAAGCGGTCGAGGTAGTCCGGGTTGTCGCGCAGGTCGACCGAAGGCAGCTTCAGCACCACCTGCCGGCCGGTCGCCTCGTCCACCGCCAGGTGCACATGGCTGCGCGAACTGAGGTGAAGTTCGCGCACCAGCGTGAATCCCTCGAAGCTTGCCCGCGGCGCCAGAGGCGGCGGGATCGCCAGGCCCTCGCGCTGCCACTGCAGCTGCGCGGCATCGGCCAGCGGGAGTTCCTCGATGCGCAGCAGCTGCACCGTGCTGTCGTCGTCGCCGCCCTTCGCCTGTGCCGCCGACGCGAGCAGGCGGGCCGCCTCGTCGAGATCGTCGCCGCACCGGGCGAGCGCGTGGTGCACCGCCTCGGCATCGATGTGCGCGTAGGCGCCGTCGGTGGCCAGCAGGTAGACCTCGCCGACTTCCGCCGGCCAGCAGCGGTAGTCGATCTCGACGTTGGGGGCCGCGCCCAGCGCGCGCCCCAGGTACGACTCGACCGACGACACGTGAATGCGGTGGTCTTCGGTGAGCTGCTCCAGCGCATGCGGATGCAGGCGATGGATGCGCGCATCGCCGACATGCAGCAGGTGCAGGTCGCGGCCCTTGAGGATCAGCGCGCTGAAGGTGCAGACGTAGCCGCTGTCCTTGTCGAAGCGCGCCTCGCTGCGCATGGTCTGCGCATGCAGCCACGAGTTGGTGGCGCTCAGCACCCGCTGGGCCGAGCGACGCACCGACCAGGCATCCGAGGTCGCGTAGTAGTCGTCGAGAAAGCCGCGCACCGCCGCCGCGCTCGCCACCTGGCTGACGCGGCTGGAGCCGATGCCGTCGGCCAGCGCGACCGCGATGCCCTTGGAGATGCGCAGCGATCCCTCCGGCAGCATGGCGCCGTGGAAATCCTGGTTCAGCGAATGGGGCCCGGCCAGCGAGTGCTGGCCGAGCGTCACGCGCAATGCGCTGCCCATCGGAGCGTGGCGCTCAGCTCAGGACGCGCTTCGGCGCGGTCTTGTAGTGGGTCGCGTACAGGGTCGCGCCGACGAAGGTCAGGCCGCCGACCAGGTTGCCCAGCACCGTCGGGAGCTCGTTCCAGATGAAGTAGTCCATCAGCGTGAACTTGCCGCCCAGCATCAGGCCGGTGGGGAACAGGAACATGTTGACGATCGAATGCTCGAAGCCCATGTAGAAGAAGATCATCACGGGCATCCACATGCCAATGGCCTTGCCGGACACCGTGGTGGACATCATCGCGGCGACCACGCCGGTGGACACCATCCAGTTGCACATCACGCCCCGGATGAACAAGGTCAGCATGCCGGCGGCGCCGTGCGCGGCATAGCCCAGCGTGCGGCCTTCGCCGATATGGCCGAGCTTCTCGCCGACGGCGTTGGGCGCCTCGCTGAAACCGAAGGTGAAGATGATCGCCATGAACACCGCGACTGTCAGCGCGCCCGCGAAGTTGCCGACGAACACCAGCCCCCAGTTGCGCAGGCACCCGCGCCAGGTGGCACCGGGGCGCTTGTCGAGCACGGCCAGTGGCACCAGCGTGAAGACGCCGGTGAGCAGGTCGAAGCCCATCAGGTACAGCATGATGAAGCCGACCGGGAACAGCATCGCGCCGACCAGCGCATTGCCGGTATTGACCGAGACGGTGACGGCGAACGCCGCCGCCAGCGCCAGGATGGCGCCGGCCATGTAGGAGCGGATGAGCGTGTCGCGGGTCGACATCAGGAGCTTGGATTCGCCGGCGTCGACCATCTTGGTCACGAACTCGGCAGGGACTAGGTAGGCCATGGGGATTCCTTGGGATCTTGAAAAGACGTGAAGCCGCGAGAGCGGCGCGGATCAGGCCAGCGCGACCAGCACGCGGCCTTCGTGGACGCGTACCGCATGGGCCCGCACCGAGTGCTCGGGCGCTTCCAGGCATTCGCCGCTGCGCAGGTCGAAGTGGTTCTTGTAGAGCGGCGAGGCGACGACGATGCGCTCGCCGATGCTGCCCACCAGCCCGCGCGAGAGCACGCTGGCCCCCGCCTTGGGGTCGACGTTGTCGATGGCGTAGAGCGCCTGTAGCCGGCCGACGCGAAAGATCGCGACATGCACGCCCTCGACCAGGGCGCAGACGCCGGTGTCGGGCAGGATGTCGCCGGCGGCGCAGACAGCGGTCCAGTGCAGGGATTCGGTGGTGGTGGTGGTCATCTTGGATCTCCTTTTCGGGCCTTCAGGCGGTGGCGACGTCGTCGGTGCTGGCCACGTCCCGTTCTTCCACGCGGGCGGGCCGGATCTGGCCGCGCTCCTGCACGAAGACGATGTGCTCGTCGGGCTTCTCGCTGTTGACGAAGGAGCGGAAGCGCTGGCGCGTCGCCGGGTCGTTCACCGCGGTCTTCCACTCGCACTGGTAGGTGTCGACCACGTGCTGCATCTGGGCTTCGAGCTCGGCGCCGAGTCCGAGCGTGTCCTCGATGAGCACGCCCTTCAGGTAGTCCAGGCCGCCTTCGAGGTTGTCGCGCCAGGTGCTGGTGCGCTGCAGGCGGTCGGCCGTGCGCACGTAGAACATCAGGAAGCGGTCGATCAGCCGGATCATCTCTTCCTTGCCGAGGTCCGAGGCGATCAGCTCGGCGTGGCGCGGCTTCATGCCGCCGTTGCCGCACACGTAGAGGTTCCAGCCGCGGTCGGTGGCGATGATGCCGACGTCCTTGCCCTGTGCTTCGGCGCATTCGCGGGTGCAGCCCGAGACGCCGAACTTGATCTTGTGCGGTGCGCGCAGGCCCTTGTAGCGGTTCTCCAGCTCGACCGCCAGGCCCACGCTGTCGGCCACGCCGAAGCGGCACCAGGTCGAGCCGACGCAGCTCTTCACGGTGCGCAGCGACTTGCCGTACGCATGGCCGGATTCGAAGCCGGCGGCGATCAGCTCTTCCCAGATCGCCGGCAGCTGCTCGACGCGGGCGCCGAACAGGTCCACGCGCTGGCCGCCGGTGATCTTGGTGTAGAGGCCGTATTTCTTCGCCACCTGGCCGACCGCGATCAGCCCCTCGGGCGTGACCTCGCCGCCGGGCATGCGCGGCACCACGGAGTAGCTGCCGTCCTTCTGGATGTTGCCGAGGAAGTAGTCGTTGCTGTCCTGCAGCGCGGCCAGGTCTTTCTTGAGCACGAACTCGTTCCAGCACGACGCGAAGATGCTGGCGGCGGTGGGCTTGCAGATGTGGCAGCCCAGGCCCTTGCCGTGCTTCGCGAGCAGGTCCTCGAAGCTGCGGATCTCGCCGACGCGCACCAGGTGGTACAGCTCCTGGCGCGAGTAGGGGAAGTGCTCGCAGAGGTGGTTGTTGACGGCCAGGCCGCGCTTGCCCATCTCGGCCTTCATCACCTGCGTGACCAGCGGCACGCAGCCGCCGCAGGTGGCGCCGGCCTTGGTGCAGGCCTTCAGTTCGGCCGTGGTGCACGCGCCATCGCCGACCGCCGCGCAGATCTGTCCCTTGGTGACGCTGTTGCACGAGCAGATCTGGGCGCTGTCGGGCAGCGAGTCGACGCCGAGCCCGGGCCTGGCCTTGCCGTCGCTCGACGGCAGGATCAGGAACTCCGGATCGGCCGGCAGCGCGATGCCGTTGAGCGCCATCTGCAGCAAGGTGCCGTACTCGGCCGCATCGCCGACCAGCACCGCGCCCAGCAGCTGCTTGCCGTCCTCGCTGACCACGATCTTCTTGTAGATCTGCTTGTGCTCGTTGATGTACTGGTAGGCGCGCGACTTCGGCGTCTTGCCGTGCGCGTCGCCGATGCTGGCCACGTCCACGCCCATCAGCTTGAGCTTGGTGCTCATGTCGGCGCCGGTGAAGGCGGCGTCGTCCTGCCCGGCGATGTGCTTTGCGGCCACGCGGGCCATCTCGTAGCCCGGCGCGACGAGGCCGAAGGTCTGTTCGTTCCACGAGGCGCATTCGCCGATCGCATAGACGTCGCGGTCGCTGGTGCGGCAGTGGCTGTCGATCGCCACGCCGCCGCGAGGGCCGACCGCCAGCACGCACTGTCGCGCGAGTTCGTCGCGCGGGCGGATGCCGGCGGAGAACACGATCATGTCGGTCTCGAGGTGGGTGCCGTCGGCGAACACCATGCGGTGCCGCGCGGCCGCGCCGTCGGTGATCTCCACCGTGTTGCGGCCGGTGTGCACGTGCACGCCCAGGGCCTCGATGCTGTTGCGCAGCGCCCGCCCGCCGCCTTCGTCGACCTGCACGGCCATCAGCCGCGGCGCGAATTCGACGACGTGGGTTTCGAGGCCCATGTCGCGCAGCGCCTTGGCGCACTCGAGGCCCAGCAGGCCGCCGCCCACGACCACGCCGCTTTTCGAGCGGGCGCCGCAGGCCTTCATGGCTTCGAGGTCCTCGATGGTGCGGTAGACGAAGCAGTGGGGCCGGTCGCGGCCGGGCACCGCCGGCACGAAGGGCGACGAGCCGGTGGCCAGCACCAGCTTGTCGTAGTGCACCAGCTCGCCGTCGGCGGTGGTGAGGGTGTTGTTGCGCCGCTCGATGGCCACGGCCCGGGCGGCCAGGCGCAGCGTGAAGCCGCTGCGCTCGAAGAAGCCGGGTTCGACCAGCGACAGGTCTTCGGCCGTCTTGCCGGCGAAGAATTCGGACAGGTGCACCCGGTCGTAGGCCGGGCGCGGCTCCTCGCACAGCACGGTGACCTGTGCACCGGCGAGGTCGAGCTCGTGGAGTTGCTCGAGGAACTTGTGGCCCACCATGCCGTGGCCAATCACTGCGATCTTCATGTCGGATCCTGCACGCAGCCGGTCTCCTGACGGGGTGCAGACCACAGGAAAGGCTGTCGGAAAGACAGCCTGCAGTGGGCCCCCGCGTGGAACGGATGCGAATTGGGTTGGAACAGGCGAACCGCCAGCGTCGTCGCTCTCGGTTCGCTCGAATCCCGCCGTCATTAGCGGAGGCACTGCAAAAATCCGCGGCAGCGGTGCCGGCGGAACAGTGGAAGGTGTCAAGCAACAACCGTGCCGGGCGCTCGGAGGGCTTTCGGCTCGGAATCAGGCTCGATCGGTCGGCAAGGGAGGGCGCGGCGCGCCGTTGTGGCGCATGGGTCGCCGGATTGGTGCGGCGCGCCAGGCGCCGGCAATGGAAAATGGGTCTCCGCCTGCTGAAGTTCAAGGAACCCCCATGCCCAGACTCCGCGTCCAGAGTTTCGCCATCTCCCTCGACGGCTACGGCGCCGGCCCGGGCCAGGACCTGCAGAACCCGCTCGGCCTGCGCGGCCCCGAGTTGATGGAGTGGTTCTTTCCCACCCGCCTGTGGCGCCGGATGCAGGGCGAGGCCGATGGCGAGCACGGCATCGACAACCGCATCGCGGAGCAGGGCTTCGACGGCATCGGCGCGTGGATCCTCGGGCGCAACATGTTCGGCCCGGTGCGCGGACCCTGGCCGGACGACAGCTGGAAGGGCTGGTGGGGCGACGAGCCGCCGTATCACACGCCGGTGTTCGTGCTCACGCACCATGCGCGCGCGCCGCTCGCGATGGCCGGCGGCACGGAGTTCCGCTTCGTCACCGAAGGCATCCACGCGGCGCTGGCGCAGGCGAAGGCCGCGGCGGGCGGCCTCGATGTTCGCCTCGGCGGCGGCGTGTCCACGGTGCGGCAGTACCTGAGCGCGGGGCTGATCGACGAGCTGCACCTGGCCGTGCGGCCCGTGCTGCTCGGGGCCGGGGAGCCGCTCTTCCAGGGTCTCGACCTGCCTGCCTTGGGCTACACGTGCGCGGAGAGCGTCGCCGGCGAGCGGGCCACGCATGTGTTCCTGCGCAAACGGGCCTGAGGCGCGCCCATCCCCCCACAATCGCCCGATGAACAAACGACGCTTTCTCGGTACCGCAACCCTTGCCGGGCTGCTGCCTGCCACGCGCGCCCTCGCGGCCGACCCGGTCCCGAAGGGCCCGGGTCTGCTGACCGTCAGCGGGGGGGTCGGCAAGACCAACCGCGGTCCGGTCGATCCCTCGCTCGATCAGTTGATGACCAAGCACGGCGTCAAGTTCGACAAGGCGTACGTGCTCGACGCCGAAGCCCTGCGCCGCCTGCCGGTCGTCCGCATCAAGGCGACGCTCGAGTACGACGCCAGGATGCATGCGCTTTCCGGCCCGTTGCTCAGCAGCGTGCTGGAGTCGGTGGGCGTGGCCGGCGATGCGATGCTCGGCCTTCGTGCCGTGGACGGCTATGTCGTGCCGCTGCGCATGGCCGATGCACGCAGCTTCCGCATGATCGTCGCCACCGAGATGGACGGCGTGCCGCTCGCGCTCGGCGGGCTGGGCCCGCAGTGGGCCATCTACGAAGCCGACACGCTCGCGGCCTTCAAGGACAAGCCGCTCAAGGAGCGCTTCGCGCTGTGCCCCTGGGGGCTGTACAGCATCGAGGTCTCGCGCGGCTGACAGGACCCCGCTTCAGGCTGGGCATACTTGCGCCGCGCCCATTTATTCAATTGATTCGGAGACCCCTATGTCAGGAAGCGGCTTTCACGTGCATGGCCCGCACGATCACGAGCTCGAGCACGCCGGTTCGCACGAGACCCACCATTCGGACGCCGGTGACGGCACCAGCCGCAAGAGCATGACCAGCCAGATCGCGGTGTGCACCGCGGTCATCGCCACGGTCGGGGCGATCTTCGCTTACATGGGCGGGCTGACCCAGGCCAACGCGGGCCTCTACAAGAACAACGCGGGCATCAAGAAGACCGAGGCCTCGAACCAGTGGAATTTCTACCAGGCCAAGAGCACGAAGCAGTCGCTCGCGGAGTTCGCCCGAGACATGGCTTCGGACGAGCGAAAGCCGTCCTGGCAGGACAAGGCCGCCCGCTATGACAAGGAGAAGGCGGAGATCCTGCTGGTCGCCCAGCAGCTCGAGAAGGACGCCCTCGACTGGGACGAGAAGTCCGAGCAGCAGATGCACCAGCATCATCGCTGGGCGCAGGCGACCACCGCGCTCCAGGTGTCGATCGCACTGGCCGCCATGGCGCTGCTCACACGCAAGAAGTGGCTGGAGTGGGGCATGCTCGGTGTCGCTTCGCTGGGGGTCATCGTCGGCGCACTGGCGGCGCTGCACATCTGACATGCCGCTACCCCGCCCGGGCGACAATCCCCGTCCATGAATCTCAGCAAAATCTTCGTTCCCGTCGGCGGCCTGGTGCTGCTCGGCGTGGCCTATCGCAGTTATGGCTGGGCCGGCGTGGCGCTGGTCGGCGGCGCCATCGTCATGTTCCTGCTGATGCACTTCAACCGCACGATGCAGGTGCTCAAGCGCGCGGCCGACCGGCCGGTCGGCACGGTGGCCAGCGCGGTGATGCTCAACGCCAAGCTCAAGCCCAAGGCCACCCTGCTGCACGTGATCGCGATGACCCGCGCGCTCGGCGAGCAGCGTTCGCCCAAGGACGAACAGCCCGAGGTCTTCCGCTGGACCGATGCCGGCGGCTCGTGGGTCGATTGCACCTTCGTGGGCGGCAAGCTCGCCGAGTGGAAGCTGACCCGGCCCGAGGTGGTCGAGGACGAGGCCATTGCCGAGGCGCCCAGCGCCGATGCAGTCAAGCCCGGTGCGGCGGACGCGCTGCGGCCGCCGGTCTGAACAAGGCCTAGAACGGCGCCGATTCGTCTTCCAGCGCCGCTTCGGCCTCGGCCCTGGGCGCCGCCGAGGCCGCAGGCGCTGCATCCGCCGCCGCCGTCCCCAGCTTCATCTCCCCGCCCAGCGCTTCCAGCAGCTCGGGCACCAGCTGGCCCAGCTCGCCGGTCGCGATCGCCGCGTTGGCGTCGAAGTCGTCTTCCTTGCCCGAGGCCGGAGCGTCGTCCAGCGTGCCTTCGAGGAACACGATCTTGCGCAGCTGCAGCCCCTCGGTCAGCTCGAAGGAGACGCGGTCGTCCCAGGTCATCGCGAGCCGGGTCGGGCGCTTGCCGGCGGCGATGTGCTCGCGCACCTCGTCGATGTCCAGCGGGTGCTTGGCGTAGCGCACCACGGCCTTCGATTCGTCGGTGGCCTTGAGCTCGCATTCGCGGTCGATCGTGAAGCCGGCAGGCGGTTCCTGGCTCGACAGCCACTCGGACATCGCCGCCGCCGGCTCGACCTGCGAGTTGACCAGCGCCACCGCGAAGCCGTCGAGCGACTTGACGAGGCTGGTGACCACTTCGTCGGCGCGCGAGGCATTGCTCGAGTTCACCACCAGTCGGCGGGCCTTCGGGTCGATCCAGACCGCCACCCGCGCATGGCGTGTGAAGGCCAGCGGCAGCAGCTCGTGGGTGACGTCTTCCTTGAGTTCCTTCTTTTCCTTCTTGCCGGGCTTGCGGCCGGTGCTGGCCTCGATCTGCGCGGCGCGCTCCTCGACCTTGCGGCGCACGACGGAGGCGGGCAGGGTCTTGGTCTCGATCATGTAGTCGAGCAGCCACTGGCCGGCGACGGATTCGGCCAGCGGGCCGTGCGCCTGGCCACGGGGCTCGGCCCAGCCGGCGGATTTCTCCTGCGACGGGCTGCAGGGGACGAAGCGCTGCGTGGCCAGCCCTTGCTCGACCTGGTCGAGCGACTGCGACCAGGTGGCTTCGATGCGGTAGACGATGACGTTCTTGAAGACGGACACTGAAATCCTTTTCTCTGGCGGGTTGGCAAAACCGGCCATTGTCGGTCCGACGCATCCGGCCCGCGGCCGTAAAATCGAAAGCTTTTGCGACATACCCCCCGGTTGAAGGACAAAGACATGAGCGCACTGCCCCCCGCACTGGACGACCGTGACGGCAAGATCTGGATGGACGGCGAACTCGTGGACTGGCGCGAAGCCAAGATCCACGTGCTGAGCCACACGCTGCACTACGGCTGCGGTGTCTTCGAGGGCGTGCGCGCCTACAACACGGTCAACGGCACCGCGATCTTCCGGCTGGCCGAGCACACCGAGCGGCTGTTCAACAGCGCCAAGATCCTGCGCATGAAGATCCCGTTCAGCCAGGAGCAGGTCAACGAGGCCCAGAAACAGGTGGTACGCGAGAACAAGCTCGACAGCTGCTACCTGCGCCCGCTGGTCTGGATCGGCTCCGAGAAGCTTGGCGTCAGCCCCAAGGGCAACAGGATCCACGCCATGGTCGCGGCCTGGGCCTGGGGCGCCTACCTGGGCGAAGAGGGCATGAAGCGCGGCATCCGCGTCAAGACCTCGAGCTACACGCGCCATCACGTCAACATCACGATGACGCAGGCGAAGGCGGTCAGCAACTACAGCAACTCGATCCTGGCCAACATGGAGGCGCTCGACGACGGCTACGACGAGGCGCTGCTGCTCGACGCCAGCGGCTTCGTCTCCGAAGGCGCGGGCGAGAACATCTTCGTGGTCAAGGGCGGCGTGGTCTACACGCCCGACCTGTCGGCCGGCGCGCTCAACGGCATCACGCGCAACACCGTCCTGCAGATCTGCAGGGACCTCGGCATCGAGGTGGTGCAGAAGCGCATCACGCGCGACGAGGTCTACATCGCCGAGGAAGCCTTCTTCACCGGCACCGCGGCCGAAGTCACGCCGATCCGCGAACTCGACCGCGTCGAGATCGGCATCGGCTCGCGCGGCCCGGTCACCGAGAAGATCCAGAGCGCCTTCTTCGACATCGTGAACGGCCGCAATCCCAAGTACGCCCACTGGCTCACCAAGGTCTGAAGACGATGTCCACCCCCAAGAGCACCATCGAACTCCTCGCCAAGGACCTGAACGACCAGGGCGGCGTGTTCTGCCCCAATCCCAAGGCCGACATGCAGCTCTGGAGCGCCCACCCCAAGGTCTACCTCGATGTCGCCCGCACCGGCGAGGCCAAGTGTCCGTACTGCGGCACGGTCTACAGGCTCAAGGCCGGCGAGGCGGCGGGCCACCACCACTGAGCCTTCCGGGGTTCCCGTGCGCGACTTGTACCTTGTCAACGTCAAGGTGGGACGGGGCTCGAACGGCACCCTGCCGTCGACCCTTGCCGGCGCCTATGTGTCGGCCTATGCCACGGCGACGGATCCCGAGTCCGCCACGCGGCTCGCGGTCAGGAAGCTGAGCTCGAAGGGCTTCGAGTTCCTGGCCACCCAGGGACCGGTCAGCCGGCTCGACCCGCGGGAATGGTCGCGCCACGTCGCGCAGTCGTGGCCCGAATTCATCGGCGAGCTTCCGACGCAGGACGAGATCGCTGCCGGTCTCGAGCGCGAGATGGTGTTCTTCGGCCCGTTCGTGGGCTATGAGCGGGGGCGCGAGGGCTGAGCTGGGGCCGCTGGACGCTATGCGTCGTTGACGGTCTCGTGTTCAGCCGGCATGAGGATCTCGAGGAGCTCGCAGTCGTCCGACCAGCCGACGACCGTGTGGCGAATGCCGGGCGGCTGGACCCAGCACGACCCGGCGACCAGCCGCTGCGGTCCCACGCCCTCGAAGTCGGTCTCGAACCAGCCCTTGAGGCAATAGACAAGCTGGAATTGCACATCGTGGTGATGTCGTACGCTGAGTTCGGTGCGGAACGGCGCAATCATGCGGATCACATGGGCCTTGGCCAAGCCGTTGGTCGCAGCCGCGACGCCCAGATCGCGGTAGGACGAGTAGGCTCGCAAGCCCCCGGTCTTGAAGTCGGCCTCGTTCCAGTGGCTGATCACGAAGCGCTGCGGTGCGGCACGAGACGGGTGTTCCATCCGATTCTCCGAAATGATCGTCAGACCGTAATCTGATCTTCAATTCAGAGCGACGCAAGTGCTCCGGCCGGTGCAGCCCCATTCCACCGCGGCGGCAGCAGCCCGCGCCAGGACTCTCCCGGCTCCTGCGCCAGCCGCAGGTAGACCATCGCGACCCACAGCAGCGCCAGACCGATCTGCGCATCGCGCAGGGCCGAGTTGACGCTGGTGGCGATCAGCATGATCAGCGTCGCGACGAAGGCCTGGCGCCCGGCCAGGTCGTCGCGGCGCCAGGCGATCCAGACCGCGACCAGCATGATCACCAGCAGGCTCAGCGCGCCCGGAACTCCGCTTTGCGCGCCCATCCACAGGAAGTCGTTGTGGGGCATGTTCTTGTAGTCGAGCAGCTTGGGCCCGCGCAGGTGCCACTGCTCGGTCCAGCCGCCGATGCCCCAGCCGGTGAGGGGCCGGTCGATGATCATGCGGGCCGTGTCGCGGTACATGTAGTAGCGCACGACCCAGCTGGCTTCGGAAATCTCGCCGGCCTGCGCGGCCTCGATCTCCTGGATGCCGACCGCGAACTTCTGCTGCACCACCGGCGTGTTCCACAGGGCGCCGATGCCGATCGCGCCGACGACCATCAGCACCAGCGCCAGCACCTTGAGCTGCCGCCGCCACTGGTGCACGCAGGCGGCCGGGATCACCAGCAGCAGGGCCAGCAGCGAGGTGCGCGAAGGCAGGGTGAAGGTGATGATCACCATCACCGCCGGCACCAGCGCGAAGGCCGCGGCGGCGCGCCAGGGCCGATGCGCGACCAGCGCCTTGAGCCCGTACACCGCGGCCGTGGCGGCCATGATCGTGAACAGCAGCGCATTGCTGATCGACTTGTTGCCGACCAGGATCAGCACGCCGCGCCAGGGCTCCAGCATCGGGAAACCGACGGTGTAGTAGAGCGCGATCATCACGATGTTCACGAGCCCGGTGATCCAGAAGCCGCGCACGGCCCAGATCGCCTCCTCGCGCGTGAGCGCCAGCGCCATCAGCACGGTGGCCGCGATGCGCAGCCCGTGCACCAGGTTCGACGCGGTCTCGGGGTAGTGGGGTCCGGTCGCCAGGATGACCAGGGTCCAGACCACGTAGGCCACCACCGGCCACCACATCGGGTTGCGGCGCAGCCGGACTGCCCGCTCGCGCCAGCCGCCGGCGACCAGCAGCGCGACCATCAGCAGCAGGGCCGAGAGGTAGGTCACGCCGACCGGCATGAACACCGTCAGACCCCAGAACATGGCCGCGGGCCGAACGATGTGCGATCTCTGCATAGGGGCGGATTTTAGGAGGCCGCCCGAGGCGGCCTCAGTGCGGCAACGAAATGACGAAACTGGCGCCGCCGCCTGGGCGATCCTCGCAGCGCACGCTGCCGCCGTGGCGCTCGGTGATCGATTTCACCAGCGCCAGGCCGAGCCCGACGCCGCCGTGGCGCTCGCTGGCGCCCGGCAGCCGGTAGAAGGGCTCGAAGATGCGTTCGCGCTGCGCCGCCGGCACGCCCGGGCCGCGGTCGTTGACCCGGATCTCGGCCTGGCCGGCATGGCTGCCGATCTGCAGGTTGATCTCGCCGGCACCGTAGCGGCCGGCGTTCTCGAGCAGGTTGCGGATGGCGCGGCGCAGCAGGCGCGGCACGCCGCGCACCGTGAGGGCGTTGCTGTCGGTGCCTTCCCGGACTTCGAGGTCGGCATCGACGCGGGCGCACTCCTCGGCCGCGAGGCCGGTCAGGTCGACGGCCTCGATCGTGCCCATGTCGGCTTCCTTGGCGTCGAGCCGGCTGGCCAGCAGGATCTCGTCGATCAGCTGGTCCAGCTCGGCGATGTTGCGCGAGATTTCCTCGCGTGCCGCCGGGTTGGGCCGCTCGCCCATCAGCTCGAGGCTCATGCGGATGCGCGTCAACGGCGAGCGCAGCTCGTGCGACGCATTGGCCAACAACGACTTGTGCGAACGCACCAGCTGCTCGATGCGGGCCGCCGCGGCATTGAAGCCGTTGGAGAGGTCGGCCACCTCGTCCTGGCCTTCCTCGGCCACGCGCACCGACAGGTCGCCCTCGCCCCAGCGCTGCACGCCGCGCTGCAGCACTTCGAGCCGCTTGGTGAGCCGGCGAACGATCGGGTAGACGCCCAGTGCCACGATGACGCCGACCAGCGCCACCATCCAGCCGAGCCCGAAGGGGGTGCGCCACGGCGACATCGGCGGCGGGCCGCCGGGGAAACGCTCGCGCGGCGCCACCCGCAGCGTGATCGCCCGGCCGTCGCCCAGCGTGACGTCGAACTCCAGGCCCTGGCCCGGCACGCGCAGCGCCTTGCCGGCGCCGATCGGCTTGTCGTCCGAATCGAGCACCACGACCTCGCGCGGCACCGGCGCCAGCCGTTCGCGCTCGCTCTCGGCGGCCTCGCGCACGATCCAGTTGGCCGTGAGCGTGAGGATGAAGACGCCGGCCACCACCGCCAGCCAGATGCGGACGTAGAGGTGCCGGCGGTAGAGTTTGAGGAGCATGTCAGTCCGCCGCCGGGCCGCCCCAAGGCGGACKSGGCCCCCTCGGGGGGCAGCGAGTCCACGAAGTGAGGAGCGTGGGGGCCATGTCCGCCGCCGGGCCGCCCCAAGGCGGACGCGGCCCCCTCGGGGGGCAGCGAGTMCACGAAGTGAGGAGCGTGGGGGCCATCTTCTAGTCTTGCTGCTTGGCGAAGACGTAGCCGACGCCGCGCACCGTGAGGATGCGCTTCGGGTTCTTGGCGTCGACCTCGATGGCGGCGCGGATGCGGCCCATGTGGACGTCGATCGAGCGGTCGAAGGCCTCGAGCTCGCGGCCGCGCACGGCTTCCATGATCTGGTCGCGCGTGAGCACGCGCCCGGCGCGCTCGGCCATCGCGACCAGCAGGTCGAACTGGTAGGAGGTGAGGTCGGCAGGCTCGCCGCCGACCGTGACGCAGCGCGCATTGCGGTCGATGTCCAGCGAGCCGAAGCGCATCACGGCGGGCCCCTCGGCCTCGCCGGCGGTCTCGCCGCGGCGGCGCAGCACGGCGCGGATGCGCGCCAGCAATTCGCGCGGCTCGAAGGGCTTGGGCAGGTAGTCGTCGGCGCCGATCTCGAGGCCGATGATGCGGTCCATCGGGTCGCCCTTGGCGGTGAGCATGAGCACCGACACCTTGGCGAGCCCGTTGGGCAGCGCGCGGATCCGGCGGCAGATGTCGAGGCCGTCGGTGTCGGGCAGCATCAGGTCGAGGATCACGAGGTCGGGCGAGCGCTGCTGCAGCATCGCGAGCCCGCTGGCGCCGTCGGCCGCGTGCGCGAAGCCGAAACCCGATTGCGTCAGGTACTCGCCCACCATCTGCGCCAGGCGGATGTCGTCTTCGATCATCAGGAGTTGCGGAGTGCTCATCGGTGTGTCTGCGTGCGGCGTGCCACGGTGGTTGTGCTCAGGGCCCGAGCTTCCTCCCGCGCGGTCGCGCAGGGTTGAACGCTTCGTAAAGATGGGTAAACCTTGGTGACGGGGCGCGCAGCAGCGGCTGCCGGCGTGGCGGCGGGCCTCCGTCGGTCCTCAGCCTTGCGCTTCGAGCTGCACGTCGGGCTGCAGCTGCAGCTGCAGCGACAGCGTGGCCGAGAGCGGGAGACTCAGCGACTCCGGTTCGCCGCGCGCCAGCGCCTCGAACAGCGGCAGGGCATCGGCCATCGCGTTGACCTCCAGCGCGCGGGCCGCCTCGGAGCGGGCGCGCGTGGCCGGCGGGGCGCCGTCCGCCAGCGTCCATTCGAAGGCGGCCACGGTGCGGGCGGTGCGCGTGGGCGACAGCACCAGGGCCACGGCCAGCATCTCGCGGCTGGTGGTGACCGAGGCCAGCGCGCCGACCGCCGGCATGTCGTAGCCGGCCAGCAGCACGGCGCGCTGGTCGGCGGCGCACTGCGCGGCCGCTTCCAGCAGGCCGGATGCGAAGCTGCTCTCGTAGGCCGCGAGCGAGTTGCTGGCCGCCATGCAGCCGGTGCCGATGGTCCAGTAGCCGACCGCGGCGTTGTGCACCGAGTTGTGGAACTTGATCGGCGACAGCAGCAGCGGGTCGGTGGCCAGCGTGCCGCACATGTAGTCGTTGATGCCGAGGTCGCCGTGCGCCGAAGCGAAGACGCAGGGCAGGTCGGCGCCATTGCGGCCGGAAGCGGCCACGGCCGCGGCCGCCACTTCGAGCGCCAATGCCACCGTGTCGGGTGCGCGCCGGCGTTCGGCCGGCGCCAGCAGCTGGGGCGAGGGCCGCTTGGCCGGCGGGTCGGCTGGCGCGGCCTCGCCGCGGAAGACCGCGCTGGCGGTCTCCCAGCCCGGCAGCGTCGCCGACCAGAAGGCCGGTCCTTCGATGTAGAGGGTGGGGGTCTTGGGGGCGGTGCTCATTGGGGTACCTTCGTGCTTCGCACTGCGGTGCGAGCGCCTTCGGGCGGCCGGGCGGCGCTCATGCTGCGGCTCCCTTGCCGAAGACCAGCGAGCAGTTGTTGCCGCCGAATCCGAACGAATTGCTCAGCGCGTAGCGCACCTCGCCGCGCGCGGGCCGCAGCTGGATCTGCGGGCCGCACCCGGCATCGAGCGTGGTGGTGTTGACGTTGCCCGGCTTCAGGCCGGTCTCGATCGCCAGCAGGCTGATCACGGCCTCGACGATGCCGGCCGCGCCCAGCGTGTGGCCGGTGAAGCCCTTGGTCGAGCTGGCGTGCGTGGTGTCGGGGAAGCGCCGCGCCACCATCGCGCCTTCGACTTCGTCGTTCTTGGTGCTGGCGGTGCCGTGCATGTTGATGTAGTCGATGGCGTCGGCGCCGAGGCCGGCGCGGGCCAGTGCGTCGTCGAGCGCCTTCTCGGCGCCCAGGCCCTGGGGGTGCGGGGTGGACATGTGGTGGGCGTCGCTGGCCTCGCCGTAGCCCAGCAGCTCGAGCGGGCCGCGGCCGCGTTCGACCAGCGCGAAGCCCGCCGCTTCGCCGAGGCTGATGCCGTTGCGGGCGGCATCGAAGGGCCGGCAAGGCTCGGGCGACACCAGTTCGAGCGAGTTGAAGCCGAACAGCACGCTGCCGCACAGCGTGTCGACGCCGCCCACCACGGCCGCATCGACCAGGCCGAGGCGGATCAGCCGTTCGGCCGAGGCGAACACCTTGGCGCTCGACGAGCAGGCCGTGGAGATGGTCTCGGCCGGGCCTTCGAGGCCCAGCGCCTGTTGCACGAAGAGGGCGAGCGAATGCGGCGTGTGCACCTTCGGGCGCTGCTGGTCGGCCGGGAAGGCGCCATCGACCAGCTGGGTGTAGGCATCCTCGGTCTCGCCGATGCTGGAGGTCGAGGTGCCGAGGATCAGCGCGATGCGGGTCGGGCCGTAGCGCTTGCGCGCGGCGGCGACCGCTTCCATGAAGCCGTCGGCCTGCAGGCCCAGCCAGGCCAGCCGGTTGTTGCGGCAATCCCAGGGCGCGAGTTCCTCGGGCAGCCGGAGCGACTCGAGGCCGTCGACACGGCCGATCCAGGTTGGCAGCGGCGAGGCGCCGAAGTTGTTGGCGCGCAGGCCGCTGCGCGATTGTTCGAGCGCGTCGCTGAGGGCGGCCTTGCCCACACCGACGGCCGAGGTCGCGGTGTAGGCGCTGATCTGCAGGGGGGGAATGCGTGAAGGTGTCACGTTGGGCAGGGTGAGATGTCTAAAACACGACAGCCTACCAGTTGGGCGATACCCTTCGGGTCGGCCGAAGCCGCGACCTTGCGGCCCCGAACGCGCAGGGCAGGGCGCTCAGGTGGGCTTGCGCGGCCGCGGCGAGCCTGGCGCGGCCTCCTGCGCGGGTGCCGGGCCGGTGGCCTTGCCGTTGCCGTTGCCGTTCCCGGCCGCCCGCGACGCCAGCGCCACCAGCAGCAGCACCGGCACCCCCAGCACCGCGGTGCCGATGAAGAAGGCGCTGTAGCCGAAGTTGTCCACGAAGACGCCGGAATAGCCGGCGATGAACTTCGGCAGCAGCAGCATCAGCGAGCTGAACAGCGCGTACTGGGTGGCCGAATAGTTGATGTTGGTCAGGCTCGACAGGTAGGCGATGAATGCCGCCGAGGCGATGCCGCCGGCCAGGTTGTCGGCCGACACCACCAGCACCAGCGCCGAAAGGTCGTGCCCGCGCGAGGCCAGGCCGGCGAACAGCAGGTTGCTGGCGGCGCTGAGCACCGCGCCGAGCATCAGCACCCGCATCACGCCCAGCTTCATCGACAGCACGCCGCCGACGAAGGCGCCGGCCAGCGTCATCACCACGCCGTAGATCTTGCTGACCGTGGCGACCTCGTCCTTGGTGAAGCCCATGTCGACATAGAAGGGGTTGGCCATGATGCCCATCACCACGTCGCTGATGCGGTAGACCGCGATCAGCGACAGGATCAGCACCGCCTGCCAGCGGTAGCGGCGGATGAAGTCGGCGAAGGGCTCGACCAGCACGCTTTGCAGCCATTCGCGGGCCCCCCGGGGCTGCGGCAGCGTGACGCGCACCGGTTCGGGCGACAGCAGCACCGTCAGGATGCCGATCGCCATCGAGCCCGCCATCACCAGGTAGGCGGTCTTCCAGGCGCCGTTCTGGTAGCCGGCGACACCGGGCAGTTCGGCCCAGGCGGCGACCCACAGCACGCCGGCCCCGGCCCAGATCATCGCCAGGCGATAACCGGTCTGGTAGCAGGCGGCCAGCGCGGCCTGCTTGCGGGTGGCAGCCGACTCGATGCGGAAGGCGTCCAGCGCGATGTCCTGTGTCGCCGAGCCGAAGGCCACCAGCAGCGCGCACCAGACCAGCGGCGGCAGGCCGTCGCGCGGATCGTTGAAGGCCATGCCGGCCAGCCCGGCGATCACCGCCATCTGGGCCAGCAGCAGCCAGCCGCGGCGGCGGCCGAGCAGGGTGGTCAGCGGCGGCACCGGCAGGCGGTCGACCAGCGGCGCCCAGACCCATTTGAAGCCATAGGCGAGGCCGACCCAGCTCAGGAAGCCGATGGTGGATCGGTCGATGCCGGCCTCGCGCAGGCGGAAGCTCAGCGTGCCCAGCACCAGCAGCAGCGGCAGGCCGGCCGAGAAGCCGAGCGCCAGCATGCGCAGCGAGGCGGGTTCGAGATAGACCTTGAGCGCGTCGCGCCAGGGCAGGGACGGGGGGGCTTCGGCAGCCTGCGGTGCGGACATTCGGTGCGGGAGGTTGAGGCCCTGCATTATTCCCGCATGCGCCACCGATGCCGGCGGCGCAGCTGGCACATCCTTTGCAAGGCATCTTGTACACAAGACAGGATGCTTGATGATGGTGCATGAACAGGTAGAGCGTCCGGGCGATGCCAAGCCACAGTTGGAAGGCCGGGCCGCCGCGGCGTGGATCACGCGGCTCGCGGCGCCCCTGGCCGGTGCCGCAGCCGGGCCGCTGGCCGGCCTGGGCTTCGCCGCCAAGGACAACATCGACGTCGCCGGCGTGCCCACCACGGCGGCCTGTCCCGCCTTCGCCCGGACGCCCGCGGCGCACGCCCACGTGGTGCAGCGTCTGCTCGATGCCGGTGCGGCGCTGCTGGGCAAGACCAACCTCGACCAGTTCGCCTGCGGACTGAACGGCACCCGCTCCCCTTATGGCGCGGTGCCCAACAGCTTCGATCCGCGCTACGTGTCGGGTGGCTCGAGCTCGGGTTCGGCTTATGTGGTGGCGACTGCGCAGGCCGACTTCGCGCTCGGCACCGACACCGCGGGCTCGGGCCGGGTGCCGGCCGGGCTCAACAACATCGTCGGCATCAAGCCCTCGCGCGGGCTGCTGAGCGCGCGCGGCGTGGTGCCGGCGGCGCAGAGCGTCGACTGCGTCTCGATCTTCGCGCGCACGGTCGCGGTCGCGGCCCGCGTGCTGCACGCGGCGATGGGCTACGACCCGGAGGACCCCTACGGCCGCAAGCTGGCGCTCGCGACCCGGCCGCTGCCCGCGGCCTTCCGCTTCGGCCTGCCTTCGGCGTTGAACTTCTTCGGCGACGCGCAGTCGCAGGCCGCCTTCGAGCGCGCGATCGAGCAGCTGCGCGCCCTGGGCGGCACGCCGGTCGAGATCGACTACGCGCCGCTCGCCAATGCAGCCGCGCTGCTCTACGACAGTGCGCTGGTCGCCGAACGCTACGCCGCGGTGCGCGCGTTCTTCGACGCCCACGAAGCCGAGGTGGTGGCGCCGGTGCGCGGCATCCTGGCGCAGGGCCGCGGCTACAGCGCCGCCGACTTCGTCGATGCCCGCACCCGGCTGCACGCGCTGGGCCAGCGCGCCGCCGCGATGTGGAGCGACATCGACGTGCTGCTGGTGCCCACCGCGCCGGCCCACTACACGATCGAGGCGATGCAGGCCGATCCGGTGGCGCTCAACCGCAACCTTGGCGAGTACACGAACTTCGTGAACCTGCTCGACTACGCGGCGATCTCGGTGCCCGCCAGCCTGCGCGCCGACGGGCTGCCCTTCGGCATCACGCTGATCGGCCGTGCCGGCAGCGACTTCCAGCTGGCCGAGCTTGGCCAGCGCTTCCACCATGCCACCGGGCTGCCGCTCGGCGCCACGCGCGAGCCGCTGCCCCCGCTGCAAGACCTGCCGCTGATCGCCGCGGTGCCGACGGTCCAGGTCGCGGTGGTCGGCGCCCACTTGTCGGGCATGCCGCTGAACGGCCAGCTGACCGAGCGCGGCGCCCGCCTGATCGCCGCCACGCACACCGCGCCGGACTACCGGCTCTATGCGCTGCCAGGCACTGTGCCGCCCAAGCCCGGGCTGCTGCGCGTGGCCGCCGGCGAGGGCGCGGCGATCGCGCTCGAGATATGGGAAATGCCGACGACGCACTACGGCAGCTTCGTCGCCCTGATCCCGGCGCCGCTGGGCATTGGCAGCCTGCTGCTGGCCGACGGCCGCAGCGTGCAGGGCTTCCTCTGCGAGGCGCTGGCGGTGGCCGGCGCCGACGACATCACCGGGCTCGGCGGCTGGCGCGCCTACATCGCCGCGCGCAGCGCCGCCGCGAACTGATTCCTCCTCTTCACCTTCATCCGGAGTACCCATGGCCCCCAGCAAGAAACCCCTGACCCTCGCCACCCCGGCTTCGCGGCGCCAGCTGCTGCAGGCCGGTGCCGCCGGACTGGCGGTGCTCGCCGCGCCGGCCATCGTGCGGGCCCAGGGCGCACCGAAGATCCGCATCGGCTACTGGCCGATCGCGGCCGGCCTGCCCTTCTATTCCGCGGTCGAACTGGGCTACTTCAAGGCCGCCGGCCTCGATGTCGAGGTGCAGCGCTATGCCGGCGCGCAGCAGATCATGGAAGCGATGCTGGCCGACCGCTGCGACGGCAGCGCCAACGGCACCGGCTCGGCCAACATCGCGATCGGCGAGATCGCGGCGCCCGGCAGCTTCAAGATCTTCTGCTCCAACCCGAGCAACGTGAAGAACGTGCTCGACCAGGTGCTGGTGCCGACCGCGAGCACCGCCAAGGTGATGGCCGACCTGAAGGGCAAGCGGGTCGCCTCGGGTCCCGGCATCCAGAACGTGACGCTGGCCAAGGCGGTGCTCGAACGCGGCGGCGCTACCGGTGCGACGGTGGTCGAACTGCCGATCGGCCAGCACGTGGCGGCGCTCGCCGCGGGGCAGGTCGATGGCTGCTACACGCTGGAGCCGACCGGCACCATCGGACGGCTCAACGGCAGCACGCGGGTGCTGGAAGCCGGCGTGATCGCGAAATACGTGCTGGGCGATCCGATGGCGCCGTGGTTCGGCGGCTCGGCCTCGCTGACCTCGGCGCTGATCAAGAAGAATCCCGAGGCGGCGAAGAAGTTCATCACCGCCTACGGGCAGGGCGTGGCCTTCGTGCGCAGCAAGCCGGCCGAAGCGCGCCAGTACCTCAAGGGCTACACCGCGATCGAGGGCCCGCTGACCGGCGAGGTGCCGCTGGCGGCCTACACGATGTACAACGAGTTCACGCCCGGCGACATCGCCTACTTCCAGAAGTTCTTCGACCTGTTCTCGGACAAGGGCATCTTCTCGTCGCGCCTGATGGTCGACTCGATGCTCTACAAGGGCTGAGGCCATGAGCACCCCCACGCCCACGGCGCCCTGGTCGCCGCCTGCCGCCAACGCATCCGCCTCCGCGCCGCCGCGCGAATCGCACTGGGTCAAGGCGCTGCCCTTCATCGGCCCGGTGGTGCTGTTCATCGTCTGGGACCTGGTGGTGCGCTTCGGCCTGATCAAGGCCATCCTGCTGCCGATGCCGGGCGACACGCTGCTCACGCTGCTGTCGGGCCTGGCCGGCGGCGCACTGCTCGGCGACTTCGCGGTCACGGTCTGGCGCACGCTGCAGGCCTTCCTGATCGCGGCCATCGTGGGCGTGCCGCTCGGGGTGCTGCTCGGCAGCAACGAAAAGGCCTACCGCAGCGTCGAGTTCCTGATCGACTTCTTCCGCTCGACGCCGTCTTCGGCCCTGATCCCGCTGTTCCTCATGATCTTCGGCGTCTCGGACGTCAACAAGGTCGCGATCGCGGCCTTCGGTGCCCTGCTGATCGTGGTCTTCAACAGCGCCTACGGCGTGATGAACGCGCGCAAGCAGCGCGTCATGGCGGCCAAGGTGATGGGGGCTTCGCGCTGGCAGATCTTTCGCGACGTGCTGGTCTGGGAGAGCCTGCAGCCGACCTTCGTCGGCCTGCGCTCGGCGGTCTCGATGGCGCTGGTGATCGTCATCGTGGCCGAGATGTTCATCGGCTCCGACAGCGGGCTCGGCCACCGCATCATCAACTCGCAGCAGGTGATGAACGTCAAGGACATGTACGCCTCGATCCTCGCCGCCGGTGCGCTGGGCTATGCGCTGAACATTCTTTTCCTCGTGGCCGAGCGCCGCATCGTGCACTGGAGCGGAAGATGAGAGCCACCGTGGAAAAAGTCATCGACGGCCCGGTGTATGCCGACGTGCCGAAGCCGGTCTTCACCCCGGGGCCGGCCGGCACCCACATCACGATCCGCGGCTTGACCAAGTACTTCGCGGGCTGGCCGCTGTACGAGAACTTCGACCTCGACATCCCGAAGCACAAGATCGTCTCGGTGTTCGGCCCCAACGGCTGCGGCAAGTCGACCCTGATCAACATGATCGCGGGCCTGATCCCGATCGACGCGGGCGAGATCCTGTTCGATGGCAAGTCGCTCGCCGACACCAAGATCGGCTACGTGTTCCAGAACTACCGCGAAGCGATGTTCCCTTGGATGCGGACCATCGACAACATCGCCTACCCGCTGAAGCTCGAAGGCCGATCGAAGGCCGAGGTGGACCGGCGCATGGAGGAACTGGTGGCCTCCTTCGATGTCAAGTTCGACTTGAAGCGCTATCCCTACGAGTTGTCGGGCGGCCAGCAGCAGACGGCGTCGATCATGCGGGCGCTGGCGCCGAACCCCGAGGTGCTGTTCCTCGACGAGCCGTTCTCGGCGCTCGACTTCGAGATGACGCTGTTCATCCGCGAGAAACTGCAGGAGGTGTTCATGAAGACCGGCACCACGATGCTGCTGGTGTCGCACGACCTCGAGGAGGCGGTGTACCTCGCCGACCAGGTGCTGCTCTTGACCAAGCGGCCGACCAAGGTGGCCGAGATCCTCGACTACCGCGACGAGCGGCCGCGCACGCTCGAGACGCTGAGCTCGGCCAGCTTCGTGGCCATGAAGAAGCTGAGCCTGGAGATCTTCCAGCGCGAAGTGCGCCGCTAGGAGCCGCAACCATGACGCCTTCGGAGATCGAAGCCTATGTCGATGCATCGGCGGCCGTGCTCGGCCTGAGGCTCAGGGCCGACCAGCGGCCGGGCGTGCTGCGCTACTTCACGCTGGCGGCGGAGTTCGCCGCGCTGGTGGATGCGGTGCCGCTCGGCGATCGCGATGAACCGGCGCTGAGCTTCTCGCCGGTGTCGCCCAGGGAGAAGGAAGAATGAGCGCCGCTGCCCTGCTCGCGCAGGACGCATCCGCGATGGTCGATGCCGTGCGCGGCAACGCGGTCAGCGCGGTGGCGCTGGTGCAGGCCAGCCTGGACCGCATCGGTGCCACCGACGGCCGCGTCAACGCCTTCACCGCGGTGCTGCGCGAGCGCGCGCTGCGGCGGGCCGCGCAGGTCGATGCCTCGCTCGCCTCGGCCCACGGCGCACGCACCCGCGAACTGCCGCTGCTGGGCGTGCCTTTCGCGGTCAAGAACCTGTTCGACATCGCCGGCCTCGCGACCCTCGCGGGCTCGAAGATCGAGCGCGGGAGCACGCCGCCGCGCGACGACGCGGCGCTGGTGCGGCGGCTGGAGAGCGCGGGCGCGGTGCTGGTCGGTGCGCTCAACATGGACGAGTACGCCTACGGCTTCACCACCGAGAACAGCCACGCCGGCCCGACCCGCAACCCGCACGACCTGGCGCGGATCGCGGGCGGTTCCTCGGGCGGCTCGGGCGCCGCGGTCGCGGCCGGCCAGGTGCCGTTGACGCTGGGCTCCGACACCAACGGCTCGATCCGCGTGCCCTCGTCGCTGTGCGGCGTGTTCGGTCTCAAGCCGACTTTCGGACGGCTGCCGCGCACCGGCAGTTATCCCTTCGTGTCGAGCCTCGACCACCTGGGCCCGTTCGCGCGCTCGGCGCGCGACCTGGCGCTGGCCTACGACGCGATGCAGGGCCCCGAGGGCCGCGGCCCGCACGACCCCGGCTGCGCGCAGCGCGCGGTCGAGCCGGTCAGCGCAGCACTGGCGCTGGGCGCGCAGGGGCTGCGCATCGGCGTGCTCGGCGGCTACTTCCGCCAGCATGCCCAGCCCGAGGCGCTGACCGCGGTCGACGCCGTGGCGCAGGCGCTGGGCGCCAGCCGCACGGTCGAACTGCCGATGGTCGAGGCCGGCCGGGCCGCGGCCTTCCTGGTCACCAACTCCGAAGGTGCCGCGCTGCACCTGCCCGACCTGCGCCGCCGCGCGCAGGACTTCGAACCGCTGTCGCGCGACCGCTTCCTGGCCGGCGCGCTGCTGCCGGCCGCCTGGGTGGCGCGGGCGCAGCGCGTGCGGCGACTCTATGCGGAGCAGGTGGCGCAAGTGTTCGAGCGCTTCGACATCCTGCTGGCAGCCGCGACGCCCTCGGCGGCGACGCCGATCGGTGCCGAGTCCTTCGAGATCAATGGCCACCGGTTGCCGGTGCGGCCCAACATGGGCTTGCTGACGCAGCCGATCTCGTGCGTCGGCCTGCCGGTGTGCGCGGTGCCGGTCTGGGGTGCCCATCCGGCGCTGCCGATCGGCGTCCAGGTGATCGCGGCGCCGTGGCGCGAGGACCTGGTGCTGCGGGTGGCTGCAGCGCTCGAATCCGCGGGCGCGGTGCATTCGCCCGTGGCTCCGCTGGTCTGATGTGCGACGGCGCCTGAAAAGCACAAAGACGGGGCGCCCGCGCGAACGCGGCGCGCGTCCCGCACAACGCTGGCGCGCCGCGGGCGGATTTGGCCGCCAAAGCGCTGGTACGGTTTATGCACACCATCTTGTATCCAAGACAGGACATCCCGGCCCCCCTGATTCCTCAATCACCTGGAGTAAGCACCATGAGCCAGTTCAACCGTCGCGATTCCCTCAAGTCCCTGGCCGCCCTGGCCTCCGCCACCACCCTGGGCGGCTGGAGCGCGCTGGCCAGCGCGCAGAAGCCGCTGACCGTCGGCGTCATCTATGTCGGCCCGCGCGACGACTATGGCTACAACCAGTCGCACGCGCTGGCCGCGGCCGAACTCAAGAAGATGCCGGGCCTCAAGGTGGTCGAGGAAGAGAACGTGCCCGAGACCGCGGCGGTACAGAAGACCATGACCGGGATGATCTCGCAGGACGGCGCCAAGCTGCTGTTCCCGACCTCCTTCGGCTACTTCGACCCGCACATCCTGGCGGTGGCGCCGAAGAACCCCGACGTCCGTTTCTCGCATTGCGGCGGCCTGTGGACCGAGGGCAAGCATCCCAAGAACGTCGGCAGCTTCTTCGGCTACATCGACGAGTGCCAGTTCCTCAACGGGGTCATCGCCGGCCACATGACGAAGAGCAACAAGATCGCCTTCGTCGCCGCCAAGCCGATCCCGCAGGTGCTGCGCAACATCAATGCCTTCACGCTGGGTGCGCGCTCGGTCAAGCCGAACATCACCTGCAGCGTGATCTTCACGGGCGACTGGTCGATGGCCGTGAAGGAGGCCGAGGCCACCAACAGCCTGGCCGACCAGGGCTGCGACGTCTTCACGATGCACGTCGACGGCCCCAAGGTGGTGGTCGAGACCGCGGCCAAGCGCGGCAAGATGGTCTGCGGCTACCACGCGAGCCAGGCCAAGCTGGCGCCCAATGCCTACCTGACCGGCGCCGAGTGGAACTGGGTCACGGCCTACAAGACGATCGTCGATGCCGCCCAGGCCGGCAAGCCACATCCGAACTTCCTGCGCGGCGGCCTCAAGGAAGGCTACGTGAAGATGTCGCCCTACGGCCCGATGGTCACCGACGCCGCGAAGAAAAACGCCGACGAGGTCAAGGCCAAGATGCTGGCGGGCAGCTTCGACATCTTCGTCGGCGGGCTCAAGGACAACAAGGGCACGGTCGTGATCCCGGCCGGCAAGGCGCTCAAGCAGACCGACCTCGAACTCGAGAAGATGAACTACCTGGTCGAAGGCGTCGTCGGAAGTGTTGGGTGACTCGCCCCCAGGTTGCCCGGCACTTCGTGTCCGGGCGCCTCGAGTCGCTGCCAGAGGCAGCGGCTCTTCGGGGCCGTCCAAGCCTGCGCAGGCAGGCTTGGAGCCGCGGCCCCTCAGCCCCCTGCCGGGGGCAACACCGGTGGCCCGGCGAAGCCGGTTCCACGGTGTTTCACCAACGGGCCGGGCTGCGCCGGTCGGCGGAATCCGCGGACTTGTGAAGGGATATGACGATGCGGAACATCCTTCGGGAAGTCGGATTGCCGGTGTTCGCCATTGCGGCGGCATTGCTTCTCTTCGGCGTCTTCGTCTGGTTCGCCGGCGTGAGTCCGCTGGAGGTCTGGGTCATCCTCTTCAAGGGGGCCTTCGGTGACTGGTTCTCGTGGCAGAACACGCTGCAGCGCGCCGCGCCGCTGATGCTGACCGCGCTGTGCGTCGCGATTCCGGCGCGCGCCGGGCTGGTGATCATCGGCGGCGAGGGCGCGCTGGTGCTCGGCGGGCTGGCCGCAGCGGCGCTGCCCTATGCGCTGCCGCTGCCGGCGAACCTCGTGGGCTCTGTCGCGCTGTGCGTGGCCGGCGCCATCGCCGGCGCCGCCTGGATCGCACTGGCGGGCTGGCTGCGGCAGTACCGCGGCATCAACGAGACCATCAGCAGCCTGCTGCTGGCCTACATCGCGATCGGGCTCTTCAAGCACCTGGTCGAAGGCGTGCTGCGCGACCCGGCGAGCCTCAACAAGCCGGCCACGCGCTCGATCGCCGAAGGGCTCGGGATCGGCGGCATCGGCGGCTCCGACGTCCACTGGGGCCTGGTGATCGGGATCGTCGCCTGCCTGGTCTCGGGCCTCTGGCTGCGTGCCACCGCCTCGGGCTTCTCGGTCCGCGTGGTCGGCGGCAATCCGCGCACCGCCCAGCTGGTGGGCCTGCCGGCCAGCAGGCTGATCCTGGCCGCCTGCGGGATCGGCGGCGCCTGCGCGGGCGTGGCCGGCGCGGTGGAGGTGGCGGCGGTGCACACCAATGCCAATGCCTCGCTGATTGCGGGCTACGGCTATGCCGGCATCCTGGTGTCCTTCATCGCCCGCCACAACCCGGTGGCGGTGATCCCGGTGGCGATTCTTTTCGGCGGCTTCGGCGCCGCGGGCAGCCTGCTGCAACGCCGTCTGGGGCTGCCGGACGCCTCGGTACTGGTGCTGCAGGGCATGGCATTCGTGCTGATCCTCGCGAGCGAGGGCCTGCGCATGATCGACTGGAAGACGCTGCTGAAGAACCGCATGCCACGCGCGGTGCAGCCGAGTCTGACGAAGGAGGTTGCATGAGACATCGGGCCGCTCCCAAGTCGCATACCGCAGCGCGCGGCGCGGAGCTTGCGCCATGACCGCCGACCAGTGGATCGCGCTCGTGGCGGGGATCGTCGGCGGCGCGCTGCGCGTCGGCGCGCCCTTTCTTTTCGTGAGCCTCGGCGAATGCCTGACCGAAAAGTCGGGCCGCATCAACCTCGGCCTCGAAGGCGTGCTGGTGCTCTCGGCCATGGCCTCCTTCGGCGGCGCCTGGCTCACCGGCTCGGCCTGGCTCGGCGTGCTGATCGGCGGCGCCGCGGGCGCGCTGCTGGCGCTGCTGCATGGGCTCCTGTGCTCGCTCGACCGCGTAAACGACGTCGCCACCGGCATCGCGCTGATGCTGTTCGGCACCGGCCTCGCCTTCTACCTGGGCAAGCCGCTGATCCAGCCGCAGGCGCCGCAGCTGCCGGCGATCCCGCTGGGCAACTGGAGCGACAACCCGGTCATCCGATCGGCGCTGCAGGTCAACGCGCTGGTGCCGGTCGGCATCGTGTTGGCGGTGTTCCTGTGGTGGGGCTTCGCGCGCACGCGCGCCGGCCTGCTGGTGCGCATGGCGGGCGATTCAGCCAACGCGACGCGCGCGCTCGGCTACTCGGTGGCCGGCCTGCGCATCGCGGCCACCACCGCCGGCGGCTTCATCGCCGGGCTCGGCGGCGCCTCGCTCACGTTGTTCTATCCGGGCAGCTGGAACGAGGGCATCTCGAGCGGGCAGGGCCTGATCGCGGTGGCGCTGGTGATCTTCGCGCGCTGGAGCCCGCTGCGCTGCATCGGCGCGGCGCTGCTGTTCGGCGGCGCCGGCGCGATCGGTCCGGCCCTGCAGTCGATCGGCGTCGGCTGGGGTTATCACCTCTTCAACACCGTGCCCTACGTGCTCACGCTGGTGATCCTGGTGCTGACCTGCAAGCCGGGCAGCGTGGCGGTCGGCAGCCCGGGCGAACTGTCATCCACGCGTTGATCCCCAAGGAAGTCGAACCCGAGTTCATCCGCATGAGCACCACCTACGTTTCCGCCGACCCGTACCGCTGGCCGTACAACGGCGCGCTGCGGCCCGACAACACGGCGCTGATCGTGATCGACATGCAGACCGACTTCTGCGGCCAGGGCGGGTACGTCGACGTGATGGGCTACGACCTGTCGCTGGTGCAGGCGCCGATCGAGCCGATCGCGCGCACGCTGGCGCGCCTGAGGCCGCTGGGTTTCCACATCATCCACACGCGCGAAGGGCACCGCCGCGACCTGGCCGACCTGCCGGCCAACAAGCGCTGGCGCTCGCGGCAGATCGGCGCCAACGGCGTCGGCATCGGCGACGCCGGCCCGTGCGGGCGCATCCTGGTGCGCGGCGAGCCGGGCTGGGAGATCATCCCGGCGCTGGCGCCGCTCGCCGGCGAGGTGGTGATCGACAAGCCCGGCAAGGGCTCTTTCTATGCCACCGACCTCGAGCTGGTGCTGCACACGCGCGGCATCGAGAACCTGATCCTGGCCGGCATCACGACCGACGTCTGCGTCCACACGACGATGCGCGACGCCAACGACCGCGGCTTCGAATGCCTGCTGCTGTCGGACTGCACCGCGGCCACCGACCACGGCAACCACCTGGCGGCACTGAAGATGATCACCATGCAGGGCGGCGTGTTCGGCGCCCATGCGAGCTCGACGGCGCTGCTCGACGCGCTGCCGCCCCAATAGAACGGAGAGCCGCACGATGATCGCACCGGTCCACCCGACACCCGCCGCCACCGGCGCGCTGGCGCTCGACACCTACGAGCTGACCAAGCGCTTCGGCAGCTTCACCGCGATGGACCGCGTGACGATGCACGTGGCGCCCGGCACCGTGCATGCGCTGCTGGGCGAGAACGGCGCCGGCAAGAGCACGCTGGTGAAGTGCGTGGCCGGATTCCAGCGGGCCGAGGAGGGCGCGATCCTGATCGACGGCCGCGAGCAGGACATCGCCAACCCGGTGGTGGCGCGCACGCTCGGCATCGGCATGGTCTACCAGCACTTCACCTTGGCGCCGGGCATGACGGTGGCCGAGAACCTGCTGCTGGCCGGCGGCAAGACGCCGGCGCTGATCGACTGGAAGCGCAAGCGCGCCGAGCTCACGGATTTCCTGGCGACCACGCCGTTCAGCCTCGACCTCGACGTGCGTCCGTCGGAGCTGGCGGCCGGCGAGAAGCAGAAGCTCGAACTGCTCAAGCAGCTCTACCTGAAGCCGCGCCTGCTGATCCTCGACGAGCCGACCTCGGTGCTGACGCCGCAGGAGGCCGACGAGGTGCTGGGCCATGTGCGCGAGTTCGCGAAAAGCGGCATGTGCACGGTGCTGATCATCACGCACAAGTTCCGCGAGGTGATGGCCTATGCCGACAGCGTCACGGTGCTGCGGCGCGGCAAGGCGGTGCACCATTGCCAGGTGGCCGACACCAACCCGGCGCGGCTGGCCGCAGCGATGATGGGCGAGGGCGAAGCGCCGCCGCCCGCCGAGGGCGACACCGCCGCGCCGATCGGCCGCGCCCTGCATGCGATGCGGCCGACGGCGGCCAACGCGCCGATCGCGCTGCATGTAGCCGGCCTTCGGGCCCTGGGCGACCGCGGCACGCTGGCGGTGCACGACCTGAGCCTGTCGGTGCGTTCCGGCGAGATCCTCGGCGTGGCCGGTGTCTCGGGCAACGGCCAGCGCGAACTGGTGGAAGCCCTGGTCGGCCAGCGGCCGCGGCTCGCGGGCCGCGTCACGGTGATGGGCGAACCCTACGCGGCGAAGCGCGAGGAGAACCGGCGCCTCAAAGTGCGCAGCCTGCCCGAGGAGCCGCTGCGCAACGCCTGTGTCAGCGACCTCAGCGTGGCCGAGAACATGGCGCTGCGCGACTTCGACCAGCCGCCCCTGGCCTGGCCGGCGCTCGGCGCCGATGTGCTGAACTTCCCGCTGTGGCGCAGCCGGGCCCGCGAGTGGATCGCCGAGTACGGCGTCAAGACCCAGGGCGAGGGCGCGCCGATCCGCAGCCTGTCGGGCGGCAACGTGCAGCGCGCGGTGCTGGCGCGCGAGCTGGCGGGAGACATCAACGTGCTGATCGCGGCCAACCCGGTGTTCGGGCTGGACTTCGCGGCGGTGGCGGAAATTCACAGCCGCATCGTGCAGGTGCGGGCGCGCGGCGGCGCGGTGCTGCTGATCAGCGAGGATCTCGACGAACTGCTGGAGATGGCGGATCGGATCGTGGTGATGAGCGAGGGGCGGGTGGTCTACGAAACCGATGCTGCGACTGCCGAGAGGCATGTGCTGGGGGCGCACATGGGTGGGGGCGATCATCATGCGCCGGTGGCTGCATGAAGCCCTTGCTGTCCTTGGGGAGGCGCCCGGCACGCGGTGCGGGCCGAACGACCCCACTGCGCCGGCCCTTCGGGCTGCCTTGCGCTGCTCGCCTTTCGCGGGGTCTCGCTCAAACTCGCTTCGCTCAAACAGTCGCGAGCCCTGATCCGCGAAAGGCTGCGCTGCTCAGCGGCGCAGAGGGGATCGCCCGTCCCGCACCGCATGCCGGGCTTGGGGGTGTTCAAGGAGCAGCGACGTCTCCAACGCCGATGCAACCCCAACGTACCAGCGGTGGCGGGCGGTATGCCCTGGGCCGGCCGTTGAGGCACCGCCGAGCAGCGCAGCGGTGCGCGGAAAAAGGGCCGCGCGTGTTTGAGTGGAGCGAAGCGGAGCGAGTTTGCGCGGACCCCGCGTACCGCGAGCAGCGCAGGGAAGCCCGAAGGGCCGGTGACGTCGGCCGGTCCAGGGCATACCGCCCGTCACCGCCGCCCACCCCGCGTCCAACCTGAACGACTCGAAAGCCCCCAATGCAGATAGAAGCCCTGCCCTTCACCTACGAGTTCGACATCACCAAGACCGCCCTCGTCCTGATCGACATGCAAAGGGACTTCATCGAACCCGGGGGCTTCGGCGAGACCCTGGGCAACGACGTCTCCCTGCTCGAAGCCATCGTCCCCGCGACACAAAAAACGCTCGAAGCGTGGCGAACAGCGGGCGGCCTGGTCGTCCATACGAGAGAAGCCCACAAGCCCGACCTCTCCGACTGCCCGCCCGCCAAGCGCAACCGCGGCAACCCCAGCTTGCGCATCGGCGACGTCGGCCCGATGGGCCGCATCCTCGTGATGGGCGAACCCGGCAACCAGATCATCGATGCGCTGGCGCCCGTCGAAGGCGAGATCGTGGTCGACAAGCCCGGCAAGGGCGCCTTCTACGCCACCGGACTGCACGAGACGCTGAAGCGGCGCGGCATCACCCACCTGCTGTTCGGCGGCGTCACCACGGAGGTCTGCGTCCAGACCAGCATGCGCGAAGCCAACGACCGCGGCTACGACTGCCTGCTGCTCGAGGACTGCACCGAGAGCTATTTTCCCGCCTTCAAGGCGGCTGCCGTCGAGATGATCCGCGCCCAGGGCGGCATCGTCGGCTGGACCGCACCGAGCGGCGCCTTGCTGGCCGCGCTCGGCACCCACTAACATGGCCGACGTGTCGACCGTTCGAATTCCTCCCCAGCCTCCCGCCGCCGATCCCGTGTTCCGTACCCGGGCCGACGAGGTCTATGCCCAGCTCAAGCGCGACGTCGCCGAGTTCAGCCTGGTGCCCGGCGACCGCTTCACCGAGAACGAGATCAGCGAGCGACTCGGCGTCTCGCGCACGCCGGTGCGGCAGGCGCTCTTCAGGCTGCAGCAGGAGGGCTTCGTCGAAGTCCTGTTCCGCAGCGGCTGGCGCGTGCTGCCGTTCGACTTCGACCAGTTCGAGCAGTTGTACGACCTGCGCATGGTGCTCGAGACCACCGCCGTCCACCGCCTGTGCGAGAGCGACCACCGCGTCGACCGCAGCCTGCTCGAGACGCTGGCCGCCATCTGGCTGGTGCCCGCCGCCCAGCGCAGCGCCGACACGGTGCAGGTGGCGCAGTGGGACGAGGCCTTTCATTGCTCGCTGGTCGCGGCCGCCGGCAACGGCGAGATGGCGCGCGTGCACCGCGACGTGACCGACCGCATCCGCATCATCCGGCGGCTCGACTTCACCAAGCAGCCGCGCATCGACGCGACCTACGAGGAGCACGGCAAGATCCTGAAGGCGATCCGCGCCAACCGGGGCGACCAGGCCGCGATGCTGCTGCGCGCCCACATCGAGACCAGCCAGGCGGAGGTGCGCAAGATCACGCTGCACCAGGTGCACATGGCGCGGCACTCGGGACGGGCCACCGCGCGCGGGCGCTGACTGAGCGCCCCGCTACAGCGTGAGCTCGTAGTCCACCGTGATCGGCGCGTGGTCGCTGAACTTGACGGTCTTGAAGATCGACTCCGCGCGCGCCAGTGCCGCCAGCTTCGGCGTCGCCAGGTGATAGTCCAGCCGCCACCCCACGTTCTTGGCGTAGGCCTGGCCGCGGTTGCTCCACCAGGTGTAGGCCTCGTCGGTGGTCTCTGGCTTGAGCATCCGGTAGACGTCGACCAGGCCCGCGCCGTCGGCGCCGGCGTCGAGCAGCCGGGTCATCCAGGCCCGCTCCTCGGGCAGGAAGCCGCTGTTCTTCTGGTTGCCGCGCCAGTTCTTGAGGTCGATTTCCTTGTGGGCGATGTTGATGTCGCCGCAGAGGATGAATTCGCGCTCGCGCTTCAGCGCGCCGAGATGCGGGAAGAAGCCCTTGAGAAAGCGGAATTTCGCCGCCTGCCGCTCCTCGCCCGACGATCCGCTCGGGAAATAGCAGCTGATGATCGACAGCTTGGCGCCAGGCTTGTCGAAGCGCAGCTCGAGGTAGCGGCCCTCGGCGTCGAACTCGGGGTCGCCCCAGCCCACGACCACGTCGCTGGGCGCGTGCTTCGTGTAGACCGCGGTGCCCGCATAGCCTTTCTTCTCGGCGAAATGGAAGTGCCCCTTGAGACCGGCCATCTCCTCGAAGCGGCCCTCGATGTCGCTTGCCTGGACCCTGATTTCCTGCATGCAAATACAATCCGGCCCCAGTCCGCCGACCCAATCGGCGACGCCCTTGGTGGCAGCCGATCGCAGGCCGTTGAGGTTGAGGCTGGTCAGTTTGAACACGAGGACATTCCCTATGGCTGAAAAGATTGGAGAGGACGGCGCGCTGGCACAGGCGTTCGTCCAGTTTGCGCTGGAGTCGGGGGTGCTGCGCTTCGGCGAGTTCAAGACCAAGGCCGGCCGCATCAGCCCCTATTTTTTCAATGCCGGCCTGTTCGACGATGGCGCCAAGCTCGCGCGGCTGGCCGAATTCTATGCAGACCGGCTGATCGCCAGCGGGCTCGAGTTCGACATGATCTTCGGGCCGGCCTACAAGGGCATTCCGCTCGGCGCCACGGTGGCGGCCGAGCTGGCGCGGCGCGGCCGCAACGTCCCTTTCGCCTACAACCGCAAGGAAGCCAAGGACCACGGCGAGGGCGGCACCCTGGTCGGGGCGCCGCTCGAGGGCCGGGTGCTGATCGTCGACGACGTGATGTCGGCCGGCACCGCGGTGCGCGAGTCGATCGCGGCCATCCGCGCCGCCGGCGCCATCCCGCACGCGGTCGCGATTGCGCTCGACCGCCAGGAGAAGGCCACCGAGAACGGGGTCGACGTGGACCACAGCGCCGTGCAATATGTACGCAATCAGCTCGGACTTGCAGTTATTTCCATCGCGACGCTGGACGACTTGTTACAGTATCTGTCAGGCCGCGCGGATGACGAGCTGGGCGCCCACCGCCAGCACGTGCTGGCGTACCGGGCTCGTTACGGCGCGGGCTGATTCAACCCGTCTGAAGGACCGATGTTGGCGAGCACCCAAGCACTGAAGGCATTTCTGGCGTTCTCGCTGGCTGCGGCCGGCGCGGTGCAGGCACAGCAACCCGCGGCCGGCGCCGCCCGGCCGTCCGGCCCCGGCATCTACAGCTGCACCGATTCGCGCGGCCGCACCATCACCGCCGACCGGCCGATTCCCGACTGCATCGACCGCGAGCAGCGCGAGCTCAATCCGAGCGGCACCACGCGCCGCAAGGTCGAGCCCACCTACACGGCGCGCGAGCAGGCTGAGCGCGATGAGAGCGACCGCCTGGCCCGGCTGCAGGCGGCCCGGCAGGTCGAGGAGCGGCGGCGCGAGCGTGCGCTGCTGGTGCGCTACCCGAACGCGGCCGCCCACGACCGCGAGCGGGCCGAGGCGCTGGTGCAGATCGATGTCGTGATCCAGGCCGCCAGGAAGCGGCTGGGCGAACTGGCCGAGGACCGCAAGAAGATCGACGACGAGCTCGAGTTCTACAAGAACGACCCGAGCAAGGCACCCGACGCGGTGCGCCGCAAGATGGACGACAACGCCAAGAGCGTCGCGGTGCAGAACCGCTTCATCGGCGAGCAGGAAGAGGAAAAGAAACGCCTCAACGCGCGCTTCGACGAGGAGGCAACGCGCCTCAAACCGCTCTGGGCGTCCAACGCGGCCGCTGCTTCAGCGCGGTAGCGATCGGCGCGCCCTGACTGCATCCAAGGAAACAGTCGCATGGGCAACCGGATCTTCACGCTCGACTATCTGCGCGGCCTCGCGGCGCTGATAGTGTGCATTTGCCATTTCGCTCCGGCACTTTCGGGCACAGCGGCCGATCTCGCGAAGCATGGAGCGGTCGGCGTCCAGGTGTTCTTCGTCATCTCGGGCTACATCATTCCCTACAGCCTTTGGAAGGGTGAATACCGGATCACGGACATCGGCCGGTTCTGGCTCAAGCGGCTGGTGCGCCTGCAGCCCACTTACGCCGTCGCGTTGCTGTTCACGTTCGCACTTTCGCTCGGGGCGGCGATGGTCAAGGGCGAGCCGCAGAAGATCTCGGGCCTGCAACTGTTGCAGTACTTCTTCTACCTGGACATCCCCGCCGAGAATCCGGTGATATGGACGCTCATCGTGGAGGTGAAATACTATTTTTTCATCTCCATTTTCTTTCCGCTCCTTTTCTCGCGGCGCCGCCTTGTCCGCGTCCTCTCGTTCTGCGCCTGTGCTGCGGTCGCCGCGTTCGGGGCCGACCATCTGGACGTCGTCCGCCATCTTCCCTATTTCCTGATCGGATTCGTGGCCTGCTACGTCGCCGTGCTCCGGATACCGATGGCCGAGGCCGCGGGGCTGGTCTTGCTGGCGGCCGCCGCCGCCGTGCCGAAGTCCTCCTACCCCGAACTCGCGGCAGGCCTCTTGTGCTACCTGGCGATCCGCTACCTGCCGGCGATGCGGCTGAGAGTGGCGCTCTTCCTGGGCTCCATTTCCTACTCCCTGTATCTCATCCATTTCCCGCTCGGGGTGAAACTGCTCAACCTGGCGCTCCCCCGCACGCCGGAGTCGCTGCATGCGGTGTGGGTGCCGATCGGCGTTGCAGTGTGCACTGCGGCGGCCTACCTGCTTTTCAGGCTGGTCGAGAAGCCGTCGAGCGAGTGGTCGCAACGGCTGCCGATATCGGCAAGAAGGGCGCTGCAGCAGCGCCAGCCCAAGGCCGCCGCGCGCACCTGAAGCAAAGCCAGCACGGCACGCTCCGATCCGGCCGGCGCAGCCAGGCCCATTGGTGAAACACCGCGGAACCGGCTTTGCCGGGCCGCTGGTGTTGCCCCCGGTAGGGGGTGGGCGCCCGACACGAAGTGCGGGCAACCTGGGGGCGAGCTACCTACCCCAGCTTGGCCTTCAGCAGCGCATTGACCTGCGCCGGGTTGGCCTTGCCCTGGCTGGCCTTCATGACCTGGCCGACCAGTGCGTTGAAGGCTTTGTCCTTGCCGGCGCGGTACTCGTCGATGTTCTTCTGATTGGTCGCAAGAACGCCGTCGATGATCTTCTCGAGCGCGCCGCTGTCGCTCATCTGCTTCAGGCCCTTGGCCTCGATGAGCGCGTCGACGTCCTGGCCTTCGCCGGTCCAGAGCGCGTCGAAGACCTGGCGCGCCGCATTGTTCGAGATCGTGCCGTCGCCGATGCGTTCGACCAGCTTCGCGAGCTGGGCCGCCGTCACCGGCGCCTCGGTGATCGCGATGTCCTGCTGGTTCAGGCGCCGGGCGATCTCGCCCGTGATCCAGTTGCTCGCCAGCTTGGCATTGGCGCCCGCGGCCACCGCACCCTGGAAGTAGTTCGCCAGGGCCGGGCTCTGCGTCAGCTGCGCGGCGTCGTAGTCCGACAGGCCGTGCTCGCGCACGTAGCGCTCGGCCATCGCGCGCGGCAGCTCGGGCATCTCGGCGCGCACGCGCTCGATCCAGTCGGCGGCGATCGCCAGCGGCGGCAGGTCGGGGTCGGGGAAGTAGCGGTAGTCGGCCGCGTCTTCCTTGGTGCGCATGGCGCGCGTCTCGCCCGTGTCGGGGTCGAACAGCACGGTGGCCTGCTGGATCGCGCGGCCGTCCTCGATCTCCTCGATCTGCCAGCGGATCTCGTAGTCGATCGCCTGCTGCATGAACTTGAAGCTGTTGAGGTTCTTGATTTCGCGCCGCGTACCGAGCCTGTCGCCGGGCTTGCGCACCGAGACGTTGGCATCGCAGCGGAAGCTGCCTTCCTGCATGTTGCCGTCGCAGATGCCGATCCAGGTGACGATCTTGTGCAGCTCGCGTGCATAGGCCACGGCCTCGGCGGTCGATCGCATGTCGGGCTCGGTGACGATCTCGAGCAGCGGCGTGCCGGCGCGGTTCAGGTCGATGCCCGACTGGCCGATGAAGTCCTCGTGGAGCGACTTGCCGGCGTCTTCCTCGAGGTGGGCGCGCACCAGGCGCACGGTCTTGGGCTCGTCGCCGACGAAGAAGCTCACCGAGCCGCCCTGCACCACGGGGATCTCGAACTGGCTGATCTGGTAGCCCTTGGGCAGGTCGGGGTAGAAGTAGTTCTTGCGTGCGAACACGCTGCGCGGCGCGATCGTCGAGCCGAGCGCCAGGCCGAGCTTGATGGCGCGCTCGACCGCGCCCCTGTTCATCACCGGCAAGGTGCCGGGCAGGGCCAGGTCGACCGCGCAGGCCTGCGTGTTGGGCTCGGCGCCGAAGGCGGTCGAGGCGCGGCTGAAGATCTTCGAGGCGGTGGAGAGCTGGGCGTGGGTCTCGAAGCCGATCACGACCTCGTAGCCCCGGACCAGCGGGCCGGTCGGGCGGCCGCTCTGCAGTTGTTCGGTGGTGCTTTGTTGCTGCGTCATTTCAGTGCTCCAGGGGCGAACGCGTCGTTCGCGACGCATGAAGCTGGCGCGGCCGAGGTCGGGAACACCGCGGAACCGGCTTTGCCGGGCCGCTGGTGTTGCCCCTTTGAGGGGGAGGCGCCGCAGGCGCTTCGGGGGTGTTTCATTTAATAGCCCGCCGGCGTGTGGAGGTGCCAGTCGGTCGCCCGCTGGAAGGCATGCGCCGCGTTGAGCAATTTCGCCTCGGCGAAGTAATTGCCGATCAGCTGGAGGCCGACCGGCAGGCCGCCGTCGAATCCGGCGGGCACGCTCATGCCGGGCAGGCCGGCCAGCGAGGCAGGCAAGGTGAAGATGTCGGCCAGGTAGTCGGCGACCGGATCGCCGCCGTGCTCGCCGAGCTTCCAGGCCACCGTCGGTGCGGCCGGGCCGGCGATCACATCGCATTGCCTGAAGGCCTGCTGGAAGTCGTCCGCGATCATGCGGCGCACCTTCTGCGCCTGCAGGTAGTAGGCGTCGTAGTAGCCGTGCGAGAGCACGTAGGTGCCGATCATGATGCGGCGCTTGACCTCGTCGCCGAAGCCTTCCTCGCGGGTCTGGGCGTACATGTCGGCCAGGTCGCGGTAGTTCTTGGCGCGGTGGCCGAACTTGACGCCGTCGAAGCGGCTCAGGTTGCTCGAGGCCTCGGCCGCCGCGATGATGTAGTACACGGGAATCGACAGCTCGGTGCGCGGCAGCGTGATCTCGACGCGGCGGGCGCCGAGCTTCTCGTATTCGGCCAGCGCCGCGTCGACCGCGGCGCGCACGCCGGGCGCCACGCCCTCGCCGAAGAACTCTTTCGGCACGCCGATGCGCAGGCCCTCGAGCGAGTCCTTGAGCGAGCGCGAGAAGTCCTCGGCCGGGCGGGCCAGGGAGGTCGAGTCGCGCTCGGGGTCGGGCCCGCACATCGCCGACAGCAGCAGGGCGCAGTCCTCGGCCGAGCGGGCCATCGGGCCGGCCTGGTCGAGGCTGGAGGCGAAGGCGACCATGCCGTAGCGCGAGGCACGGCCGTAGGTCGGCTTGATGCCGGTGACGCCGCAGAACGAGGCCGGCTGGCGGATCGAGCCGCCGGTGTCGGTGCCGGTGGCGGCCGGGGCCAGGCCCGCGGCCACGGCCACGGCGCTGCCGCCAGACGAACCGCCGGGGATGCGGTCGGTGTCCCACGGGTTGCGCACCGGCACCGCGTGGTCGAAGCCGATCGCGGGGACGGCGACGTTCTCGTTGGCCGAGCCCATCGCGAACTCGTCGCAGCTGAGCTTGCCCAATGTCACGGCGCCGGCCTCGGCCAGCTTGCGGACCACCGTGGCGTCGAAGGGCGAGCGGTAGCCCGCCAGGATGCGCGAACCGGCGGTGGTCGGCAGGTCGGCGGTGACGAAGATGTCCTTGTGGGCGATCGGCACGCCCTCGAGCGCCGCGCCGGCGCCGGCGGCGATGCGGGCATCGGCGGCGCGGGCCTGGGACAGCGTGAGCTGCTCGTCGATGGCCACGAAGGCGCCGAGATCCTGGTGGGCGCGGATCCGGGACAGGTGGTGATGGGCCGCCTCGACCGCGGAAATCTTGCGTTCGCGCAAGGCCGCAGCCAGCCCGGCCACGCCCATCTGGTGGATTTCGGCGCTCATTTCAGCCCCCGCGCTCGGCACTTCATGTCCTCGCTGCCCCCCGAGGGGGTGCGATCTTGCTCGGGGCGGCCCGTCGCGGCGCATTGAGGCCCCCGCGCTCGGCACTTCGTGTCCTCGCTGCCCCCCGAGGGGGTGCGATCTTGCTCGGGGCGGCCCGTCGCGGCGCTCATTCGATCACCTTCGGGACCAGGAACAGGCCGTTCTCGACCGCCGGCGCGCTGCGCTGGTTGGCCGCGCGGTTGTTCGGCTCGCTCACCACGTCGTCGGCCAGCCGAAGCGTGATGTCTTCGATGGCGGCCACCGGGTGGGCGAGTGGCTCGACGCCGCCGGTGTCGACCGCGCGCATGCGCTCGACCAGGTCGAAAAAGCCGTTGATCTGGCCGCGCATGCGCTCGCTTTCGTCGGGAGCCAGTTGAAGCCGCGCCAGCGAGGCGATGCGGGCGATATCTGTGGAAGTGAGGGACATCGAAAATGGGCGATTCTGGCGCCGGACGGGGTGCAATCGCACGCCGTAAAGCTGCTCTGAAACGCGGAGCTGTCAGGGGATTCGGTTATTATCCCGCCTTTGCCGCAACCCCCGCGAACGCGCCGGCATTTGCCGCAAAAACGTTTCAAACCACCCTTCACACGACCCAAAAAGAGGGCGACGGCCTGCCGACGCGCATGCCGTGCCCCAGAGGAATTCCACAATGTTTGGAGCTTTCCGTCGGTACTTCTCTACCGACCTGGCGATCGACCTCGGCACCGCCAACACCCTGATCTTCGCTCGCAACAAGGGCATCGTGCTGGACGAGCCCTCGGTCGTCGCGATCCGCCACGAAGGCGGCCCGCACGGCAAGAAGGTGATCCAGGCCGTGGGCCGCGAAGCCAAGGCGATGCTCGGCAAGGTGCCCGGCAACATCGAGGCCATCCGGCCGATGAAGGACGGCGTGATCGCCGACTTCGTCATCACCGAGCAGATGATCAAGCAGTTCATCAAGATGGTGCACCCGCGCTCGCTGCTCACGCCGAGCCCGCGGATCATCATCTGCGTGCCCTGCGGCTCGACCCAGGTCGAGCGCCGCGCCATCAAGGACGCGGCCGAAGCGGCCGGCGCCACCTCGGTCTACCTGATCGAGGAACCGATGGCCGCCGCGATCGGCGCCGGCCTGCCGGTGTCCGAGGCCAGCGGCTCGATGGTGGTCGACATCGGCGGCGGCACCACCGAAGTCGGCGTGATCTCGCTCGGCGGCATGGTCTACAAGGGCAGCGTGCGCGTCGGCGGCGACCGCTTCGACGAGGCCATCATCAACTACATCCGCCGCAACTACGGCATGCTGATCGGCGAACCGACGGCCGAAGTCATCAAGAAGAACATCGGTTCGGCTTTCCCGGGCTCCGAGGTCAAGGAGATGGAGGTCAAGGGCCGCAACCTCAGCGAAGGCGTGCCGCGCAGCTTCACGATCAGCAGCAACGAAGTGCTCGAAGCCCTGACCGATCCGCTGAACAACATCGTCTCGGCCGTCAAGAACGCCCTCGAGCAGACGCCGCCCGAACTCGGCGCCGACATCGCCGAGCGCGGCATGATGCTGACCGGCGGCGGCGCCCTGCTGCGCGACCTGGACCGCCTGCTGGCCGAGGAAACCGGCCTGCCGGTGCTGGTCGCCGAAGATCCGCTGACCTGCGTGGTGCGCGGCTGCGGCATCGCCCTCGAGCGCATGGATCGCCTGGGCAGCATCTTCACGAGTGAATAGTGCTCGCCCTCAGGTCGCGCGCACTTCGTGTCGCGCTCCCACCCCCTGCCGGGGGCGTTGCCGGCGGCCCGGCAAAGCCGGTTCCGCGGCAACCCTGGAACATGCGAACAATTAGCGCTGCTCCCTCCGTATCTCTCGTGGCATAAAGCGTCATGCCGCTCGGCACCCTCGATCGCACTGCACCGCCCCTCTTCAACCAGGGGCCGTCGGCGCTGAGCAAGCTGATCTTCTTCAGCGCGCTGGCGCTGTTTCTGATGGTCGCCGACGCGCGGCTCCACATCGTGCAGCCGATCCGGCTGGCGATCGGGACGGTGCTCTATCCGGTGCAGTGGCTGGCGCTCAAGCCGGTTCAGCTGGTGGCGGGCGGCGGCCGCTACCTGGAAGACCTGCAGACCGCGCAGGGCAACGAGGCTGACGCCCGCAAGGCGCTCGCGCTGCAGTCCGAGCGCGCCAGCCAGGCCGACACGCTGGCCCAGGAGAACGCCCGCCTGCGCTCCCTGCTCGAACTGCGCCAGGTCACCCAGACCCCGGGCCGCGCGGCCGAGGTGCTGTATGACGCGGCCGACCCCTACACCCGCAAGCTGGTGATCGACCAGGGCCTGGCCAACGGCATCGCCCCCGGCTCGCCGGTGATCGACGAGCACGGCGTGCTCGGCCAGGTGACGCAGGTCCAGCCCTTTTCGAGCGAGATCACGCTGGTGATCGACCGCGACCTGTCGATCCCGGTCCAGAACGTGCGCACCGGCGCCCGCAGCGTGGCCTTTGGCGACGCCAGCGCGCATGGCGGCGGGCTCGAGCTGCGCTTCATGCAGGCGAACTCGGATGTGCAGGAAGGGGACGTGCTGACCACCAGCGGCGTCGACGGCGTCTATCCGCCGGGCCTGCCCGTGGCCAAGATCGATCGCATCGAGCGCCGGGCCGACTCCGCCTTCGCACGCATCCACTGCGCGCCGCTGGCCCAAGTGAGTGCGGCGCGCTATGTGCTCGTGCTGGCGCCCACCGGCGCCCAGTCGGTGCCGAAGCCGACCCCGCCCAACACGCCCTCGGCGGTCGCCGCCAAGAAGAAGGCCGACAAGGCGGACGCCAAGGCCGACGCCAAGGCGGACGCGAAGTCCGCCAAGAAGACCGACAAGAAGGAAGCGAGCCCGCGATGATCATGCGTCCCGGCCAGCAGCAGCTCCTGCTGCCCGTCAGCCCGCTGTTCATGTGGACCAGCCTGGTCGTCGCGCTGCTGCTCAACATGGTGCCGCTCGGCCGCGCCGCCTGGACGCCCGACCTGCTGGCGCTGGCGATCGTGTTCTGGAGCGTGCACCAGCCAGCGCGCATCGGCATCGGCGCCGCCTTCGCGTTCGGCCTGCTGATGGACGTGCACCAGGCCGCGATGCTCGGGCAGCATGCCCTGTCCTACACCACGCTCGGCTTCCTGGCGACCATGATCCACCGGCGGCTGCTGTGGTATCCGCTGATCTCCCAGGCGTTGCAGGTGCTTCCGTTGTTCGCGCTCTCGCACCTGATCGAGCTGGTCATCCGCATGATCGGCGGTGGCGCCTTCCCGGGCTGGTCGCTGCTGGTGGCGCCGGCGCTGGAGGCGGCCCTGTGGCCGCTGGTCAGCCTGATTCTCCTGGCGCCGCAGCGCCGGACCCCGGAACCCGACGCCAACAGACCACTCTGACAGCCCGCCCGCCGCCCGTCGCCCGCAGCCCCATTGCATGCGGGCCTTGTGCGGCCTAAGCTCCAGCTCCCAAATGACAGAGATTCGCAATGTCGCCGCCGACCTCTCCCGCTTCAGGCGGCGAGTGCTCGTGATCGGCGCGGTCGTGCTCACGGCCTTCGGGCTGCTGTGCACGCGGCTGGTCTACCTGCAGGTGGTGCGCCACGAAGACCTGGCCGAACAGGCCGAGAGCAACCGAACGGCGATCGTGCCGGTGGTGCCGAACCGCGGCCTGATCCTCGACCGCAGCGGCATCGTGCTGGCTTCCAACTACTCGGCCTACACGCTCGAGATCACGCCCTCCAAGGCCGGCAACCTCGAGGAGACCATCGACGCCCTGACCGAGGTGCTCGAGATCTCTCCGCGCGACCGACGGCGCTTCAAGCGGCTGCGCGAAGACTCGCGCAGCTTCGACTCGGTGCCGATCCGCACCCGCCTGAGCGACGAGGAAGTGGCCCGCTTCGCGGCCCAGCGCTACCGCTTCCCGGGCGTCGAGATCAAGGCCCGACTGTTCCGCAACTACCCCCATGGCGAGCTCGCCAGCCACGTGCTGGGCTACATCGGCCGCATCAACCAGGCCGAGAAGACGGCGATGGAGGATTGGGAGGACGAGGACCTCGCCAATTACAAGGGCACCGAGTACATCGGCAAGCTCGGCATCGAGCAGAGCTACGAGAAGACCCTGCACGGCCAGACCGGCGTCGAGCAGATGGAAACCTCGGCCGGCGGCCGCGCGGTGCGCCGGCTCGCGGCCCATCCGGCGACGCCTGGCAACACGGTCATGCTGTCGCTCGACATCAAGCTGCAGAAGCTGGTCGAGGACATGTACGGCGAGCGCCGCGGCGCGCTGGTCGCCTTCGATCCCAAGACCGGCGAGATCCTGGCCTTCGTCAGCAAACCGACCTTCGACCCCAACCTGTTCGTCGAGGGCATCGACAGCGAGAGCTGGAAGGAGCTCAGCGAGTCGCTCGACAAGCCGCTGCTCAACCGCGCGCTGCGCGGCACCTATCCGCCGGGATCGACCTACAAGCCCTTCATGGCGCTGGCAGCGCTGCAGACCGGCAAGCGCGGGCCCAGCGTGCTGGTCAACGACCCGGGCTACTTCAACTTCGGCGGCCACCGCTTCGGCAGCCCCGAAGGCAACATCGGCAACGTCGACATGCGGCGCTCGATCCAGCTGTCGAGCAACATCTACTACTACTCGCTGGCCGGCGAGATGGGCGTGGACCTGATCCACGATTCGATGAAGCCGCTGGGCTTCGGCCAGATCACCGGCATCGATATCGGCGGCGAGGTGCGCGGCGTGCTGCCCAGCACCGAATGGAAGCGCAACGCCTACAAGCGCCCCGAGCAGAAGAAGTGGTATGCCGGCGAAACCATCTCGCTGGGCATCGGCCAGGGCTACAACAGCTTCACGATGCTGCAGCTGGCGCAGGCCACCGCCATCGTGGCCGATGGCGGCATCAAGCACAAGCCGCACCTGGTGCTGGCGATCCGCGACACGGTGACGGGCGAGGTCAAGCCGGTGGTGCAGCCGCCGGCCCAGAACCTCGGCTACAAGGCTTCCGACATCGCCGTGGTCCGCGAGGGCCTGACCGCGGTGGTCACCGGTGGCACCGCGCGCGGCGTGTTCGCGGGCGCCCCCTACCAGGCGGCCGGCAAGACCGGCACGGCACAGGCGGTGGGCATGGCGCAGAACACCAAGTACAACGCCAAGGCGCTGGAGGAGCACCAGCGCGACCACGCGCTCTTCATGGCCTTCGCGCCGGTCAACGACCCCAAGATCGCGGTGGCGCTGATCGTCGAGAACGCCGGCTGGGGCGCCGGCGCCGCGGCGCCGATCGCGCGCCGCGTCTTCGACTACTGGCTCATGAACCAGTACCCGAGCGAGGCCGACATGGCCGCGATCCAGGTCGGCAAGGCCACCGTGCCGATCGGCAAGCCGCGGGTCGCCAGCGAGGTCGCCTGGCAGGATTGAGCTCGCCCCCAGGTTGGGCTCACTGCGTGTAGCCCGCCCACCCCCTACCGGGGGCAACACCAGCGGCCCGGCGAAGCCGGTTCCGCGGTGTTTCACCAACAGGCCTGGCTGCGCCGGCCGATAGAAGAGTGGCGCCGTGCTTGTTATCGGGCGGCGCGCAGCGCACGCCTGTTCGTGGGCAGTCGCGGAACCGGCTTTGCCGGGCCGCTGACTGCGCCCCCGGTAGGGGGTGGGCGCCCGGACACGAAGTGCCGGGCAACCTGGGGGCGAGCTACAAGAACGCGTCGTAGGCGGTCTTGAGGATCAGCGCGCCGACCACGACGATGAAGACCTTGCGCACGAAGGCGGCGCCGTGCTTGATGGCGACCCGGGCGCCGATCACGCTGCCGGCCACGTTGGCGACCGCCATCGTCAGCGCCAGTGGCCACAGCACATGGCCCTTGAGCCCGAACAGCAGCAGCGCGCCCAGGTTGGTCATGGTGTTGAGCAGCTTGGCCGAGCCGGCCGCGTTGAGGAAGTCGTAGCCCAGCCAGCGCACAAACAGGAAGACGAAGAAACTGCCCGTACCGGGCCCGAAGAAGCCGTCGTAGACGCCCAGCAGGGCGCCGATCGCCGCCGTGGCCAGCAGTTCGGCACGGCCGCTGAAGCGTGGCGCATGGTGGTGGCCGAGGTCCTTGCGCGCCAGCGTGTAGAGCAGCAGCGCGACCAGCACCAGCGGCAGCAGCTTGCGCAGGAAGTCGCCCGGCACCACGGTCACGGCCCAGGCTCCGGCCAGCGAGCCCGCGAAGGCCAGGGCGCCGGCCGGCAGCAGCGTGTGCCAGCGCAGGCCGACCCGATGGTGGAACTGCGCCGCAGCCGCCGCCGTGCCCCAGACCGAGGCGCTCTTGTTGGTGCCCAGCAGCGTGGCGGGGGCGGTGCCCGGCAGCACGCTGAACAGCGCCGGCACCAGGATCAGGCCGCCGCCGCCGACGATGGAATCGATGAAACCCGCGAACAGCGAGGCGAGGGTCAGCACCAGAATTTCCATGGGGGGCCGGATTGTCGCATTCCGGATTGCTATCTATTTGATAGCATCGGCCGTTGCCGTCGCAGGACCTGCACCCAAAAGAAAAGGCGCCGACTGGCGGCGCCTTGTTCAAAAAAACGGCATCTCGTGCGGATGCCTTGTCTGATCTGGTTCTGGTTCTTCGAAAGATGTCTCCTCGGTCCCCCGCGCTGCGGGCAGGCCCGTTTGCGAGTGCCGAGACTTTAGTTCGGCGCACCGTGCCAGTGCATCGGGGATTACCCGCCACTGGAAACAAATGGACACATCAAGATCTCACAGTGCCGCCTTGCGCACCCATTCGGACGCCTTCTCGGCCATCATCAGCGTCGGGCTGTTGGTGTTGCCGCTGGTGATGGTCGGCATGGCCCCGGCGTCGACCACCCGCAGTCCCTGGATGCCGCGCACCCGCAAGCGGGAATCGAGCACCGCCATCGCGTCGCCGTCGGCGCCCATCCGCGTGGTGCCCACCGGATGGAAGATGGTGGTCGCGATGTCGCCGGCCAGCCGCGCCAGTTCCTCGTCGGTCTGGTATTGCAGGCCGGGCTTCCATTCCTCGGGGGCGTACTTCGCCAGTGCCGGCTGGGCCGCGATGCGGCGGGTGACGCGCAGCGAATCGGCCGCCACCTTGCGGTCCTCGTCGGTGCTCAGGTAGTTGGGCGCGATGGCCGGTGCGTCGCTGAACCTGGGGCTCTTGATGCGCACGGTGCCGCGGCTGGTCGGGTTCAGGTTGCAGACGCTGGCCGTGAAGGCCGGGAAGCTGTGCAGCGGCTCGCCGAAGGCGTCGAGCGACAGCGGCTGCACGTGGTATTCGAGATTCGGCCACACGTGCTCGGGCGAGCTGCGCGTGAAAGCGCCGAGCTGCGAGGGCGCCATGCTCATCGGCCCGCTGCGCTTGAACAGGTACTCCATCCCGATCTTCGCCTTGCCATAGAGCGACGAGGCCAGCACGTTGAGCGTGGGCGCGCCCTTGATCTTGTAGACCGCGCGGATCTGCAGGTGGTCCTGCAGGTTGGCGCCGACGCCGGGCAGGTCGGCCACCACCTCGATGCCGTGCTGATGCAGCAGCTCCGCCGGGCCGATGCCCGAGAGCTGCAGCAGCTGCGGCGAGCCGATGCTGCCGGCGCACAGCAGCACCTCGCGCGTGGCCTTCGCCGTGACCGTCTCGTGGCCGTCCCAGACCTGCACGCCGGTGCACCGCCGGCTGCCGTCGGCCTGCGTCTCGAGGATCAGCTTCGTCACATGGGCGTTGACCCACATCTCGAAGTTCGGCCGCCCGTAGCAGGTGGGCCGCAGGAAGGCCTTGGCGGTGTTCCAGCGCCAGCCGTCCTTCTGGTTGACCTGGAAGTAGCCCACGCCCTCGTTGCTGCCGCGGTTGAAGTCGGTGCTGTGCGGGATGCCGGCCTCCTGCGCGGCCTGCGCGAAGGCGTCGAGGATGTCCCAGCGCAGGCGCTGCTTCTCGACCCGCCACTCGCCGCCGGCCCCGTGCATCTCGTCGGCGCCGAGGTAGTAGTCCTCGTGCTGCTTGAAGGCCGGCAGCACGTTGTTCCAGCGCCAGGTGTCGTCGCCGGTGAGGGCGGCCCAGTGCTCGTAGTCGCGCGACTGGCCGCGCATGTAGATCATCCCGTTGATGCTCGAGCAGCCGCCCAGCGTCTTGCCGCGCGGGTAGCGCAGCGTGCGGCCGTTGAGCCCGGCGTCGGGCTCGGTGCTGTAGAGCCAGTCGGTGCGCGGGTTGCCGATGCAGTAGAGGTAGCCCACCGGGATGTGGATCCAGTGGTAGTCGTCCTTGCCGCCGGCCTCGATCAGCAGCGTGCGCTGCTGTGAGCTGCGAGTCAGGCGGTTGCACATCAACGCGCCGGCGGTGCCGCCGCCGATCACGATGTAGTCGAAGGTGGTGTCGCTCATTCGGGTCTTGCCTGTCTCTTGTCGCTATGGGGAATACGGCCGCCGGCGACCGGACGCTGCGCCGCCGTCGGCACCGGATTGTGGCAAACCCCCGGGGCTTGTGCGACCGCCTGCGCGCAGGGGCGGCATCGGGGAGGTCCGGCGCGGACGCCCCCGGTTACGATGTTGCGTCATTCGCTTCACGACCTGCCGCTGCCCTCATGCCGACCGATTCGCCGATGCCCGCCGATGCGCAGGAAGCGCAGGGCGCGCAACCGCGCGTCGACGAACGCGATCAGGACGGCGGCCGGTGGGCGGTGGCCACTGGCCGATGGACCGTGCTGGCGATGTCGTCGGCGCCGGCCTGGGGCGCGCTGTCGGACAGCCTGAAGGGCGTCCCCGCGCACGAAGGCCGCCCCTGGGACTTGCGCCCGATCGAGCAGCTCGATCACATCGGCGCCCAACTGCTCTGGGACCATTGGGGGCAGGCCTGGCCGGCGCGGCTCGAAATGGATTCGCAGCACAAGGCGGTGCTCGACCAGGTCGCCCGGTACACCTGCAGCGCGCCGGACGAGCCCCCGGTGACGCTGGCCGACCGCTTCAAGGCCTTCGCCCACAACGGCCCGCGGATGATGTTCGTGGCGCGCGATTTCCTCGGCCTCATCGGCCAGCTCACGCTCGACCTCGGCAAGCTGCTGCGGGCACCGCACCGCGGACCCTGGCGCGACTTCTCGGGCCAGATCTACCAGTTCGGCACCACCGCGCTGCCGATCACCGCGCTGGTCGGCCTGCTGATCGGCGTGGTGCTGGCCTACCTGACCTCGCAGCAGCTGCGCCAGTACGGCGCCGAGACCTTCATCGTCAATATCCTGGGCCTGTCGCTGATCCGCGAACTCGGCCCGGTGCTGGCGGCGGTGCTGATCGCCGGCCGATCGGGCTCGGCCATCACGGCGCAGATCGGCGTCATGCGGGTCACCGAGGAACTCGACGCGATGCGCGTGATGGGCATCCCGCACGGCTTCCGGCTGGTGATGCCGCGGGTGCTGGCGCTGGCGATCACGATGCCGCTGATCAGCACGTGGACCTCGATGGCGGCGCTGTTCGGCGGCATGATCGCGGCCGACCTGTCGCTCGACATCTCGCCCGCGTACTTTCTCTCGGCGCTGCCGCGCGCGGTGCCGATGTCGAACCTGTATCTCGCGCTGTCCAAGTCGGCGGTGTTCGGCATTCTGATCGCGCTGATCGGCTGCCATTTCGGCCTGAAGGTGAAACCCAATACCGAGAGCCTCGGCCGCGGCACGACCTCGTCGGTGGTGACCTCGATCACGGTGGTGATCCTGGTCGATGCGCTGTTCGCAGTGCTGTTCAAGGGCGTGGGGCTGCGCTGATGAACGACAGCTTTCCCCGCGACGCCGAGCGCGTGGTCGAGATCCGCAAGCTCTGGACCGTCTTCCGGTCGCCCGACGGCGACCAGGTGGTGCATCGCGATCTCGACCTCACGATCGTGCGCGGCGAGGTGCTGTCGCTGGTGGGCGGCTCGGGCACCGGCAAGACCGTGCTGCTGCGCCAGATCCTCGGGCTCGAACATCCGACCCGAGGCCAGGTCACGGTGCTCGGCCGGCCGCCGGGGCAGCTCAGCGCGATGGGCGCTGCCAATGTCGGCATGCTGTTCCAGCACGGCGCGCTGTTCTCGGCCTTCAGCGTGCTCGACAACATCGCCTTTCCGCTGCGCGAACTCAAGCTGCTGCCCGACGACCTGATCCGCGATGCCGCGCTGGTCAAGCTGCAGATGGTCGGGCTGAGTCCGCAGCAGGCCACCAAGAGTCCGGCCGATCTCTCGGGCGGCATGATCAAGCGGGTGGCGTTGGCGCGGGCACTCATCATGGACCCGCCCCTGCTGCTGCTCGACGAACCCACCGCCGGCCTCGATCCCGAAAGCGCCGACGGCTTCTGCGACCTGCTGCGCGGCCTGCACCGCGAGCTCGGCCTCACGGTGGTGATGATCACGCACGACCTCGACACCCTGTTCGACCTCAGCAGCCGGATCGCGGTGCTGGCCGACCACAAGGTGATCGTCGCGGGGACGACGCGCGAGGTGATCGCCTATCCGCATCCGTTCATCCACGAGTACTTCCTCGGTGGCCGCGGCCGGCGCGCCATGGAAGCACTGCATGAAGGGGCGGCCAGCCGGCCGGCCCCCTCGTCCGAAAGGTAGCCGCCATGGAAAACAAGTCCCATGCCCTCGCCGCCGGGGCCTTCGTGCTCGGGCTGGTCGCCGTGATCGTCGCGCTGGTGGTCTGGCTCACGCGCGACGACACGGTGCGCAACATCTACGAGCTGTCGACCCGTGATCCGGTGAGCGGCCTGCAGCCGCAGGCGATGGTGCGCTACCGCGGCATCGCGGTCGGCAAGGTCGCATCGATCGACTTCGACCCCAAGGTGAAAGGCAACGTGCGGGTCCGCATCACGGTCGACGAGCGGGTGCCGCTCACCACCTCGACCTTTGCGACGCTGAGCTACCAGGGCGTCACCGGGCTGGCCTTCATCGCCCTCGACGACAAGGGCGAATCGCAGGTCTCGCTGGTGCCGGACAACGACAATCCGCCGCGCATCCCGCTCAAGCCCTCGCTGCTGGCCCAGCTGCAGGACCGCGGCGAGCTCATCCTCGGCCGGGTCGAGGAAGTCACCAAGAAGGTCGACGCGCTGCTCGGCAACGACAACCAGAAGCGCGTCGCCGATGCGCTGGAGAACATCGCCGGCGCCGCGGCCAGCGCCAACCAGCTGACCAAGTCGCTCGACAACACGGTCAAGACCGGGCTCAACCCGGCGCTCAAGGCCCTGCCGCCGCTGGTGGACCGCACGCGCGAGACCATGGCCGCGGTCAAGGGCGCGGCCACGGACATCTCGCGCGTCGCCACCAACTTCAACGCGACCGCGAGCCGGCTGAACGCCAAGGACGGTCCGATCGACCGCCTCGCCGACGGCACCAAGGCCCTGTCGCAGACCGTCGATTCGTTCAACAACGCGACGCTGCCGCGCGTGAACCGGGTCGCCGACGACACCTCGCGTGCGGTACGCCGCCTCGGGCGCGCGGCCGACGGTATCAGCGACAACCCGCAGTCGCTGCTGTTCGGCAATGGCGGCGTGGTTGCTGGTCCGGGCGAGCCCGGCTTCTCCGCGCCGGCGGCGACCGCGAGTCCGTGAAGGCCATTCCATGATTCCCATGAACGACGCTCTGAAGCATTCCCTCGCCGGCCTGGCCGCCGCGCTGCTGCTGGCGGGTTGCGGCGCGCTGCCCGACAAGCCGGCCCGGGCCGCCCTTTACGATTTCGGGCCCGGCAACACGGTGCCGGCGCCGGCTGCCGCCTCCTCGCCGGCCCCGCGCTCGCTGCCGATGATCGCGCTGGCCGAGGTCGATGCCAATTCGCGGCTCGACGGCACCCAACTGCTGTACCGCCTCGGCTACGCGGATTCGAACGAGCTGCGGCCCTACGGCCAGTCGCGCTGGAGCCAGCCGCCGGCGCAGCTGCTGCGCCAGCGCCTGCGCGAGGCGCTCTCGGCCGGCCACACGGTGCTGGGCCCGGAGGAGAGCGCCACCATCGCCCGCAGCGCGGGCCGCCTGCCCGACACCCTGCGCGTCACGCTGGAGGAGTTCAGCCAGTACTTCGAGTCGCCCGAGCGCAGCATCGGCCTGGTGCGCGTGAGCGCCACGCTGACCCGCAGCCAGACCGCCGGCGACAAGGTGCTGGCCCAGCGCAGCTTCACGGTCCGCAAGCCGGCGCCGACCGCCGACGGGCCCGGCGGCGTCAAGGCCCTGGCGGCGGCCAGCGAGGTCGTGGTGGCCGAGCTGGTGGCCTGGGTCGACGCGCAGTAGGCCGGTGCGTCCGAGACCCTCGGCGAGCCATGCGCATCGGCATCATCTCCGACACCCACGGGCTGCTGCGGCCCGAGGCGCTGGACTTTCTGCGCGGCGCCGACCACATCGTGCATGGCGGTGACATCGGCGGGCTGGAGATCATCGACGCCCTGTCCGCGCTGGCGCCGTTGACCGTCGTGCGCGGCAACAACGACGGCGGCGCCTGGGCCGAGGCGGTGCCGGAGACGGCGCTGCTGGAAGCCGGTGGCCTGCGCCTCTTCGCGATCCACGATCTGGCGCAACTGCGCATCGACCCGGTCGCGGCCGGCATTCGCGTCGTGGTGTCCGGCCATTCGCACCGCCCGCGGGCCGAGCAGCGCGGCCCGGTGCTCTATCTGAATCCCGGCAGTGCGGGGCCGCGGCGCTTCAGGCTGCCGGTCTCGGTGGCCGAGCTGCGGATCGACGGCGAGGCGATCGTGCCGCGCATCGTCGACCTGGGCGCGTAGCGCTCAGGTGGCGCGGTGCAGCACCGGAAACAGGGTGCCCAGCCCGTCGGCCATCACCTCGACCGCCAGCGCCGCCAGGATCAGGCCCATCAGCCGCGTCATGACGTTGATGCCGGTCTTGCCGAGCACCCGCGAGATCGGTTCGGCCAGCGAGAAGGTGACGCCGGTCGCCAGGCCGATCACCACGCCGTAGCCGACCAGGATCGCGAGCTCCCAGACATGCTGCGTGCGGTCGGCGAAGATGACCACCGTCGACATGGTGGCCGGGCCGGTCAGCAGCGGGATGGTCAGCGGCACGACCGCGATCGAGGCGCCGAGCGATGCCTTCACCTCCGTCGCGCGGATCTCGTCCTTGTTGGTCTTCGACTCCGCCGGCTCGGCGTTCAGCATGGAGAGCGAGCTGATCAGCAGCAGCATGCCGCCGCCAACCTGGAAGCTGGCGATCGAGATGCCGAAGAAGGACAGCAGCTGCAGCCCCAGCAGCGCGCTGACCGCGATCACGATGAAGGCGCTGAAGGCCGACACCCAGGCGGTGCGCTTGCGCTGCTGGTCGGTGCAGCCCTGCGTGTAGTGGATGAAGAAGGGGACGATCGCCAGCGGGTTCACGATGGCCAGCAGCGTGATCAGCGGCTTGATCAGGTCCATCGCGGGGGGCGCCATCAGCGTCCGCCCGTGATGTCGAGGAAGCTTCCGGTGACGTAGCCGGCCTCGGCCGACAGCAGCCACAAGATGCCGTGGGCCACCTCGTCGGCGCTGCCGGTGCGTTTCATCGGCACGGTCGAGGCGAGCTGGAAGGCGCGCTCGGGCAGGCCGCCCGAGGCGTGGATCTCGGTGTCGATCAGGCCGGGGCGCACCGCGTTGACGCGGATGCCTTCCTCGGCCACCTCCTTGGCCAGGCCGATCGTGAAGCTCTCGATCGCGCCCTTGCTGGCGGCGTAGTCCACGTACTGGCCGGGCGAGCCCAGGCGCGCGGCGGCGCTGGAGAGGTTGACGATCGCGCCGCCGCTGCCGCCGTGCTTCGTGCTCATGCGCCGCACGGCCTCGCGAGCGCAGACGAAGCTGCCGATGACGTTGATGCGCAGCATGCGCTCGAGCCGCGCCACGCTCATCTCGTCGACCCGGGCCTGCGTGTCGACCACGCCGGCGTTGTTGACCAGCGCCGTCAGGCGCCCCAGCCTGGCGTCGACCTTCTCGAACATCGCCAGCACCTGGGACTCGTCGCCGACGTCGGCCTGCACCGTGATCGCGGTGCCGCCTGCGGCCCGGATGCTGCGCACCACCTCGTCGGCAGCCAGCGAGTTGCTGGCATAGTTGACGGCCACCGCCCAGCCGCGGCGGGCGGCCTGCAGCGCGGTCGCGGCGCCGATGCCGCGGCTGCCGCCGGTGATCAGAAGTACATGGTCCAAATCCCACCTCCTGCACGGAAGCCGTGCCTCAGTTAAAACCGTCTGCGTCGGATTACATCATCGAGGAGACGATCTTGAGCCGCACCATCGACTACTACTTCACGCCGCAAAGCCCCTGGACCTACCTCGGCCATGCGCGCTTCGCCGCCATCGCGAAGGCCGCCGGCGCCACGGTGCGCGTCCGGCCGATCGATTTCGGCGCCGTGTTCCCGGTCTCGGGCGGATTGCCGCTCGGCAAGCGGGCGCCGCAGCGGCAGGCCTATCGCCTGGTCGACCTGGCGCGCTTCTCGAAGTACCTCGACATCGAGCTCAATCCCAAACCCAAGTTCTTCCCGGTCGCCAGCGACGATGCGGCCCGGCTGATCATCGCCGCCGACCTGCACGATGGCACCGAGGCCGCGATGAAGATCTGCGGCGCCGTGTTCGCGGCGGTCTGGGTGCAGGAGCGCAACATCGCCGACCCGAAGGTGCTGGAGGCACTGGCGGCAGAATGCAGGCTCGACGCGCGCCGGGTCGACCAGGCGCAGAGCCAGGCGGTGCAGGAGCGCTACGAGGACTACACCCAGCAGGCCATCGACGGCAAGGTCTTCGGCGCCCCGAGCTACGTCATCGACGGCGAGATCTTCTGGGGCCAGGACCGGCTCGACTTCGTCGAACGCGCATTGAAGAAACAACAACCATCCCGCCAAGGAGCATGACCATGGGTCAATTCATCGATCTCACCGCCAAGGACGGCTTCACCTTTCCCGCCTACGTCGCCGAGCCGGCGGACAAGCCCAGGGGCGCGGTGGTCGTGGTGCAGGAGATCTTCGGCGTCAACTCGCACATCCGCTCGGTGGCCGACGGCTACGCGGCCGAGGGCTACCTGGCGGTCGCGCCGGCTACCTTTCATCGCGTGAAGCAGGGCGTCGAACTGGGCTACACCGAGGACGACATGAAGGCCGGTTTCGGGCTCAAGACCGCGGTCGAGGCGCTGCCCGCCCCGGGCGTGCTGCAGGACCTCCAGGCCGCGGTCGACTACGCGGCGCGGGCCGGCAAGGTGGGCATCGTGGGCTACTGCTGGGGCGGGCTCCTGACCTGGCGCGCCGCGGCCGAGGTGTCGGGCCTGGCCGCCGCCGCGCCGTACTACGGCGGCGGCATGACCACCCCGGAGGAAAGTGCGCGCAAGCCCAAGGTGCCGGTGCTGGCCCACTTCGGCAACAACGACCACTGGATTCCGCTCGACACGGTCGACGCCTTCAAGAAGGCGCATCCGGACGTCGAGGTGCATGTCTACGCATGCGGCCACGGTTTCAACTGCGACCAGCGCGGCTCCTACGACGCGGCCGCCGCCAAGCTGGCGAAGGAGCGCACCCTGGCTTTCTTCGCCAAGCAGCTCGGCTGAGCGGAGCGCGGCCACCGCACCTGGCTCGGCGACCTGCCGCCGGACGTCGCGCAGCGCATCGCCCGGGGCAACGCGGCGGCGATCTTCGGCATCAGGCAGCCGCAGGGTCGGGATCGCGCACTCGGGCCTCGAGAAAATCCAGCAGCGCCCGCAGCGCGGCGCTGTTGTGCCGGCGTTGCGAGTAAGCCGCGTAAAGCCAGAGATCGCGCGGCATGAACTCCCTCAGCACCGGCACCAGCGCGCCGCGTTCGATGTGCGGCTGGGCCATGATCGTCGGCACGCAGACGGCCCCGAGCCCGGCCAGCGCCACGCCGACCAGCGGTGCAGCGTCGTTGGCGTCCATGCGGCTGGTGACCGGCACGCTGTAGGGCTGGCCCTCGACCTCGAACGGCAGTTGCGGCCCGCCGCCCGCGAGCGAATAGGTCAGGACGTCGTGCCGGCGCATGTCGTCGGGCTTCTTCGGCATGCCGCGCCGGGCCCAGTAGGACGGCGTCGCGCAAAGGGCCAGGTCCATCAGGCGCAGCCGCCGCACGATCACGTTCTCGTCTCGGATGCGGCCCAGTCGCAGCGCCACGTCGACGCCTTCCTCGACCAGGTCGATCACCCGGTTGCTCAGGTGCAGGCTCACGTGCACGTCGGGATAGGTGATCATGAATTCGCCGATCAGGCCCGAAAAGCTGCTTTGTCCCAGGCCGTGTGGCGCAGTGACCCGCAGCCGGCCGCGCGGGTGGCCGGCGTGCCCCTGCAGTTCGGACTCGGTCCGTTCGATCATCTCCAGCAGCGGCTTGCTGCGCTCCAGCAGCAGGTGGCCGGCGTCGGTCAGGCTGACCGAGCGCGTCGAGCGGTTCAGCAAGCGGACGCCGAAGCGGGTCTCCAGTTGCGCCACGTACTTGCTCGTGTTGGCCTTCGACATGCCCAGCGAGTGCGCGGCGCGCGAAAAGCTGCCGCGCAAGGCGACTTCTCTAAAGGTTTTGAGCAGTTCCAGACCGTCCATGGCACTCCATTGTTTCCGTTTGATGAACACCCTGATTCACTTTTATAGGGTTTCTACCTAGAAATCCGAGGCAAACTCTATCCCACTGCGCTTTCCTCTCCACCACAACGAAGGACATCTGAATGAAGACCTCGAAGATCATCGCCGCCGCCGCCCTGTCGATCCTGGCCGCCGCCGGCGCCCAGGCCGAAACTTACGAAGGCGTGCAAGCGCCGGTGTCGGTCGCCAGCCGCGCCGAAGTGAACGCCCAGGCCGTGGTTGCGGCCCGCAGCGAGAATCCGTATGCGGACGGCGTGTCCTCGCGCGTCGCCCCGGCGCTGACCGCTTCGGCCGACCGTGAGGTCATCCGCTCGCAGGCCGTGGCCACCGCCCATGAACCGAACCAGAACCTGGATCGCAAGGCCTTCGTGAACAGCGCGGTGCCGTCGCAATACAACATCGCCCGCCCAGTGACGCAGCGCGCCGGTCTCTGATCCGCGCCGTTTCCGATGGGAGCCGGGCCGTGCGAAAGCGCGGTTCGGCCTTTTTCTTGGGGACCGTGGGAATCGTCATTGTTTCAAATCAGGAAACGCGGTGTCTCATTTCTCGGTGTTTTCCCCTAGGGTTTCCGTTCGACACTCGCTCGCACAGGCCAGCGACAGCGAGCCTGGTTTGAAGCCAACTCCGAAGAACCCAAAGGAACCGAAATGAAGACCTCCCGTATCCTCGCCGCTGCCGCCCTGTCCTTCCTCGCTGCCGCCGGCGCACAAGCCGAAAGCTACGACGGCGTGCACGCCGGCGTCTCGGCCAAGAGCCGCGACGAAGTCAGCGCCGAAGCTGCCCGCACCGCCGCCGCACCCAACCAGAACGTGGTGCGCGGTTCGCGTGGTGCCGAGCCTTTCAACTCGGTCGCCAACCCCGAGGCCGTGCGTGCCCAGGCCATCGCCACCGCCAGCGCGCCCGACCAGAACGTCAGCGCCGGTTCGCGCGTCAACAGCCGCGTGATCTCGACCATGAACAAGCCGGCCGAGCCGCGCGTTCAAGCCGGAAAGTAAGCACTCCCCCAGGTTGGCTCACTTCGTGTAGCCCGCCCACCCCCTCGCCGGGGGCAACACCAGCGGCCCGGCGGAGCCGGTTCCGCGGTGTTTCACGAACAAGCCCGAGCCTCGCCGGGCTTTTTTGTTTTTCGCCGTGGTTTTTTGTTAGCGGGTTCGGGCCAGGTAGCGCTTGCGCCAGAAGACGACGACCAGAACCACCGCGATCGCGCCCATCGACCCCATCGCGATCCAGAAGCCGTCGGCCTTGTGCACCAGCGGGATGAATTCGAAGTTCATGCCGAAGATCCCGGCGATCAGGTTCAGCGGCAGGAAGACCGCGGTCAGCACGGTCAGCACCCGCATGATGTCGTTGGCGCGGTGGCCCTGGACGCTGAAGTGCATCTGGACCGCGGTTTCGGCGTTCTGCTCGAGCCGGCGCACGTGGTGGACGACGCGCTCGATGTGCTCCAGCACATCGCGGCTGCGCACCATGACGAGCTCGCGCTCGCGTTGCTCGGTGCTGCCGGCCGGCGGCGGCAGGGTTTCGAGCGAATCGATCCAGTCCTGGATCGCCGCGCGCTGGTCTTCGCAGATCTCGTCGAGGTGGTAGAGCGACTGGCGGGAGTCCATCAGCGCGCTCCAGTTGGTGAAGCGGCTGTGCGGGTCGATCAGTTCGGCTTGCCAGTGGTCGAGCTGGCGGGTCAGTTCGCGCCGCAGGTCGAGGTAGGCGTCGACGATCTGGTTGATCACCCGCAGCATCAGGTCGGCCGGGCCCGAGGGAATGCGGGCGGAGACCGCGCGGACATCCAGCGCCGGGATCGGGCTGCGGCCGCGTTCGGCCGGCGCGGCGGCGGCCAGCAGCTTGGCGGCGAAGGCATCGCGCACGCTGCCGTCCTCGGGGTGCACCGACAGCAGGACGCGGTCGAAGACCGCGAAGCCCACCGGGCGCGTGTCGACCCGGCGCAGCACGCTGGGGCCGCCGCGGGCGGGTTCGTCGGGCTTCGGCAGCGGCCCCTTGCCGTTGGATGCGGCCAGCCGGCGGAACACCAGCAGGTCGTACTGCGAGGTGTAGTCGAAGCGCGAGGGCAACTGGTCGTTGAGCAGGTCGCTCACGTGGAGGTCGAGCAGCAGGGTGCCGCACAGCGACTGCAGCACCTCCTGCACCTGCGGCAGCGAGGCCTGGAACTCCGCGCGGGTCAGCGACAGCCACAGGTAGCCCCGTTCGCAGGCACCGGGCGCCGCCATGGGCGCCAGCGCGTCGTGCTCGGTGACCTGCGTGCCGTCGATCTTGAAGATGCGCATGGCGCGGGTTCCCTAGTCAGTTGAGGACAGAGCAAAAAACTGCTGCGCAGCTTGTTGGTCTGTCCCGCAAGGTGTCAGGATTGCTTCAGCAGCCGGGCGGCATCGAGCGCGAAATAGGTCAGCACCCCGTCGGCCCCTGCGCGCTTGAAGGCCAGCAGGCTTTCGAGCATCACCGCGTCGTGGTCCAGCCAGCCGTTCTGCGCCGCGGCCTTCAGCATCGCGTACTCGCCGCTGACCTGGTAGGCGAAGGTCGGAACCCGGAACTCGTCCTTCACCCGGCGCACGATGTCCAGGTAGGGCATTCCGGGCTTCACCATCACCATGTCGGCGCCTTCGGCGATGTCGATCGCGACCTCGCGCAGCGCTTCGTCGCTGTTGCCCGGGTCCATCTGGTAGACCTTCTTGTTGCTCTTGCCGAGGTTGGCGGCCGAGCCGACGGCGTCGCGGAAAGGGCCGTAGAAGGCGCTCGCGTACTTGGCGCTGTAGGCCATGATCCGCGTATGGATGTCGCCGCGCGCTTCGAGCGCGTTGCGGATCGCGCCGATCCGGCCGTCCATCATGTCGCTCGGTGCCACGATGTCGACGCCGGCGCGCGACTGCGCGAGCGCCTGCTTGACCAGCACCTCGACCGTCGGATCGTTGAGGATGTAGCCGCTGTCGTCGAGCAGTCCGTCCTGCCCGTGGCTGGTGTAGGGGTCCAGCGCCACGTCGGTCATCACGCCCAATTCGGGAAAGCGCGACTTGAGCGCGGCCACCACGCGAGGAATCAGGCCGTCGGGGTTGAAGGCTTCGTCGCCGGCCGGTGTCTTCAGGCGGGCATCGATGACCGGGAACAGCGCCATGACCGGAATGCCGAGCGCCACGCACTGTTCGGCCACCGGCAGCAGCAGGTCGAGACTCAGCCGTGCCACGCCAGGCATCGACGGTACGGCGTCGCGCCGCTTCTCCCCCTCCTGGACGAATACCGGATAGATCAAGTCGTGGGCGGAGAGCGAATGCTCACGTACCAGGTTGCGCGTGAAGGCGTCCCGGCGCAGCCGGCGCGGCCGGCCCGCGGGAAAAGGGGCGTGGAGGGTCATGTCGAAAATTGTGCCTCAAGAGCGTCATGCAGCTTGGGAAAGGCGAGCGTGCCATCTTCTGTCTGTTTTCTGTGCACAGATGGATGAAAAACGAAATCGTTGGTACTAGGTGTCTTAGCCATAAGTTCAAAAAAACGCAGCCGTTGCTTGATAGGTTGTTTTGCCTTTGTTAAATTCTGTCTTGGGCGGCTTGCCGCTCCCCGCTTTTCCTCCCTGAGCGGGTGCCTTGATGTGTGACAGCAAAAGGGCTTCCCAGCCCGACGTTTTGACGTCGGGCTTTTTTTTGCGCGTCCGACGGCAGCGGGCGGCTGCGACCTTGCGGTCCGTACGCGCCCACTAAACTGCCGCCATGCTCTGGGTCAAATCGCTGCACATTGTCTTCATCGCCAGCTGGTTCGCCGGGCTGTTCTATCTGCCGCGCATCTTCGTCAACCTGGCGATGGTCGCGCCCGAATCGGTCGCCGAGCGCAGCCGACTGCTGCTGATGGCGCGCAAGCTGTTTCGCTTCACCACCTTGCTGGCGCTGCCGGCGCTCGGCTTCGGCCTCTGGCTCTGGCTCGGCTACGGCATCGGTCGGGGGCCGGGCAACGGGTGGATGCACGCCAAGCTGGTCCTGGTGGGGGCGGCGCTCGGCTACCACCACGGCTGCGGTGTGCTGCTGCGCCGCTTCGTCGCCGGCACCGACCGCCGCAGCCACCGCTTCTACCGCTGGTTCAACGAGTTGCCGGTGCTGCTGCTGCTCGCGATCGTGGTGCTGGTGGTGGTCAAGCCCTTCTGAATGCGGTGGCCACGCAGCACAAGTCCGTCGCCTTGCCCCTGGCGCTCGCCTATGCGGCGCTGATCGTCTACGCCAGCCTCTATCCCTTCGCCGACTGGCGCGACCAGGGCATCGCGCCCTGGGCCTACCTGGCGGCGCCCTGGCCCAAATACTGGACCGCCTTCGACTTCGGCATCAACGTCGTCGGCTACATGCCGCTGGGCTTCCTGGCCGCGATCGCGGTGATCCGCAACCGGCCGGCCACCGGCGTCGTGCGCGCCGTGCTTCGCGCCGCCGCGGCTGGGGCCGCGATCTCCTTCGCCATGGAAACGCTGCAGAGCTACCTGCCGGCGCGCATTCCTTCCAATGTCGATCTCGGGCTCAACATCGTCGGCACGCTGGTCGGGGCGGTGCTGGCGGCGGTGCTCGAGCGCCTGGGCGCCGTGGCGCACTGGCACCGGGCCCGTTCCAACTGGTTCGTCGACGACTCGCGCGGCGGCCTGGTGCTGCTGGCCCTGTGGCCGATCGCGCTGCTGTTTCCGGCCGCCGTCAGCTTCGGCCTGGGCCAGGTGTTCGAACGGCTCGAAGCCGGCATTGCCGACTGGCTGATCGATACGCCCTTCATCGAATGGATGCCGGTGCGCGAGTTCGAACTGGAGCCGCTGGTGCCGGGCGTCGAACTGCTGTGCGTCATGCTGGGCGCGCTGGTGCCTTGCCTGCTCGGCTTCCTGATCACCCGTTCGGTGGCCCGGCGAGCGATCCTGCTGCCGTCGATCCTGCTGGCGGGGGTGGCGGCCTCGGCGCTGTCGGCGGCCCTGAGCTACGGTCCGCCGCATGCCTGGGCCTGGCTGAGCCTGCCGGTGCAGGTGGGGATCGCGGCGGCCTTGTTCATCGGCGTGCTGTTGCTGGGCGCACCTCGGCGCTTCTGCGCGGCCCTGCTGCTGATCGCCCTGGTGGTTCACCTGAGCCTGCTGAACCAGGCGCCCGAGAGTGCCTATTTCGCTCAGACGCTGGCGACCTGGGAGCAGGGGCGCTTCATCCGCTTCCACGGCCTGGCGCAGTGGCTGGGCTGGATCTGGCCCTTCGCAACCCTTGTTTACGTGCTGGCGGTGCTTTCGCGCAGGGCGTCCGCAGCCCCTCCTCCATAGAATGAGCCGATGTCGAGTTCCAGCACTCCCCCGCCGGCGGGCTACTACGGCCGCCACATCTTCTTCTGCCTGAACGAACGCAAGGGCGACGAGGACTCCTGTTCCAAGCACCAGGCGCAGGCCGGCTTCGACCGCTGCAAATCGCGCGTCAGGGAGGCTGGCCTGGCCGGGCCGGGCAAGGTCCGGGTCAACAAGGCCGGCTGCCTGGACCGCTGCGCGGGCGGCCCGGTCGCGGTGGTCTATCCGGAGGCGGTCTGGTACACCTTCGTCGATGCCGACGACATCGACGAGATCGTCGAGTCGCACCTGAAGAACGGCGAAGTGGTCGAGCGGCTGCTGCTGGCTCCCGACATCGGGCGCTGAGGGGCGGCCATCCATGAACTCCCGGACCGAGAAGCTCCAGATCCAGGGCGCCGCCGGCGTCATCGAGGTGCTGCGCGACCGCGCCGCCGACGGCGCGCCGGCGCTCGGCGTGGCGGTGATCGCGCACCCGCATCCGCTGTTCGGCGGCACCATGGACAACAAGGTGGTGCAGACGCTGGCGCGCGCCTTCGTCGCCTGCGGCTGGACCGCGGTGCGCTTCAATTTCCGCGGTGTCGGCGCCAGCGAGGGCGTGCACGACGAAGGGCGCGGTGAATGCGGGGACATGCGCGAGGTGGTCGCGCAACTGGCGCCCGAGGGCCCGCTGGCGATCGCCGGCTTTTCCTTCGGCGCCTTCGTCGCCAGCTGTGCGGTCGAAAAACTCTGGGCCGCGCGCGACCTCCGCCACGTGGTGCTGGTCGGCACCGCGGCGGCGCGCTTCTCGGTCGCGGCGCTGCCGCCCGCGGCCCACGAGCGCGCGCTGGTGGTGCACGGCGAGCAGGACGACACGGTGCCGCTGGCTGCCGTCATGGACTGGGCGCGGCCGCAGTCACTTCCTGTCACAGTCGTTCCCGGGGGCGGCCATTTCTTTCACGGACAATTGCCGCTGCTCAAGAATCTCGTCGTCCGCCATCTGCGCGCGGGCTAGTCTTTCCCCCATGAATCGTTTCGTTGAAGCGCTGCGCGCCTTCGCAGTGGCTGCGGCCGCGTCTTTCTGTCTTGCCGCCGGGGCCCAGATGCCGGCGCCGCCCGAGGTGGCGGCCCGCAGCTTCCTGCTGCTGGATGTCACGGCCAACCAGATGCTGGCCCAGAAGGACATCGACTCCGCCGTCGAGCCGGCCTCGCTGACCAAGCTGATGTCGGCCTACCTGGTTTTCGATGCGCTGCGGGCCAAGAAGATCACCCTGACGCAGACCCTGCCGGTCAGTGCGCGGGCCTGGAAGATGCCCGGCTCGCGGATGTTCATCGACCCGACGATGCAGGTCCCGGTCGAGGATCTGATCAAGGGCCTGATCGTGCAGTCGGGCAACGACGCCACGGTGGCGCTGGCCGAAGGCGTGGGCGGCACGGTCGAGCACTTCGTCGAACTCATGAACGAGCAGGCCAAGGCCCTCGGCATGAAGAACACGACCTACAAGAATCCCGAAGGCCTGACCGTGCCCGGCCATACCTCCACCGCGCGCGACCTGAGCATCCTGGCGACCCGCCTGATGCGCGACTTCCCCGAGTACTTGCACTACTACGCGATCAAGAAGTACCGCTTGCCGGGCACGCCCTCGACCAACGAAACCAACCGCAACCTGCTGCTGTTCCGCGACCCGACCGTCGATGGCCTCAAGACCGGCCACACCCAGGCGGCCGGCTACTGCATGATCGTCACCGCCAAGCGTGACTTCCCGAACCTGACGGGCGGCCGCCGCCTGCTGTCGATCGTGCTGGGCACGGCCGACGAAAACGCGCGCGCCAACGAGTCGCAGAAGCTGCTGAATTGGGGTTACACCGCCTTCGACGCGGTCCGCCTGTTCGACGCCAACCAGGTCGTGGCGACGCCCGCCGTCTGGAAGGGCAAGGAAAACACCGTCAAGCTGGGCCGACCCGACGCCATCGTGGTCGCCGTCCCGGCCGGCGCGGCCAGCAGGATCAAGACCCAGGTGGTCCGCCCCGACCCGCTGGTCGCGCCCTTCACCAAGTTCCAGCCGATCGGCGCGTTGAAGATCACGCTGGGCGACGAGCCGGTGACCGAGGTGCCGCTGGTGGCGCTGGACGCGGTGCAGCAGGCCGGTGTCCTGGGCCGCGCCTGGGACGCCGTGCGCCTCTGGATCAAATAGCTCGCCCCCAGGTTGCCCGGCACTTCGTGTCCGGGCGCCCACCCCCTACCGGGGGCAACACCAGCGGCCCGGCGAAGCCGGTTCCGCGGTGTTTCACGAAGGGGCCGGGCTGCGCCGGCCGATAGAAGAGAGGCGCCGTGTTTATTCTCCGGCGGCGCGTAGCGCCCGCCTGTTGGTGGGCAGTCGCGGAGCCGGCTTCGCCGGGCCGCTGGCTGCGCCCCCGGTAGGGGGTGGGCGGGCTACACGAAGTGAGCCCAACCTGGGGGCGAGTGTTGTATACTCGCAGGCTTTTCGGAAATTCCGAAGGGATTCACGTTTTCGGCCGCTCCTTGGCCGTTTCCCCCGTCCGGCCGGTTCACGCCTAGGGTCTTCGGGGTAGTTTTGGGACTTATTCACACATGCCAACCATCAATCAACTGGTGCGTCAGGGTCGAACGGTCGAGAAGATCAATTCGAAGAGCCCTGCCATGCAGAACTCGCCGCAACGTCGCGGTGTCTGCACCCGGGTCTACACCACGACCCCGAAAAAGCCGAACTCGGCGCTGCGCAAGGTCGCCAAGGTGCGCCTGACCAACGGCTTCGAGGTCATCTCCTACATCGGCGGCGAAGGCCACAACCTGCAGGAACACAGCGTCGTGCTGGTTCGCGGCGGTCGTGTCAAGGACTTGCCCGGTGTTCGCTACCACATCGTGCGCGGTTCGCTCGACTTGCAAGGCGTGAAAGACCGCAAGCAGTCGCGTTCCAAGTACGGCGCGAAGCGTCCCAAGAAGGCTTAAGCCTTCTGTGTCCCAAGAAGGCCTAAGGCTTTCTGTATTTCATTCAGCGGTGTTCGAGTGCCCTGGCCGGCGCATCGAACGAAGTGACCCGATATTGGGTCGAGTAAGTGAGAGTTCTTGTTGGCTCTCGCGGTGTCTGCAAAGGCGCCAACTGAAGCAAAGAGGTTAGAAAAATGCCACGTCGTCGCGAAGTCCCCAAACGTGAAATCCTGCCGGATCCGAAGTACGGCAATGTCGAGCTGTCGAAGTTCATGAACGTGATCATGGAAGGCGGCAAGAAGGCGATCGCCGAGCGCATCATCTATGGTGCGCTCGACCAGATCGAGAAGAAGAACCCGGGCAAGGACCCGCTGGAAGCCTTCACGATCGCCATCAACAACGTGAAGCCGATGGTCGAAGTGAAGTCGCGCCGCGTCGGTGGCGCGAACTACCAGGTGCCGGTCGAAGTCCGTCCGGTCCGTCGTCTGGCGCTGTCGATGCGCTGGATCAAGGAAGCCGCTCGCAAGCGCGGCGAAAAGTCGATGGCCCTGCGTCTGGCCAACGAACTCATGGAAGCCACGGAAGGTCGTGGCGGCGCCATGAAGAAGCGCGATGAAGTGCACCGCATGGCCGAGGCCAACAAGGCCTTCAGCCACTTCCGCTTCTAAGCGCTCGTCCCCCCCAATCAGACAGGCTGGAAGCCCGACCCACCGAGAGCGGTGGGCGGGCTTTCATCCGTTAACGGAGTAAATTTCATGGCACGCAAGACCCCCATCGAGCGCTACCGCAACATCGGTATCTCGGCGCACATCGACGCCGGCAAAACGACCACCACCGAACGCATCCTGTTCTACACCGGCGTGACCCACAAGATGGGCGAGGTGCATGACGGCGCCGCCACCACCGACTGGATGGAACAGGAACAAGAGCGCGGCATCACGATCACCTCGGCGGCCGTGACCTGCTTCTGGAAGGGCATGGACCACTCGATGCCCGAGCACCGCATCAACATCATCGACACCCCCGGCCACGTGGACTTCACCATCGAGGTCGAGCGTTCCATGCGCGTGCTCGACGGCGCCGTGATGGTGTACGACTCGGTCGGCGGCGTGCAGCCCCAGTCCGAAACCGTCTGGCGCCAGGCCAACAAGTACCGAGTGCCGCGTCTCGCGTTCGTCAACAAGATGGACCGTGTCGGCGCCAACTTCTTCCGCGTGCGCCAGATGATGGTCGACCGCCTGAAGGCCAACCCCGTGCCGATCGTGATCCCGATCGGTGCCGAGGACAAGTTCCAGGGCGTGGTCGATCTTCGCAAGATGAAGGCCATCTACTGGGATGACGCCTCGCAGGGCATGAAGTTCGACTACCGCGAGATCCCGGCCGAACTGCTCGAGTCCGCCAAGGAGTGGCGCGAGAAGATGGTCGAGAGCGCCGCCGAGGCTTCGGAAGAGCTCATGAACAAGTACCTCGAAGAGGGCGACCTGTCCGAGGACGAGATCACCTTCGGCCTGCGCACGCGCACCATCGCCGGTGAGATCCAGCCGATGATGTGCGGCAGCGCGTTCAAGAACAAGGGCGTGCAGCGCATGCTCGACGCCGTGATCGAACTGATGCCCTCGCCGATGGACATCCCGCCGGTCGAAGGCACCGACGACGACGAGAAGGAAACCAGCCGCAAGCCGGCCGACGAGGAGAAGTTCTCGGCGCTGGCCTTCAAGCTCATGACCGACCCCTACGTCGGCCAGCTGACCTTCGTGCGCGTCTACTCGGGCGTGCTGAGCAAGGGCGACACGGTCTACAACCCGGTCAAGGGCAAGAAGGAGCGCATCGGCCGTATCGTGCAGATGCACGCCAACGAGCGTCTCGAAATCGACGAAATCCGTGCCGGCGACATCGCCGCCTGCGTGGGCCTGAAGGACGTCACGACCGGCGAAACGCTGTGCGACCCGGACGCCATCATCACGCTCGAGCGCATGGAATTCCCCGAGCCCGTGATCTCGCAGGCCGTCGAGCCGAAGACCAAGGCCGACCAGGAAAAGATGGGCATCGCGCTGCAGCGCCTGGCCTCGGAAGATCCGTCGTTCCGCGTGCGTTCCGACGAGGAATCCGGCCAGACCATCATCTCCGGCATGGGTGAGCTTCACCTCGAAATCATCGTCGACCGCATGAAGCGCGAGTTCGGCGTCGAGGCCAACGTCGGCAAGCCGCAGGTGGCCTACCGCGAAACCATCCGCAAGACGGTCGAAGATGCCGAAGGCAAGTTCGTTCGCCAGTCGGGCGGCAAGGGCCAGTACGGCCACGTGGTGCTCAAGCTCGAGCCGAACGAAGCCGGCAAGGGCTTCGAGTTCGTCGATGCGATCAAGGGCGGCGTGGTGCCGCGCGAGTACATCCCCGCGGTCGAGAAGGGCGTGATCGAAGCGCTGACGCAAGGCGTGCTGGCCGGCTACCCGGTGGTCGACGTCAAGGTCACGCTGCACTTCGGTTCGTACCACGACGTGGACTCGAACGAAATGGCCTTCAAGATGGCCGCGATCTTCGGTTTCAAGGAAGGCGCCCGCAAGGCTTCGCCGGTGATCCTCGAGCCGATGATGGCGGTTGAAGTCGAGACCCCCGAAGACTACGCCGGCAACGTGATGGGCGACCTCTCGTCGCGTCGCGGCATGGTGCAGGGCATGGACGACATGATCGGCGGCGGCAAGCTCATCAAGGCTGAAGTCCCGCTGTCGGAAATGTTCGGCTACTCGACCACGCTGCGCTCGGCCACGCAAGGCCGCGCCACGTACACGATGGAATTCAAGCACTACTCCGAAGCACCGCGCAACGTGGCCGAAGCCATCGTCGCCTCGCGCACGAAGTAAATCCGTTCTGTCTGCGACCCTGTGCCTCTCGTTGCCCGTGGCGAGAGAACCAGCAACAGGGTGCAGACGTTAAACCTCACACGGGCAATGCTCTTTCAAGGATAGAAAATGGCAAAAGGAAAATTCACCCGCACGAAGCCGCACGTCAACGTGGGCACGATCGGTCACGTGGACCATGGCAAGACGACGCTGACGGCGGCGATTGCCACCGTGCTGTCGGCCAAGTTCGGCGGCGAAGCGAAGGCCTATGACCAGATCGACGCGGCTCCGGAAGAAAAGGCGCGCGGCATCACGATCAACACCGCGCACGTCGAGTACGAGACGGCCAACCGCCACTACGCGCACGTCGACT